>NZ_JBNOKM010000001.1:0-554108 GCF_050171015.1 Paenibacillus sp. TC-CSREp1 | reverse complement strand
CCAAGACGAATGCAAAAACGAATGAAACACCAAATGAAGTGAATACCTGGAAGCCGTCAACGAAGAAAAAAGACAAAGGTGAACCGCAGGCCAATACGAACAAACCAGAGGAGAATCCGAATAAACCGAAGGATAATTCGAAAGGTACTGAGGGAACGGGTAAAGATGATGCGATTAGCTCTAAACTAGTTTATAGTAGAGTTAATGTACGTATCGGTGATGCTAGTGGTGTTAAAGGTTCTGGTTTAAATTATGCATTAGGAAAGCATGGTGGAGTAAATAAGCCTAAGGTGGCTTGGGATTTGGAGAGTAAAGATATCTTCTATATTATATTAGAATCTGTAAATGGGGAGTCATTGGAAAAAGGGTTATTCACTCCTTTTTAAGCGAGAAAAGAAAGCTGGAATCTAGCAGGAGATGGAACGGAGATGAGACTATGAAAGAACTAGGGAAACAAAAAGATAAGAAAGAACTAGGGAAACAAAAAGAGAAGAAAGAACTTGAAAATGAGGAAGATATGAAACAGTTCAGGACTGATGCGTTTGAGAATGACGCTATTTTGGCAGCTGCAGCTCATGAACTGGAGCAGATGGTGAATCAGGTTTGTGAACTTATCGGTACACCGCTTCAAGAGACGACCGAACTGCAGCGTCAGGTGCTTGCTGCTTTTGGTTTTGGCGCAGTATACAGCATCACTCATCGGGATCGACTGGCTGAACCGCAGGCTCATGCGCTGAGCATTCGAATGCTGATCAAGCCATTTAAATACAGTGAACAGCAGGCCGTTGATTTTGTGGATGATCTGATCCGTGTCGCATCAAATGAAGAGACTCATCCAGTGATGAACACCATAATTCATCGCGGGATTAACGGGCATGTTCAATTTGTACAGAAGGATTACGAAGCGCTGGGTCGCAATATCCAGGAGATTCTGGCCGCAGTTCAGCAATAAAGTGGGGAGATGCATGTTATGGACTACATGAAATTAAGCAGAGAGCTTTCCTATGCTTTGCGACATGCCCCATGGGAATACGAGCTTGAGTTGCATGAAGAAGGATGGGTTGAAATTTCGCAACTGCTCATCGCTCTGCACGAAAGTCCGCAGTGGCGTGACGTTACGGAAAATGATCTGGAACGAATGATTGCAATTTCGGAGAAAAAGCGGCATGAAATCCATGCAGGCCGAATTCGTGCGCTTTATGGTCACTCCACTCCGCAGAAAATAATCAAATTGGCTGCTCAGCCTCCGGAGCTGTTGTACCACGGTACACCTGTACGTGCCGTGTGCTCTATTATGGAGCATGGTTTACAGCCACGGCAGCGACAATATGTACATCTGTCTGCTGATATGGAAACGGCACACAAGGTCGGACAGAGGCGTGACGATCAGCCAGCTATACTGCGAGTGAAGGCCGGACAGGCCGCACGTGAGGGTATCCTCTTTTACCATGGCAATGAAAATATTTGGCTGGCTGATGTTATTCCAGCACGTTATATTGAGCAGGATCAAGCCGATAGCTAGATAAAATCATAGACCAGATGCTGTTCGATGAAAGCAGCATTCAACATAAAGCAAGCAAGCGAAAGGGTTGTTCCCCGTCAACTTATGACGTATGGAACAACCCTTTTTTTGAATGCCGATACCTTAGCATCGGGCTGCAAGCAGCTCAAAGCAGGTCTGATTTATTTGCCAAGAATAGCTTTAAAACCTTCACTTAACGGTTGAGCCGGACGGCCGAGCAAAGTTTCCAGTGCATCACTTTCAACAGCGAGCGCACCTTGGCGGATGGCAGCTTGCATATCAACCAGCATGGATACTACAAAGTCTGGCAGTCCCGCACCTTTCATAATGTCCGCATAAGCAGCATCGTCTACATTTTGTACATGAACTTCCTGTCCAAGCACTTCACCTGCAATCGCAGCAAGCTCAGCTTGTGTGCGCAGCTTGCCAGATAATTCATAGACCTTGTTCTCATGTCCTTCACCTGCAAGCACAGCAGCAGCGGCTTCCGCATAATCACGGCGGGTAGCCCAGCCAACCTGACTGTCATTGGTGGCATGCACCCAAGGCGCACCATGTATTACGGCCTGCGCACTGCCAGCCTCGTTTTCAAGGTACCAGTTGTTGCGCAGGAATGTATAAGGGATGCCGGATTCGCGAATAGCCTGTTCTGTTTTTCGGTGTACCTCGGCCAGAGAGAGCGGGTTATGTTCTGGATTGACCACACTGGTATAAGCAATAAAACCAACGCCTGCTTGTTTCGCGGCATGAATAGCATTCTGGTGCTGACGAATCCGTGTCTCGTTATCTCCATCTGTGGAGATGAGCAGCAGACGGTCAACGCCGGCGAAGGCTTTTGCTAACGTTTCAGGCTGATCGAAATCACCTTGCCGAACGTCTACGCCCTGGGAGCGCAATGCTTCTGCTTTTTCCGGTGAACGTACACTTACCGCCAGATCTGCGGCAGCATTTGTTCTCAGCAGCGCTTCAACAACGAGTGAACCAAGATGACCTGTTGCACCTGTAACTAACATTTTCATTTATTTTCCTCCTCCAAAATATGACTCCATGTAACCAAGATAGTTACATTAAAACGAGTTGTCAAGTCTAAAGAATGATCTTCAACGCATCGCTATTTATAATTGACAATTACTAGAGAGAATATATAATTTGGGTAACTACATAGATTAGCATAAAAAACAAAAAGTTCCAATCATATTCAATGAAGGGGTGATACCAGACATCCTTTGAAAGCACCGTTTTCTCTTCTCATAACAGCTTGAAAAAGAATGTTACTTAACGATTTTCTTGCAATCCTTGAATTAACGAGCAGCTCCAGATGACTGAGAACAACCTAAGTAGATGAGAGGAGCCATGTTAGTTTATGCTGCTACGAATGCTGAGAAACGATTTAATGAGGAAAAAAGGAATTACAGCCGCGCTGTTTATTTTTGTACTGCTTGCTGCCCTACTGGTATCTTCCGGTTCGCGGATGATTATGGAGCTCACAAGCTCCATCCAATATTTATTCTCTGAATCCAAAACACCGCATTTTGTGCAAATGCACTCTGGGGAATTGGATCAGGCTAAAGTGAATCAATGGGCCGAGGGTAATGCGCTGGTTGAGCAGCACCAGATTGTCGAGATGGTGAATATTGATGGAGCCAATCTCTACCTTGGTGCGGAGTCGGAGAAAAATACGGTCATGGACATTGACCTGGTTACACAAAATCAGCAATTCGACTATCTGCTGAATCTGAATAGTGAGATCATTCAGGTTCTGGATGGTGAGATTGCTGTGCCTGTGTATTATTTGCAGCAAAACCAATTAAAGATCGGTGACAAAGTTCGAATCGATAATGGGGCATTTGAGCGTGCCTACACCATTGTTGATTTTGTGCGTGATGCACAGATGAATCCGTCTGTTGTGCACTCGAAGCGTTTTATCGTCAGCCCGAATGATTGGCAGGAATTGAAGCAGGGTGTTGGAGAGATGGAATATCTGATTGAATTCCGTCTGAATGATCCTTCCAAGACCAGTGAGTTCACGCAAGCCTATCAAAATGCCGGGCTGCCTAACGCGGGTCCAGTGGTGACTTATGGTCTATTCCAGGTACTCAATGCCATGACAGACGGGATTATCGCAGCCGTGATTATACTCGTGAGTCTCGTACTGATCCTGATTGCCATGTTATGTATTCGGTTCACGATGCTGGCGACTATTGAAGAGGACTACCGCGAGATTAGTGTGATGAAAGCGATCGGTATCGCGGAAAAAGATATTAAGCGGCTCTATCTGGTCAAGTATGTGTTTATGGCCGGGGTAGCCTCGGTGCTGGGATATGTGGCTTCACTCGGAGTAAACAAACTATTCGTTTCCAATATCATGTTATATATGGGGAAAGCACCAGCAACGCTGCTGCATTTTGCAGTGCCTCTGCTTGCGGCGGCAGTAATCTTCACGATGGTGGTCCTGTTTTGCCGAGCGGTGCTGCGACGTTTTCGTTCCATATCGGCTGTGGAAGCCCTTCGTACCGGAAGCTTGGGGGATACACAGATCATTCGGAACCGATTAAGCCTGTCACGTAATCGCTGGTCCTCCGTACCTGTATTTCTTGGACTCAAGGAAGTGATGCAGCGTGTCAAAATGTTCCGGTTGTTATTGTTTGTGTTCATTGTCAGCTCTTTTATTATGATTGTGCCAATTAACTTTTTGAATACACTTCAGGCGCCAAGCTTTATTTCCTATATGGGTGTCGGGCAAAGTGACATTCGAATTGATCTCAGGCATACCGATGATATTGAGCAGCGTTACGCCAACCTGATTAACCAGATTAAAAACGACGGGGATGTCAAAGCATATTCGCCTCTCGTCACAAGTCAGTTCAAGATCCGTAATGCTGAAGGCAGCTATGATAATTTGAGTGTGGAAAGCGGAGATTTCAGTATCTTTCCGTTGTCTTATCTCAGCGGGAATGCACCGGCAACAGATCGGCAGATTGCTCTTTCCGATGCAAACAGCAGTGAGCTCAAACTCAAAACAGGGGATCAACTGACCCTGCAGGTGGATGGCAAAGATCAGGTGATGACGGTCAGCGGTATCTACCAGGATGTAACGAATGGCGGCAAAACAGCGAAGGCTCTTCTGCCTTATAACAAAGATAGTGTACTGTGGTATGTCGTCAGTCTGGATCTGAAGGACCGGAGTCTCATGGCTGCCAAGGTTGCAGCATATGAGAAGGATTTTTCACCTGCGAGAGTTACAGATCTTCAAGGATATTTACATCAGACGCTTGGCGGTACAATTCAGCAATTGAAGCTGGTCACCACACTGGCTCTTGCGATAGGTGTATTTATATCCATCCTCATTACCTCTCTGTTTCTGCAGATGCTGGTTGCCAAGGATAACAATGATATCGCCGTCCTGCGAAGTCTTGGATTTGCCTTATCAAAGATCAAGCTGAAGTATGTTGTGATGTCACTTGCCATTCTAATCGTAGGTGTGGCTGTAGGCACCATCCTCTCCAATACGCTTGGGCCCAAGCTTGTTAGTGGCATTATGTCATCATTTGGAGCTTCCAACATTGTGTTTGTTATTGATCCGGTGCAGGCATATGTATTATGTCCATTACTCCTGGCAGGAACAATTATCATTACATCCTGGATCAGCATTCAGTCGATTCGGGAAACCAGCATTTCGAAAATGATTGTGGAATAGGGAGGCATAACCATGACAACGATACTTGAAGCCAGAGAAGTGAATAAATCCGTAGCTATGGGCGAGAATGGGGAACAGCGTATTCTCAAGGATATCAATCTGCAGCTGAAAAAGGGAGAGTTTGTGTCCATTATGGGCCCGTCCGGCTCGGGAAAATCTACTTTGCTCTATAACATTAGCGGAATGGATCAGATTAGCACAGGCAGTGTTTATTTCAACGGCAAACAAATCTCGGCATTTCCCGAGAAGGAGCTGGCAAGTCTGCGGCTGACCAAGATGGGCTTTATTTTTCAAAATATCCATCTGCTCAAAAATTTAAATCTGCTAGACAACATCATACTCTCGGCGTATCTGGCCAAAAACAGTAATAGAGACACCATTAATACTCGTGCCATGTCATTGATGAAAAAAATGGGCATTGACGGGCTGGCTGAGCATAATATTACCCAGGCTTCAGGCGGACAGCTGCAACGGATCGCCATCTGCCGGGCACTTATCAACAACCCGGATATTCTGTTCGGTGATGAACCAACCGGGGCACTGAATTCCAAATCAACACATGAAATCATGGATATTCTGGGGGATATTAATGCGGCAGGCACAACCATTCTGCTTGTTACTCATGATGTCAAGGTTGCGGCCCGCTCGGAGCGAGTGCTGTTTATGATGGATGGTCATCTGGTTGCGGACAAAAGGATCGGGAAATATGACAAGCACAAGCAGGATTTGAAGGCGAGAGAAAGTCGCTTGGCACAATGGTTAACTGAGATGGGGTTCTAAAACGGGTCCATCATGACTAGAATAGACCGACAGTCGGTCGAGAAGTATTGGAGGACAGTATATGAGATTGATGAAAAATCCGGAGGAGCGCAGGAACGAAATTTTGGATGCGGCCGAAATTCTGTTTGTGACCAAAGGGTATAACAAGGCAACAATCATGGATATCCTCCAGGCTTGTGATATTGCGAAGGGAACATTTTATTATTACTTCCAGTCCAAGGAGGAGGTCATGCATGACATTGTCATGCGTTTTATTATGAGCGGTGAGGCTGCGGCAAGACGTGTAGTTGCTGATCCGGAGCTTAGTGCGCATGAGAAAATTTTCCGCATCATAGTCACTCAAAATGAGCCTGATGATCGAAAGCTTGGGGTGATTGAGCAGCTGCACAGTGTACAGAACGTTGAAATGCATCAGAAAAGTCTGGTTGAAACGGTTATTCGTCTAAGTCCTATTCTGGCGAAAGTGGTGGAGCAGGGTATTCAGGAAGGCGTGTTTCATACTCCGGCTCCGCTAGAGAGCATTGAGTTTTTACTGGTGTCTTCACAATTTCTGCTGGATCAGGGTATCTTTCAATGGGAAGAAGGAGAGTTTCGGACGAAGGTTAAAGCATTCAGTCACATTATGGAACGGGTTCTGGGCGCTGAGCACGGTAGCTTTGCCTATGTAACAGAACTGTATTTCCCACATCAGGCTTAGCTTCGAAAGGGGATTATCTATGGAACAAACTGTTCATAAATCATTTGGGAAATTTCTGATTGTCTGGATCGGTCAACTGATCTCGATGATTGGTATCGGACTTACCGCGTTCTCCCTGGGGGTATATGCCTTTGAAAAAACAAATACGGCTACCAGCGTGGCCCTGATTACCTTGTTTACATTTCTGCCAAACATTCTGCTTCGTCCGATTGGCGGGGTGCTTGCAGACCGGTTTGACCGGCGCACAATGATGATTATCGGGGATCTGGGCTCTGCTGCGGGGCTGGTTTTTATCCTGTCGATCATGCTAACAGGGGATATTCAGCTATGGCATATTTATGTGGGGGTGGCCTTCAGCTCTGTATTCTCGGCACTGCAAAGTCCGGCATATAAGGCGTCAGCGACAGACCTTCTGGATAAGGAACAGTTCTCCAAAGGCAGCGGACTCGTACAGCTCGCGGAATCCTCCAAGTTTTTATTTTCACCGATTATTGCAGGTATTCTGCTTAGTGTGACAACGATTGAAGTGATTATGATGATTAATATCGCGACTTTTCTAATTGCGATTCTGGCCGTGCTGGTCATTCGCAAGAGCATGAAGGTGGAGCGTGAAGACAAAGAAAAGCATAACTGGATGACCGATATTAAAGAAGGCTGGACAGAGGTGGTTACCAACAAGGGCGTGCTGCTGCTTGTCATTATTATCTCCCTGGTTACCTTCTATCTCGGTTTTCTGGAGACCCTTATTGGTCCGATGCTGCTGTCGTTTACAGATGCGAAAACCCTTGGAACGTTTCAATCCGTCAGTGCTATAGGTATGCTGATCAGCAGCTTGTGCATCGGTATATTTACAATGACCAAAAAATATGCAAGTGTGCTGGTGGCAGGGCTGATCATGTGTGGTCTGGCGTTCTCGCTGCTGGGCGTTTCGACAAATATTTACTTTATCATCTTTGCAGGCTTTCTGTTTCTTTCCTCACTGCCATTTGTTAATATGAGCGCTGATGTATTGGTGAGAAACAATATTGCCAATGAAAAGCAGGGCAGGGTGTGGGGCATCATCGGCATTCTGTCACAACTCGGCTTTATTATCGCTTACAGCCTGGCTGGATTTTTAGCAGACCACGTATTTAATCCACTGATGGTGGAGGGGGGAGCGCTGGCTTCCTCCGTAGGTCAGATTATCGGAACGGGGCCGGGCCGAGGCATAGCCTTGCTGTTTATCATTGCAGGTCTGTTCGTCATTCTGATTGCACTTGTCACATCACGTCTGAAAATGATCAAGTCACTGGAGCAGAGCAACGATATCGCCTCACCTCCCGATGTAGGTGGACTGGCGCATGATTAGTATGATTATATCGTTATCGTAATCAAGACAGCTCTCGTCTGATGCATGTAACCCGTTGAAATCAAAACGGTGTACATGTCGTTCAGACGAGGGCTTTTTTGTAAAAATAAGCTGGTAACTCTTATCTTGTGTCAGATATTTGAATCAGCCTAACCCTTCACTGCACCAGAGGTCAGACCTCCTACAATGTATTTCTGTCCAATGAGGAATACGATCAGCACGGGCAGCGAGGTGAGCACGATATCGGCACTGACCAGATTCCATTTGGCACTGAATTGTCCGAAGAAGTTATAAACAGCCAGAGTCATAGGCCACATCTCCACCGTGTTTAGCATATAGAGCGGCGCAGTGAACTCATTCCAGACACTCAGAAAATTCAGAACAAATACAGTCACCAGCACCGAAGTCAATAAAGGCACGATAATTCGAAGGAATAGCTTGATTCCGCTGCATCCATCCATGATTGCCGCTTCATCCAGCTCTTTCGGAATGTTGCCGACAAATGCATAGGTGATGAACAGGGAGATCGGAATTCCCATCGCGGTATAGAGCAGAATCATGCCCAGGTGAGAGTTGATCATACCTAATGATTTCATGACTTCCATGAGCGGAATGTAATTCAGCGGCAGCGTAATGCCCAGAATCAGAAAGAAGTACAGGAACTTGCTGAGCCTGGAATGATTGCGGGATAACGTGAACGCAGAGAACGCCACGACAAATACCAGCAGCAGAGATGAGGCACCGGAGTGCAGCAGACTGTTAAAAAAGGAACCTCCCAAGTGTCCCTGCTCATAGACGATTTTATAATTTTCAAACACAAATTTCTCGGGAAGGGTAAGCTTGAGCACCTTGGCTTCCGCGTCTGACTTGAATGAATTTAACAGGATGACGGCAAATGGAATCAGTACGACCAGACTTAATAGCCAGGCCAGTACATTCAACGACAGAGCAGCCAGCTTTTTTCGAAATTGCATATCAGTATTCCACCTTTCGGTTCATCAAACGAATGATAAAAAACGAGATCATCGCCATGATGACAAAGAGAATGGTAGACAGGGCACTCCCGAGTCCCCAGTACCCTTTGGCAAAAGAGGAATAAACGGCTGTGTTAATCACATCTGTAGCGTTGCCCGGCCCCCCGTTGGTCAGCACATATACCGCGTCAAAGACACGCAAACCATACGTAATATTAAGCACTGTGGCAATGGTGATGGTGGGCATCAGCATCGGGATAGTAATACGAAACAGCTTTTGCATAAAGCCCGCACCATCTATTGATGCAGCTTCATAGTAATCCCGTGGAATAGCGAGCAGTCCCGCGATAAACAGCACCATAATATACCCCATGCCTTTCCAGGTATCCACAGCCATGATGGATGGCATGGCCCAGGTGAGCGAGCCCAGCCAGTTCTGGGCAAGTACATCCAGGCCGATGGAGCGCAGGGTCACATTAACGAACCCGTTGTTTGGATCAAGCAGACTTTTGAACACCAGACCTACAATCAGAAAAGACAATACTTGTGGTGAAAAGATGATCATTCGATGCCAATTTGCGGCTTTGACACCGCTAACCAGCAGCAGGGCAAGGAACAAACCGAGAACGGTTTTTGCGATGGAGGTAACCAGCGTAAACAGCACTGTATTTTTAATAAATAGCAGATAGGTTGGATCACCTGTGAGAATGGTGCGGAAATGCTCCAGACCGATAAAATTTTTCTCTGAACTATAGCTGTTCCAATCGGTAAAGGAATAATAAATGCCGAGCAGAGCAGGAGCGACGATGAACAGCAGATATAATAGAATCGCGCCGGATGAGAAATACCAGGGATAGATTTTGTTCGCATTCATAACCCGTAACACCAGTCCTTCCTGTGTAAATGAACAAGCGGGCAGCGCCCGCCTGATATAAAGTATCTGTTGCTTGTTACTGCCACTTCTCGTCCTTCAGCACCTTGGCTTGCTCGGCACGTCGTTTATCAATATTTTGCAAAATTTGCTCCGGGGTCATCGCTCCGGCAAACATGCCTGACAAGTCTTTGCCAATGTCCATCCACTGTGGATCAATATATTTCACAGCAGCCTGCATGACCGTACCTTTCTCATGCTGCTTCTCGTAATCAATATAGTCCTGGGTCAGTTTCGGTTCGATCTCCGGCCAGCAAATTGTCAGATTACCTTCGCCTCCGTCAAATACCTGCTGCAGATGATCATGCTCGGTAATCCACCGGAAAAATTTCAAAACTTCTTCGGGATGTTTACTGTTTTTATTGCCAAACATGGCAGCTGAACCGCCAGGATTGACGCCAATCGTCTGATTGTCTCCCCATGGCATGACGAAGAATCCCATATTGTCCTTCATTGCCGGATAAGCTTCGGCAACTTCCTTTTCCGTACCTGGCACCCGCAGCAGCATCGCTGCTTTTTCCTGACCAAAGGCTTCAATGCCTGCTTCTACCGTATTGGATAAAAAGTCTTTGCCGAAATAGCCGAGATCTGCAAATTCCTTTAATTGTTCAATCACCGTTTTCAGTTGTGTCAGATCAGCGACCTTCATCTCATTATTATTAAGCTTCTCATAGGTCCCTGCGGCCTTTTGCTCATAATTCGGCCCGGTTTCGAACAATGGTAGCACCTGGTACCAGCCGCTCGCCGGAGCTTGATAGAATGGAATGATGTCTTTATCCTTGATTTTCTGGCTGATCGCTTTGAATTCGGCATAGTTGGTAGGCGGCTCAATACCGAGATCAGCAAAGATACGTTTGTTATAGTACACATACCAGATTTTCGTAGGAGCAAAAGAAACCCCGTATACCTTGTCATTATGACTTACAGTAGGCAGAATCTCTTCCGACATCCGGCCTGTAAACTCCTCATTGGTCAGATCAATGGCATTTTCCTCTGGTCTGACATTGGCTGGCATGCTCAGCGGATCAACATCCACATTGAAAATATCCGGAGCTTCACCAGAGGATAGCTTTACCTTGATCAGATCACGCCACTGCGCGTCAGGCACCACCTGAAAATCAATTTTGACGCCGGTTTCCTGCTCGTATTGCTTCGCCATCGTTTGCATAATACCCGTTCGAGGAATACCGGATTGGCTCGTGCCAAAGGTCAGCGTGACCTTGCCATTACCTTCTGCACTTTTCTCCGAGCTGCAGCCGGCCATGAGCAGGGTGGAGAGAAGCAGCATACTTGTCAGCGAAAAAAGAAATCGTTTTCTCATTTTGAAACCTCCCTAAAATTCGATCATATTATGACTTGCGTAAACGCTTTATGTAAGCGTATTCTTATGTGGATAACTTTACTTGGAATACCAAAGGGGCTCAATAGACAAAAGCGTTCTTATGGGTGGACATTTTCGAAGCCATCGTAGAAACGCAAAAGAAGATTGAAGTATTGAAGGATGAACAAAGACGGAGGTATGGAATGCGCTATCGGTTCAGAACACTGCAGCAAAGTTTGTTTGCTTATTATTCAGCTGTATTCATTATTTTTTCTCTTATTGTGGCAGGGCTGTTATATGTTTTTCTCGCGAGTGATATTCGCCAGCGGAGTGAAGAGCAGCAGAAACAACTGGGTTTATCTATCGTTGGACATCTGGATCAGGAAGTTGTGAAAATGAATAATTTCTCCATGAACATCGTATATTCCAATCTGGTCAAGGAGCATTTCAGCCATTATCTCGCACCTGCGGAGGGGGCTGAACAGACGATGTTAAATGACCCGGCGCTGTATAAGGATACAACAACACTGATTGACGTCATTTTGGCGATCATTAGCAGCTCGAATACAGCCAAACAGGCTAACATCTACGATGTGAATGGAAAAATGCTGGGGGCCGGGGTATTTAACGGTCAACTGCCGGTAGATTTGAAGCAGCGTCCCTGGTATAAGGAAACGTGGGAGCGGAGCGGCTGGCGTGTTATTCGTCTGCTGCAGGGCGAAGCGTTGCCGATGCCTACGGGAGAGGGTAAAAGGGATGAGCCTTACATTTCTCTTACTCGAGTATATAAGGATGGCAATTATGTCAGTCAGGGTGTGGTCGAGATTTTGCAGCGTGCGGATGATTTATTCCAGCATTTGAATGAGCTGCAGGCGAGTAATCAGGAGCTTCGAATCTATGTGCTGGATGAGCGGGATGCATTGTTATATCCGCTTCCCGCAGCTCCACCTGCTGCTGATGCTCCAGCTGGTTATGCAGAAGAGATGAAGCTGATTCAGCATCGTACCTCCCCGCCTGAAACAATGCAGGAGGTTACCTATGCTCTTAACGATTCCAAACAGATGATGACCTATATGACGTCGCAGGAAACCGGCTGGACTGTTGTTGTCATGCAGTCCAAATATTCTCTTTTTGCGAATCTGAACCGGATGGCTTTGATCTTTGCAGGCGCTACACTGGCTACCCTGATCATTATTTTAATGCTTTCGTATCTGATTTCGAAAAGGGTCACCCTGCCGCTTCATCGCTTGCAGCGAATTATTCAGAAAACCGGCGAAAATGATCTGATGTCAGGTCAGGATTCAGGTCAGCTGCTGTTCAAGCTGGAGCATCCCGGCTCGATTCGCGAGATGGCGGAGCTGAATGATACGTTCATCCGGCTGAATCAGCAGCTGGTGCAGTCTTTTCACGACCAGATGGCGATCAAATCGCGAGAAACCGAGGCGAGACTGCTGGCACTCCAGTCACAGATGAATCCGCATTTTCTATACAATAACATTACAAATATAAGCATTATGGCAGAGGAGGGCATGAACCGGCAGATTGTGGCATTCTGTGGTCACATTGCATCCATGCTTCGTTATATCTCTGCTCCGGGCCAGAGCGGTGTCTCGTTATCTCAGGAGCTTGAATATTGTGAGCGCTATCTCGAATGTATGAAAATTCGCTTTGAGGATGATCTGCACTATAAATTATCCATCCCTGATGAAATGAAGCATATTCGGATTCCGATGCTGATCATTCAGCCATTACTTGAAAACGCAATGAAATACGGCCTCGGTGATACACTGCCTTGGAAGCTGCATATCACGGGTGAGCTGGATATCAAACAGGAGACGTGGCAGATTCATGTCGAAGATAACGGCCCGGGGATGGAGCCCGAAGCGCTGAAACACATTGAACTCTATATCAACAAACTTCAGAATGTGGATCGCATGCCTGAGCTGGAGATTAACGGGATGGGACTCAAAAATATATGGGCCCGCTTGAAGTTATGGTACGGTCCGGCAGCCAGGATGTGTATCGAAAACAAAGCAACCGGTGGTGTAAGCATTTGTATCGGGGGTTCCATTCGAAAGGAGCAGGGGGGGAACATATGAATATGCAGAGAACATACAGAACAATTATAGTAGAAGATGAGGCGTTAATTCGTCGCAACGTCTCCCGTAAGTTCAAAGAGCTGAATACGCGGTTTGAAGTCATCGGGGAGGCGAGAAACGGTCAGGAAGCGCTGCAGCTAATTGAGCAAAAGGTGCCAGATCTGGTGATTACGGATATTCAGATGCCCGTAATGAACGGGCTTGAACTGGCTAAGTACTTATATTTTGCCTATCCTCACGTTAAAATTGTCATTCTTAGCGGGTATCATGAGTTCGAATATGCACGGCAGGCCATTCACTATAAAGTGGAAGACTACCTGCTCAAACCGCTGGCGGAGGAACAGCTTCGTACCCTGCTGGATACGATGGAATTGAAGCTGGGAAGTGCGGCGGATTCCCTGTCTCATGTGAGTGCTGTACTGGATGATCAGGTGAAAACGGAAGATATTGCGGAAGCCGTCAAGCTGTATCTCAAACAAAATTATATGCATGAAATTACGCTGCAGGACATGGCGGCCCAGATGCATTTCAGTGTAGATTACCTGGGCAAATGTTTTAAAAAGGTAACAGGGGAGACACCCTTGAAATACTTGACGGGTCTTCGCATCAATGAGGCCAAGCGCATGCTTGCGGCATATGAGCACATGGATATCAAGACGATTGGCGGGGCAGTAGGGTACGCCGATTCCCATTATTTCAGCAGAATTTTCAAAAACAAAACGGGTCTGTATCCGAGTGAATATCGTCAGCAGCTGAAATAAAAAAAGCTCTTGTCCATGGATCCAATCAATCCAGATGGGCTGAGCTTCATTATTGCTGTAACGCTTCTTCGGTTATTTTGCGGATATCAAACGGGGAACGATTCCCTTCTTCGATAATGTCGGGCAGGATGTGGTTCAGGAAATACCGGACACAGTGGAGGTCGATATTTTTGATCTTGATCAGTGCGTAGCGGTACATGACGATAAATTCTTTTTCCGTATTGCCCCGCTGCAGCTCTGCAAATGCTTCATAGACCTGATCCATCTTGTCGGCCACCTCAAGGATTAACCCTTCCACGGAGTTGTCTTTGCCTTCGCGAAGCTGTCTGCGGAAAATGTCCTGAAACTCTTCCGGGATATTCTCATTAATAAAATGAGAGACCATGCCTTCTTCTACTTGCTGCAGCATGGAACGAAGCTCAAGTGAATAATGTTTGACAGGTGTTTTGATATCACCGATGAAAATTTCACCGTAATCGTGGCTGCTCGTGATTTCGTACAGCTTTTTCCAGTCTATGCTTACGCCCTGCTGTTCTTCAATGTCAGCCAACGTTTTGGCATACTGCACAACTTTCCAGGAATGGGCGGATACACAATGCTCTTCGAACTTGAATTTGCCAGGGGTGCGAATAATACGCTCGAGATCGTTCAGTGAACGGAAGTACGTATGAATACCCATAGATAGTGATCATCCTTTGCAAGTTTAGGTAGTATATACACCGACTATACTGCTGTTATGTTAACCGGAGATTAAAGATGTATGCACCCTTTGTAAATTTGTAAAATGCAGATTAAAAACCGCGAGACATACTGAACAGGTTCAGTACGCCTCGCGGCAAACGAGAAGATAATAGGTATCATGTTGTATCCTAACCTTGAAGTACGGTTTACGCTTTTTTGCGTACCGGTGAAGTGTACCAGTAAGCCATGCCTACAAACAAAGCTCCGCCGATAATGTTGCCAAGGGTAACCGGAATCATGTTGTGGAACCAGCCAGCCAAAGAGATCGTATCCGGGTGATTCGGCAGCAGCCAGGCCAGCGACAGCAAAGTCATATTGGCTACGCTGTGCTCATATCCGCTTGCAATAAAGGCGTACAGACACCACCAGATGAGCACAAGCTTGGCGATATCCTCTTTGGAGCGCGCAGCCATCCAGATCGCCAGACATACAAGCCAGTTACAGAGAATGCCGCGGAAGAACAGCTCGGATACGGGTGCAGCCATCTTTTTGGCAGATACAACAAACAGCAGATGCTCGGGTGCGGCTGTTTTGAAGAGGCCGCTGCCAACAATCAGCAGGCTGAGCAGTACGGCACCGATCAGGTTGCCGATGAAGACAAGTCCCCAGTTTTTGAGCGTATCCTTCACGGTTGTTCGTCCAGCCAGGGTGCTCATCGTGAAAAACATGTTATTCCCTGTGAACAGCTCCGACCCGGCAAAGATAACAAGTGTCAGCGCGAGTCCGAAGGACATACCCATCAGCATCGTTTGCAGCGGCGAATGGGCGGCGAGCAGCGGAGCCCCGATACTGAAAATCAAGATGATGCCCAGCCCTACATATGCGCCTGCCATCAAGGCAGCGACCATATATCTGGGAAGGCTTGCGTTCATCTGGTCTCTTTTTTTAACGGCAGCTTCAATAATTCCTTCAACACCTGGTGTATACATCACGGTTTCCCCCATTAGTCAACATCAATCTCAATCCTTACGTCCAGTTGGTTCACGTTATACAGCGATCCAGACCTGGTCATGCTCCACCTTGACGGGGTACATCTTCACTTGACCATTGTCGGGTGCCTGCACCTGACCGGTTGTCAGATCAATTTTCCAATCGTACAGCGGGTCATACAGATAGTGCCCGGAAACGATGCCTTCAGCCAGCGGCCCACCTTTGGGGTGGGGGTTATGGTTGTCAGCAGCAAAGATGGTGCCGTCCGAAGTACGAAATACCGCAAGCTGTTGCTGTTCAATCTCGACAACTCTGCCGATACGGGGCAAGAACTCATCTACCGTACCAGCCGGAAAATACGTACCTGTTTGTTTGGTCGTCATGGTAAAACCACTCCTTTATCTATGATTTTCCGTTAAGTTTCTTATATAATATCAAGTCTGTAAGTGATGCAGCTTATGGTTGGGCCGTGACTTCAATGCCGTGGAACATTTTGCTTTGTCCTTCTTCGTTCCGAAGTGCTTTCTTCCAAGGGTCTTCGACATGCTCCAGAGCAAACTCGATGCGTGCCATCAGTGCTTTGCGTTCCTCTAGATTATCTACAACAACCGAACGGATCTGTTCAAGACCCATACGCTCAACCCACTCGGATGTACGCTCCAGATAGTTGCCGGTTTCCCGGTAATATTGCATGATGGCTCCACACAGCTCGATAAGTTCCTCATCCGTTTTGACTTTGCACAATGAATCTGCCAGTCTCGCCTTGATGCCGCCGTTCCCGCCGATGAAGATTTCCCAGCCGCCGTCATTGCCGACAATGCCGATATCCTTCGTACAAGCCTCTGCACAGTTCCGCGGGCAGCCGTTAACAGCATACTTGAATTTGGCTGGCAGGTCGAGACGTTCGAATTTGCGCTCAATCCGTGCACCCATCGCCATGGAATCCTGTGTGCCGAAGCGGCAGAATTGGGAGCCGACACATGTTTTGACGGTACGCAGCGATTTGGCGTAAGCATACCCTGAAGGCATATCCAGCTCCGCCCAGACTTTAGGCAGGTCTTCTTTTTTGACACCAATCAGGTCGAGCCGCTGACCGCCGGTTACTTTGACCGCTTTAATATCGTATTTGACTGAAACGTCAGCAATCCGTTTGAGGTCTTCCGGTGTCGTTACCCCGCCATACATCCGAGGCACAACCGTGTAGGTTCCATCTTTTTGAATGTTGGCATTCATCCGTTCGTTCACAAAACGGGATTCTTTCTCGTCCTCATGTGTATCCGGATAGATCATGCCCAGATAATAGTTGATAGCCGGACGGCACTTCGAACATCCCTCAGGTTGACTCCAGCCCAGTACATTCATAACCTCTTTACTCGTTTGCAAGCCCTTTTCCCGGATTTCGGCTACAATCTCATCCCGTCCAAGTGAGGTGCAGCTGCAGATACCCTGTTTGGCTCCGGCTGTGAAGCCATCTCCAAGCACATATTGCAAAATCTGTTCCACGACCGGCTTACATCCACCGCATGAGCGGGTTGCACCAGTGCAGGCTTTGATTTCATCGACCGTTGTGAGTCCCTGATTGGTGATTACATCCACGATGGCTCCTTTGGTTACCCCGTTGCATCCACAGACAATTTCGTCTTCGGGCATCGTTTCAACAGAGGCTGTTTTTTTGTGGCCTCCGCAGCCTGTACCCATGAGGGAGCTGTATAATTCCTCGGTCATTTCCGTATGGTTTTTGATCAGCTTCTGCAGCTCGGCCGAATCGGTGATGTCACCGAAGAGTACGGCACCGACCATTTTGTTGTCACGCAGCAGAATTTTTTTGTAGGTTCGTTTCCAGTCATCTTTCTGTGAGATCACCGTATGCTCCGGTCTGTCAATGAACTCGCCAGTAGAGAACACGTCTACACCCGAAATTTTGAGCTTGGTCGATACAACCGAGCCTTCATAAGGGGCTGTTTCAACACCGCAGATATGCTTTGCCAGAATCATGCCTTGCTCAAACAGAGGGGCCACCAAGCCGTAACATACACCCCGGTGTTCTGTACACTCCCCGACAGAGTACACATTCTTCATAGAGGTTTGCAAGTAATCATTCACAACAATTCCGCGGTTCACTTCAATGCCGCTTGCACGAGCGACCTCGACATTTGGCTTGATGCCTACCGCCATAACTACAAAATCAACATTCAGCACCGATTCATCGGCAAAACGAAGCCCCTCAACCCGTTCGCCGCCAAGCAATTCTGCTGTCTGTGCTCCCATTTTGAAGCGAATGCCTTGACGCTCCAGTTCGGCTTTGAGCATGGCCGATGCCTGTGAATCCAGCTGGCGCTCCATCAGATCCTCCATCAGATGAACAACGGTTACATCCATGCCAAGCTGAACCAGCCCTTTGGCTGCTTCAAGTCCCAGAAGTCCACCGCCGATGACCGCAGCCCGCTTGTACTGTTTGGCTGCTTCCAGCATAACGTTGCAGTCCGCAATATCGCGGAACCCGACAACACCTTGCTTGTCATGACCCGGAACAGGCAGGATGAAGGAACTAGAGCCGGTTGCAATGATAATTTTGTCGTAAGGGACGCGAGTTCCTGCTTCTGTAATGACTTCATGAGTTTCAGCATCGATGCGGGAAACTGTAGTGCCAGTATGGAGGGTGATGCCATAATCTTCATACCAGTGAAGGTCATTCAGCACGATGTCGTCCAGCGTTTTGCTGCCTTCCAGCACGTATGAGAGCATAATGCGATTGTAGTTCGGATAGGGCTCTGTACCGATTACAGTAATATCAAACCGTTTAGACAGCTTTAAAATTTGTTCAACGGTGCTGATTCCAGCCATACCGTTACCAATGACAACGAGCTTTTCCTTGTTTCCGTCCATGAGAATTGCCTCCTTGGGTAAATCTTGTTGATTTACCTGCATTTTTAATGGCTTATATTTAAATTGTAAAAGGTCTGCCTTGAAGTTAATGTGATTTATTTCACTAATAAAGATAGATCATTCATATCAAAAGAAGTGTGATGACGCTCACGGAAACTAAAAAATTTTTCAGAAATAAGAAATACGAACTATTGTTCTCGTTATTAATCCATTGTATGATCGATACGGGATCAAATACGAATAAGTTCCCTATTTCTATGAAAGGACGTTATTGCACCATGATGGGAAGATCCCACCTCATTATCGGCACAGGCGTATCCCTTTCAGTGCTGCAGCTGCTGGGCATGCCGGTCACGGCTCCGGCGGTAACGGTTGCACTGATCGGCTCACTGCTGCCCGATATCGACGAGCCTAATTCACTGCTGGTATCCAAAGCGCTGCCAAGCAGCCTGATTCGGCTGCTGCAGACGATTCTTTTACCTGCGGCGGTATTTGTGTATTTCTACATTCCAAGCAAGCCTTGGAATCTGCTGCTTGCTGTACTGATCGGGCTTGTATCCTTTTTGCCTTCACGATCACTGCGTAAAGTGCTGATGTTTGTCATTGGACTGGGGCTGGTTTTTTACGGACATGCTTTTGCCCCGTGGAATCTGATTGCAGGCAGTCTGCTCATGTTATGTACTACGCTGACACACAGGGGGCTGACACATACCTTGTATGGAACCGCCGTTTGGACCGGCTTGCTGTACAGTACAACGCAGCAGCAGGGCCCGGAAATATGGGTGGCCGGAGGAGCTGCTTATGCGATTCATCTGCTGGCTGATTCGCTGACTAACCGGGGGATTCGCCCTTTGCCGCCGTTAAAGCTGCGTATCAGAGCAAATCTGATGAGTACAGGGACCAAACACGGAGCCGTTGTTGAGAATGTTTGCGTAGTGCTGACGTTCATTTTAGCCTGGTTTGCATTTTCCCCTTTATTTCTGTAGATATCACAACAATTAAGCGAAACGCCAGCCCGATGAATGGACTGGCGTTCTTCAAATTTAAGGTCTTCTTAATAAGAATGCAATGCGTAATACAGTACCCATTCTGAACATTGTTGGCTGGACATCGTGCCAGAAAAGGGGCGGGTTCAGGTATTTGTAGGTGTACTGCTGAGTGTTTCGATGTCTGTCGAACCAAACACAAATAATACGACTAGAATAAGTATAATTAACGTCTCGGCGAAACCGACACCATCGAATTCAGACATCACATGCACCTCTTTTCGTTCTTGACATTTAGGAATTTATGCGCTGCTGAAACGCCTGAATGACATCGTTCAGCGTCATATCACGGCCCGTTTCATCGAGAAACTGAACCAGTTTATCTGAATTGGTAGGTGTGACCTTTTGAAGTGTCTTGTACTGCCCGACGATCTCCACAACTAATGTAGCTTCGCGAAACAACGTAACGGCATCTACTCTCAGCTTACCACTAACTAATAATGCGGCAACAATCAGTTCAAGTTTTTTTCCGCTAAGATTCCCACCAAGAAGGGTATTTGCAGCATTGGTTTTTCTGGAACCTTTATTTGATTTTCCATTTCTGCCTGCTGCCATATAAAGGTCCCCCGCTTATTGATAATTGGTTATCCTATCTTATGTATCTGGTCCTCATTATGTTCAATAATTACATTCTATTTGTGTAATTCATAGAAAAAGAGATACCCTCGAAGCAGATTCGGTGAGGTATCTCTGTGGTTAGTTCACAAGCATGTAACTAATTAAGCATTATTGATAATGGTGTCCATCGTGGTGCGATCAAGGCCCTTCACCAGCTTCACAATCAGCTCTTTGGCTGCATCATAATCGTCGGTGTGAATAATGGATGAAGAGGTATGAATGTACCGAGCGCAGATGCCGATAACGGTAGATGGTACACCGATGCCGCTCAGATGAACCTGACCTGCATCCGTTCCGCCAGGCGAGATGAAATATTGCATTTTGATCTGATTAGAAGAAGCTGTATCCTGTACATATTCAACCATACCCCGGTGGGTAAACATGCCTGGGTCAAAGATGCGAAGCAATGCGCCCTGACCGATATGGCCGAAGGATTGTTTGTCACCTGTCATATCATTGGCTGCACTGCAATCCAGTGCGAAGAAAATGTCTGGTTGGATAAGATTTGCCGCAGTACGTGCACCGCGCAGCCCCAATTCCTCCTGAACGGTTGCACCGGAATACAGCGTATTCGGCAGCTTTTCCTTATGCAGCGCTTCAACCAGCTCAAGAGCCAGTCCGACTCCGTAACGATTGTCCCATGCCTTTGCCATAATTTTTTTAGGGTTTGCCATCGGTGTAAATTCACAGATTGGTACAATCTGCATGCCCGGGTGTATGCCCCAAGCTTCTGCTTCTGCACGGTCATCTGCTCCGATATCCAGGTACATGGTGTTGAGATCAACCGGCTTGCTGCGTTGTGACTCATCCAGCAGATGAGTAGGCGTAGAGCCAACAACGCCGGTAATGCGGCGCTCAGGTGTAATAATCTGCAACCGCTGGGATAGAACCGCTTGACTCCACCATCCGCCGAGTGGACGGAATTTGATCATGCCTGTTTCTGTGATTCCCGTTGTCATGAAACCTACTTCGTCAAAATGCCCGGCTACCATCACTTTCGGGCCGGCTTCATCTCCCCGCAGTACACCAAAGAGACTTCCCAGACGGTCCTGTACAAATTCATCCGTATACGCGGACATTTGCTCCTTCATCCATCCCCGCAGTTCACGTTCAAAGCCGGACGCAGAAGGGAATTCTGTTAACGTTCGGAACATGTCCAACGTTTTTTCATTCATGTGCAAACAACTCCTCTGTTGGGTATGTAGATCAGGGCACAGCAGAACGGCTACTGGCCTGAAGTCCTTATTAATATTAAGGACTTGTTATTAACCACTGGTCACAACCTAGTATGAACCTTGTACAAGTGATTGTCCATGATTATATTACGTTTTTCAGGCATGTTATTTGATGATCACGTCAGTTTCATGCACTTTTGTCTCCGCTTTCGTCTTAATCCTGAGACCGATCTTGTGAATATACTTGGATAAAAGGAACCTTGTCGCTTTTTTCCAGAGGATATCCTCATAACGTTTGTTTTTATAAGGAAGGAGTCGAATATGAGATGAAGCCTCCAGATGAAGGTCATGAGAAGATGCTGTTTATTGTGTTGTTTATTTTGCTCGTCATCATTCTTCTTTATTTATAACCAAACCTTCCATACGCGAGTGATTTATCCAAACCTTCCATTCGTGAGATTTATCCAAACCGTCCATAATGGAAACATATGCTGTTGCTCGCCGGATACATAACCTGCCCGGAATTTACAAACAATGAATAAAGAAACTACACATAGGCAATCAGCCACAGCTGTTTGAATCCACATTCACATAAAGGAGGTCCTATGCTTGCCGATGCAATCTGCAACTGGAAAAAAGAAAATCTCATCACTGTCAATGGATGAGAAGGAGTATAAGAAAGTCGCCAAAAAACATGAGCCATCACGTCCGATTTTCAAAAATTGCCTCAAGGCTTTCTTTGTCGGGGGAACGATTTGTTTGATAGGACAAGCGATTCAAGAGGCATTTATGGCGGGAATGCATATGACATCCAAGGAAGCTGCGAGCCCTACCGTCGCAGTGATGATTCTGATCTCGGTTATTCTCACCTGCCTCGGTGTGTACGACAAAATTGCACAGTGGGCAGGAGCAGGCACCGCTGTACCCGTAACCGGATTCGCTAACTCCATGTGCTCCGCTGCGCTGGAGCATCGTGCGGAAGGACTCGTGTTGGGTGTAGGTGCAAACATGTTCAAGCTCGCCGGCTCAGTCATTGTATTTGGAGTCGTGGCCGCATTTATTGTCGGTATTGTGTATGCCTTTCTGGGATTCGGGGGTGGACACTTATGAAACGGCTGGGTCGTCAGACGTGGGAGTATGATCATCAGCCGCGCATCATAGGCAGAGCAACCGTGGTGGGGCCAGATGAAGGCCAGGGGCCGTTGGCCAATGATTTCGACTATGTATATGACAACCTTGAGATTGGGGAGAAAACGTGGGAAAAAGCGGAGCGGAAATTGCTCGAGCAAGCCTCACAGCTCGCGCTTATTAACGCGAATAAAACCAAGGAAGAATTGCATTATTTTGTTGGCGGAGATTTGATGAACCAGATTATCAGCAGTTCTTTCTCTGCAAGGCAGCTCGGGGCCCCTTATCTCGGGGTGTTTGGAGCTTGTTCTACCTCGATGGAGACACTGGCGCTGGCTTCGATGATTGTGGATTCCGGTGCGGGCGATTATGTGCTTGCTGGTACGGTGAGCCATAATTGTACCGTAGAGAAGCAATTTCGTTATCCGACAGAGTACGGCTCTCAGAAACCTCCCTATGCGCAGTACACCGTAACCGGGTCTGGATGCGGGGTCGTCTCCCGTACTGGGGAAGGACCCGTTGTAGCTAAAGCGACCATCGGCCGGATTATGGATTTGGGCATCAAGGACCCTTTTAATATGGGTGCAGCTATGGCTCCGGCAGCGGCGGATACCATCATTTCTCACTTCAGGGATACCGGTCTGGAGCCGGGATACTATGATCTCATTGTTACAGGGGATCTGGCTTCTGTGGGTCTGCCTATTACCAAAGAACTTCTGCGCAAAGAAGGTATTCCGATGGAACAGACGGTTTTTAATGACTGTGGACTCATGATCTATGATCGTGAGAATCAACCGCAGGTCGTTGCTGGTGGAAGCGGGTGCGGGTGTTCGGCCACGGTTACGTATGGCCACATTCTGAACCGGATGCAGAAGGGGGATCTGAAACGGGTGCTTGTCGTTGCAACAGGCGCGTTGCTGTCCCCGCTGTCCTATCAGCAGGGCGAAAGTATTCCTTGTATCGCACATGCTGTAGCTATCGAACAGGAGGGGTGAAGAACATGCAATTTCTGTGGGCTTTTATCGTCGGGGGTCTGATCTGTGTGATTGGACAGCTGCTGATGGACGGGGTAAAACTGACACCCGCACATACGATGAGTACACTTGTGGTCGCTGGAGCGGTTGCCGATGCAGTTGGTCTCTATGATCCGCTGGTGAAATTCGCGGGAGCAGGTGCATCCATACCAATTACGAGCTTTGGCAATTCTTTGGTACACGGCGCGTTAACCGAATTGGAAAAAGAGGGTTGGATCGGTGTAATCACAGGTATTTTCGATCTGACCGCAGCCGGGATATCGTCAGCGATTATATTTTCTTTTCTCGCGGCGCTCGTTGTTCGACCTAAAGGTTAAATTTTTTAAAATAGGCAGGGGCTTCGGATAGATTTTATCCGGGGCTTTTTTGTCGTATTTATGCATGAACTGCGTTGTATATGACGGCTGGAAACAAATTGTGAGCTGCTTCGAGTGTACTCGTGCCCCCGGATCATGTACAATAAAAGGAAATCTGTATGCTTGTTTAGGAGGTTAGACCACATGCCTGTGCGCAAAGAGTCGATCCAAATTATATCTGCAGTTCGTTCGAATCTGGAGTCCTGCATTATGGGGAAGTCCTTTGAGATTCAACTTTTACTCACTGCTTTGCTTGCAGGCGGGCACGTTCTGATTGAAGACGTACCGGGAACGGGCAAAACTCAGTTAATCAAGGCACTGTCCAAATCCATGCGCGGTGAATACCGGCGTATTCAATGTAATCCTGATATTTTACCAAGTGATATTACGGGAGTATCGGTGTTTCATCCAAAGGATGAGCGTTTCTATTTCCGGCCTGGCCCCGTCATGACCAATATTTTGCTGGCTGACGAAATTAACCGTGCAACGACCAAAACACAGTCCGCGCTGCTGGAAGTGATGGAAGAGCGCAGTGTAACCGTAGATGGAGACACGTACGATCTTCCCCATCCGTTCATGCTCTGTGCAACCCAGAACCCGATTGATTTTGAGGGTACGTATACACTGCCTGAAGCACAGCTTGACCGGTTTATGTTAAAGATCAGCCTGGGTTATCCTGACAAGGATATTGAAAAAACGCTGCTTAAGCAGCATCAATCCGGGCAGCCGGTAGACCGGCTGACATCGGTAACTCATATGGATCAAATCTCCGCGATTCAGCAGGAGATTAAAGAAGTGTTTATTGGTGATCCGGTGGTGGACTATTTGCTGGACGTAGTTCGTCACACGCGCTCACATCCGTCTGTTCTTCTTGGAGCAAGCCCGCGGGCTGCTATTTCCTTCATGATGGCTGTGAAAGCCTTTGCCTTCCTGCAGGAGCGAGACTACGTACTGCCGGATGATGTCAAAACGATGGCTCCGTATGTTATTTCTCATCGTATTGTGCTTCGTCCTGAGTCCAGACTGGACAGCATGAGCTCAGAGGCTGTTCTCAATTCGGTTTTACAGCAGGTTCGTGTGCCTGTGTCCATGGGGCAATAATTGATGAGACCGCTTTTGACAACTGTCAATCGAGGACTGCGCCACCCACGCGTATGGGGCATCGCAATGGTGTGGATGTGCTGTCTCGCGTATGTTTTGTTCCAGGGAGGAAAGACCTCGCTTATGCTGCTGTCCATGGTGACGCTGCTCTGCCTGTATCTGGCGATTGCCGGATTCAGTGGCGTGAAACGGACTAGAGGCGTACGCAGGCTGTCTTCCGGCCATAATCACGAGGAGCTGCTTCATGCTGGCGATCAGGTTCAGGTGCAGCTCAGCCTGACGATTCCAGGATTTCTTCCACTTCCTTATGTCGTCGTACGCGAGATGCTGCATCGGCATAATGGAGAATCATGGTCCTTTAAAGAAAGCCTTATTCCGAGTATGCGCGGACATGGGGAGCTTTCTTTTCAAACTCCGCCGCTAGAGCGGGGGAAATATGTTTTTTCCGATACCGAATGTGCCAGCGAGGATATCTTCGGACTGATTGAACATCGCGGAACCTTCAAGGCGAGCGGGGAGTTCCGGGTACTTCCTCGAACGGTATTTATTCCATACTGGCAGCTGTACGACCGCAAGTCTCGTTTATCGGGTCCGCAGACAGCCTTGACTCGTTCACGCAGGGAAACAACACAGATTAACGGTGTGCGTGATTATGTTTACGGGGATCGTTTGTCTCGTATTCACTGGAATGCAACAGCCAAAACAGGTAACTGGAAGTCGAAAGAGTTCGAGCATGAGTCTGTACCCAAAACAATCCTGGTATTGGACGCTATGGCAGGCAGTTATCCGCATGGGGAAGCGTTCGAGCTCGCTGTCTCTACGACAGCCTCTCTGCTGGAGTACGGTACAAGGGAACGCATGGGGATGGGGTTGTTAACCCTGTCTGAAGAGTCTTGTTTCATGCCTCCAAGTGAAAGCCTGATCGAACGTCAGAAGATGATCCATCATCTGGTGGACATTCAGGATAACGGTCAGGATCAGTCCCTGCTGCCAGGGGTGGAGAAAATAGCAAGACAATTCCCGCAAGGAGCTTACTTTGTTGTGATTTCTCCCCAAAATGATGACAAAATACTGGATCTGCTTCGCTGGGCGGATACTCGCGGGATGACCCCATGTCATATATTGATTGACCCTGCGGAATCACGGCGGAGTTCCGAATGGAATGCCATGCTGCGCGGACGGGGCACCAGGTCATTTACCGTTGCCCATCTGCAGGAGCTTCCTACAGTGATGGGAGGAGGTTCGGTATGAACGCCAGAGGAAACGAAAGTCCGGGCATGAAAAGATCCTGGTACCATGCAGCATCCCTGCTCTGGATATTTCTGATTGCGCTGCAGTGGATATCGTTTACACAGGAATCTTGGTATACAGAGACCACTTCGCTGGTACTGTGGACGCTGGCAGCGGTGAGCATTCTGGAGGTTGTACTTCCCTTTAAAATACTGTATCGAACCATAATCAAGGCTGTTGCAGTCCTGTATATTTTGCATAAAACGTTGATTGATTACATGGTATACATCCCCTTCGGTACATTAACCGAACGGATTGAGCAATTCATTTTGCATATGCCACCTTATATCTGGTTTTCCTTATGTGCCTGGGTGATGCTTGAGGCCGCGCTTCGTCTTGTGACTTCAACCAAACGTATCCTTGTGTTCCTTGGCGTTAATATTATATCCTTGGGCATTCTGGATTCGTTCACTCAAATTCCGCTTTGGGGAGAGATTGCCTGGGTGATGTTTGCGGGCATGGGCTGGCTTGTATGTCAGCACTTCCGTAATTATCAGCTGCAATATCCGCAGGGCTGGAAACGAATGATCCGGCATCCTTACAAAATACTGGCGAATATCGCTATCATTTTTTCATTAATTATTGTAGCCAGTGTGAACATGCCGGAAGTTCCGCCAACCTTGACAGACCCGTATACCGCTTGGCGGAATTACACCGGTACTTCCTCGACCCAAGCGGGCAACGGTGTGCTGGATATTCCCACTGCAACGGAATCCGGCTACAGCCGTGAGGATAACAAGCTTGGTGGGGGCTTTAATTTTGATTACACCCCTGTCATGTCCGTAACAACAAGCGACCGGGGCTACTGGCGCGGTGAGACGCGCTCCGAATATACCGGAACAGGCTGGGATGAGCCTGGACGTGTATCCATGGATAATGTGGAGGCCGATCAGAAGCTGGAGAATAATCAGGCCGGAAAAGTGAAAACCAAGCAGGTCACGCAAAAAGTGACAATGCTGAACGACACCGTATATCCGATTCTGTTTGGATCGTATTCCATATCCCAGGTCATCTCGGTGAACGGTGAAGAGAGAACGGGACGAATGTTGTGGAACGCGGATCAGGCTGAATTACATGTAGTAACAACACGTCAGCAGCCGCAGTATCCGAAAACCTATACCATTGTGTCCGAAGTGCCGATCATTGTTGAGGATGAACTGCGTACCAAGACAGCTGACGCTTTGTATTCAAGCAACCCGGCAGACGATCAATATTTGCAGCTGCCGTCCCGTTTCCCTGAACGAGTGAAGGATCTTGCAGCAGAGGTTACAGCATCTGCAAATACACCGTATGAAAAAGTGGCATTACTGCAAAACTATTTACAACAAAATTTCAATTACACGAACAATCCGGATTTGTCCCGGAAAGTGAGCAATGATTTTGTTGAAGGTTTCCTGTTTGATATTCGTGAAGGATATTGTGACTATTTCTCCACTGCACTTGTGATGATGGCACGCTCGGAAGGTATTCCGGCAAGATGGGTTAAAGGATACGCGCCTGGACAGATGTCCCTGAACTCGGACATGCAGGCGCCTCGCCAGCCTGGTTCACCGATCGAGACAACCTACACTGTAACGAATGCAGATGCCCACTCTTGGGCGGAAGTGTACTTTGGCGAATACGGCTGGATTCCGGTTGAAGCAACACCTGGCTTTGACATGCCGCTGTTGACCGAGACGCCGGATGTGCAGTCTGTGGATCAGCCGGAGGAGCAGCCGGAGGAAGAGCCGATTCAGGAAGAGACCAAAACACAGGCTCCTGAACAGACAACAGCCGCAATCCCTGCTTTTGTTATCTGGGCTGCGGGTGCAGTCATTGTGTTGTGGGTAGCTTACATGTTCTGGCGCAATCGTCTGTCCCTGCGATTCCTGCTGCTTCGCCTGCGAACAGGCAAGCCGCTGACACCGGAACAGAAGGTACTGGCTGAGACAGAGCGCTGGATTCGTTATGCAAGAAGGCAGGGCTTGACGCGTAGTGGTGACGAAACGCTGCGTGAGTCCGTAACTCGCTGGAGCCAGCTCAGACCGTCAGCTCGAGGCACATTGGAAGAGCTGCTGATGAAGTTTGAACAGACACGTTACAGTCCGGCAACAGTAACGGCCGATGACTGGAAGGTTGTGTATCAGGCGGCCCTGAGGCTGCGGAAGGAACTGAAAGCGGAACGGGCATAACAGTGCCCGTCCCGTTTTTCCTTTTTTCACGGCGATAAAGGCAGTTTGCATTTTCAGGAAAGACGGATTTGTGATATAGTGTGTCGTATGAAACTGAGGTGACTTCTTTGTTTAAAATGTTATTGCCCAAGCTGCGTGTTGACACAGTTTTTGATATCAATTTGGAAGAACTGTACGCTCAAGGGTATCGTGGAATTATAACTGACCTGGATAATACGCTTGTTGGAGCCAAAGCACCTGATGCTACACCCGAATTGATTGAATGGTTCGCGCGTGTTAAAGAGGTGGGATTCAAGCTTATGATTGTGTCCAATAACAATCTGAATCGTGTATCCCTGTTTGCGACTCCGCTGGATATCCAGTTTGTGCATAGTGCACGCAAACCATCGAATGTACCGTTTCGTAAAGCAATGCGAATGATGGAGCTTACTCCCGAAAAGACTATTGTTGTGGGGGATCAGATGCTTACTGACGTGTATGGAGGCAACAGACTTGGACTGTATACAGTTCTGGTGCTGCCGATCTCCATCGGAGATGAGGGCTTTATGACCCGTTTCAATCGGAGAGTAGAACGGATTGCTCTGTCAAGTTTGCGTAAGAAAGGCTTATGGCTTGAGGAGGAAAAGAAGAAATGACAGAACCGCATAACGGCAGTATTGCCGTAAGATGCAGTGGATGCGGCGTGCATCTGCAAACGGAAAATCCGGAATTGCCCGGATTTATCCCTGAAAAAGCACTTGATCGTGAACCGGTCATCTGCCAGCGCTGCTTCCGTATCAAAAATTATAATGAGTCATCATCTGTTACAGTGGATCAGGACGAGTTTCTGGCTCTGCTCAGCAAAATCGGGGATAAGGATGCACTCGTCATTCATATCGTTGATTTGTTTGATTTTGACGGCAGTATTATTTCCGGGTTGCAGCGCTTCGTTGGAAACAATCCCGTGCTGCTCGCCGTAAACAAAACGGACTTGCTGCCTAAAGTGACAAACTGGAACAAGGTACGCAACTGGGTGCAGAAGCAGGCAAAGGAACAAGGTCTGCGCACGGTAGATGTGGTCCTCTGCAGTGCCAAGCAGAATCAGGGCTTCGATCGTCTGCTTGAACTGGTTGGCACATATCGCGGTGATCGGGATGTGTATGTGGTCGGCGGAACCAATGTAGGTAAATCTACACTGATCAACCGTTTGATCCGAGATTACAGTGATCTGGAGCAGGAGCTCACAACTTCTCGTTATCCGGGAACAACACTGGATATGGTCAATATTCCGCTGGATGATGGAAAAGCGATCATTGATACCCCAGGAATCGTGTACCCATGGAGATTCAGCGAGATTGTATCTCGTAAGGATCTGGCTGCCATTATGCCGGAGAAACCGCTTAAACCTGCGGTATATCAATTGAATGCTGGCCAGACGTTGTTCTTTGGTGGAATGGCCCGCTTTGACTTTATTGAAGGCGATCGTCAGTCGTTCACTTGTTTTATCAGCACGGCGCTGAACATTCATCGGACGAAGCTGGAACGAGCCGACGACCTGTATCGTGACCATCTGGGGGAATTGCTGACGCCGCCAACACGGGAGAACGCGGCTGAGATGCCGGAATGGACCAGACATGAATTCCGGATTAAACGCGGCAGCCAGTCGGATGTATTTATCTCTGGCCTAGGCTGGATCAAGGTGAACGGAGACCAGGGCGCTCTGATTGCGGTTCATGTTCCAAAAGGGATTCGGGTACAGGTTCGTCCTTCCTTGATCTAGCCCGAGATGCAGCTTCTAATTGGAACAACGGATCAGATCGGAGGGGAGCCGATGTCGGCAGAGAACAAGTTCAATTCTTCACTTCCTGTGCTGCTTGGTGTGATGGGCGATCCCATTGCACATTCCAAGTCGCCGGCAATGCATAATGCCGCTTTGCAGGCAGCGGGTGTGGCAGGGATGTATATGCCGCTTCATGTGAAGCCGGATCAGCTGCAAGCTGCTATTCGTGGAATTACTGCACTAGGTTATCGAGGTGTGAATGTCACGATTCCGCACAAGGAGCAGGTCATGCAGTATCTTGATGTCATAGATGAGAGCGCACGCTTGATCGGGGCAGTCAACACGATTGTGAACGATAATGGCATATTGACAGGGTATAATACGGACGGGATGGGTTATGTTCGTTCTCTCAAGGAAGAGGCTGTTCCTCAGATTGAGGGCAAACGAATTGCAGTGCTTGGCGCAGGCGGAGCTGCAAGAGGCGTGATCTACGCGCTCGCACTAGAGAAGCCGGAGCGGATCAGTATCCTGAATCGCACGGCTGACAGAGCGGCAGCTCTGGCTGAGGATTTGAGGAACTATAACCTGGGAGACATCTCTGGCAGTGGAATGTACGATGCACAAGCTGTACTTTCTGACGCGGATATCGTTATCAATACGACAGCAGCCGGAATGCATCCACATGTGCATGACCTGCCGGTTGATCCCGTCTGGATTCGCGAAGGAGCAGCGGTCAGCGATCTGATCTACAACCCGCTGGAGACACGTCTGCTGCGGGAGTCCCGTATGCGTGACTGCACGGTGCACGGCGGTCTGGGCATGTTTATCTATCAAGGTGCGATTGCATTCGAGCATTGGCTTGGCATTCCGGCTCCGATCGATACGATGAGACGGGCGGTATTGGATAGTTTTACAAATAATAATTGAACGGTCAGGACCACCAAACAGTTTAGGGCTGTTCATCGATATGTGGCCTGCTCAACATAAGGAGTATGGAATATTCATGTTAACTGGTAAACAAAAGCGCTTTTTGCGGTCACAGGCACATCACCTGACCCCTGTATTTCAGATTGGCAAAGGGGGCACGAATGAACATCTGTTCCGCCACATTGAAGAGGCAATCGAGAAGCGCGAATTGATGAAAGTGCAAGTGCTGAACAACAATCTGGATGATAAAAATGAAATTGCTGCAGAGGTTGCTCGTGAAACAGGCAGCGAACTGGTACAAGTCATTGGTAGCACCATTATCTTGTACAAGGAATCACGTGATAACAAACAAATCGAACTTCCAAGATAAGGAGCGTGGCGCGGGTGAAGATCGGCATCATGGGCGGTACGTTTGATCCGATCCACATGGGGCATCTGCTGGCAGCGGAAGCGGCAAGGGATTCGCATGCACTGGATGAAATCTGGTTTATGCCCTCCCATGTTCCGCCTCATAAACCGGAAGCAGGTGCAACGGGACGGCAGCGTCTGGAGATGACGGAGGCTGCTGTAAAGGATGCTCCCCGGTATGAGGTATTAGGCATCGAAATGGAGCTTGGCGGCGTGTCCTACACCATTGATACGATGCGTGAGTTATGGCGCCGCCACCCTGAGCATGAGTTTTATTTCATTATCGGGGCAGATATGGTGAATTATCTTCCGAAATGGGAAGAGATTGAAGAACTGGCGTCCAGGTTGACCTTTATCGGTGTTGGACGCCCGGGCTTTCAGCTGCATCTGGACGACCTGCCAGAGCCATTGCAGGATCGGGTGCTGCTGGCAGAAATGCCGCTTGTTGATATTTCATCCACGGCTATTCGCAGACGTCTCGCGAAGGGGCATTCCGTACGTTTCATGATTCCCGATGCAGTGCATCAATACATTGTAAGGAGCGGTTTATATGGCGTTAAGCCGTGAGGAATTAATCCAGGCTGTCTCTTCTCAGATGCCTGCCAAACGCTGGAAGCATACGCAGGGGGTTATGGAGTCCGCTGTTATTCTCGCTGAAAAGTACGGAGCTGATCCGGTGAAGGCAGACATCGCAGCGATCCTGCATGACGTGGCGAAATATTGGCCTGTAGCTGAGATGGAAGCGGTCATTCGTGATAACGGATTAAATATAGAGCTGTTATCACATGACAAGCAGCTTTGGCATTCTGAAGTAGGTGCTTTTGTTGCGGAGCGTGATTATGGTGTGTCCGATTCCGAAATTATAAACGCCATTCGGTGGCATACTTCAGGTAGAGTGGGCATGAGTCTGCTGGACAAAGTGGTATGTCTTGCTGATTATATTGAACCCGGACGTGATTTTCCGGGCGTGGAGCATATTCGTGAGCAGGCTGAGCGCAGTCTGGAGGAGGGCTTGATTGCCGGCTTTGATTCGACGATCAGCCTGCTGCTTTCCCAGCGCCGTGTTATTTATCCGCTCACGGTGCTCTCGCGTAATGACTTGATAGCACAATTAAAGATTATGGAGGTTGGTTCATGACAGTATCATCGAAAGAACTTATGAATATGGTCGTTGCTGCCGCTGATGATAAAAAGGCATCAAATATTGTAGCTCTTGACCTGAACAATATCTCGCTGGTTGCCGATTATTTTGTGATCTGCCACGGTAACTCGGATACACAGGTACAGGCGATTGCTACAGAGATTCGCAAACAGGCTCACGCAGCCGGTGCGGTCATCAAAGGCATCGAGGGCATGGATTCTGCACGCTGGGTGCTGATGGATCTTGGTGATGTGGTGGTTCATGTATTCCACCGCGATGAACGGGAGTATTACAATATCGAGCGTCTCTGGTCTGACGCCAAAGTGGTGGAGACCGTATGAGTTTGATTGCAGGAACAGTCGTCTCGCTGCCGGTTTCACGTGAAGTGTCTCCATTTGGCTACTTTTTGACGACAGGATCGGAAGATGTACTGCTTCACTACACCGAGCTGACTCGGGACATCAAAATTGGTGAAACGCTGGAGGTTTTTGTCTTCTTTGATACAGAAGACCGCCTCGCGGTTACGATGAAAAAGCCTTACCTCACGCTTGGAGAGATGGCTAAACTGGTCGTAGCGGATGTGCATCCGCGTCTGGGCTGTTTTCTGGAGATGGGGCTCGGACGCCAGCTGCTGCTTCCCATTCGTGAATTGCCCGAGCTTGAAGAGCTGCGCCCTCAAGTTGGAGATGAAGTGTTTGTCATTATGGAGCATGACAAGCAAGGACGATTGCGGGCCAAACTGGCCGGAGAACGTGAGCTTGCTCCCCTTGCTTTCCATGCCCCGACTACCTGGGTGAACCAGTGGGTTGAGGCTTTGGTGTACAAGCCGCTTCAGATGGGGACATTTGTACTTGTGGACGGCGGTGTGCTTGGCTTTGGTGCGATTGGCATGATTCATTCCTCCGAGCGCAGTCACATGCTGCGTCTGGGAGAGAAAGTGAAATGCCGGGTTACGCTGGTACGTGAAGACGGACGTGTGAATCTGGCGATGACACAGCGCAAAGAGGTTGGGCGTAACGAAGACGCAGACAAGCTGCTTGCTTTTATGAAGGAGCGCCCGATGGGCGGCATGCCGTATTCCGATGCGACACCGCCGGACATTATCAAACAGCGTTTCGGCATCAGCAAATCGGCGTTCAAGCGGGCTCTTGGCAAGCTGATGAAGGATGGTCTGGTGGTGCAGAAGGAAAACTGGACGTATCTGTCCGAATCCGCACCGAAGCAGCAGCCAGAAGAGAAGTAAATGAAATTGAAAGTGCGGTGCCGACATGTCTTACCGGAAATTTGCCTACGTTTACGATGAATTAATGGAAGATATGCCTTATCCGGACTGGATAAGGTTTGCAAGAACAGCCTGGGAGCAGCATGGCATGCCCAAAAGTGTGGCGGAGCTTGGCTGTGGAACAGGTTCCATCACAATCCCGCTGGTAAACTCCGGTTTTGAGGTGACGGGCATTGATCTCTCGGCTGATATGCTGTCTGTTGCGCGCAGTAAGATGGAAGCCACTTCTCAGGGACATCGTCTGTACCGGGAAGGCAGCGTACGCTGGGTGCAGCAGGATATGCGGGACTGGAGAGTGCCTGAGCCTGTGGACTCGGTCATTTCATTCTGTGATTGTGTGAACTATCTTCTGGAATCCGAGGATGTCGTTCGTACTTTCGTGCGTACGTATGAGATGCTGAAGCCGGGAGGCACATTCCTGTTTGATGTGCATCATCCGAACACATTAATCCGATACGATCAAGAGCAGCCCTTTGTACTGGATGAGCGCTCCGTATCCTACATCTGGACCTGTGATCTGGATCAGGACCGATGTGAGATTGAGCATCATTTGAGCATTTTCTCGCGTGTGGAGGATGGGAGCAAGGATACGTATCGGCGGTTCGAGGAAGTTCATGTGCAGCGTGCGTATGATCCGGATTGGATGAAGCTGGAGTTAAGCAAAGCGGGTTTTCGTGATGTGAAGGTCTATGCTGACTTTGAATGGAACGAGGCTGGGGATCATGCGGAGCGTTTGTTCTATGTAGCTGTGAAATGATAATTTATCATTCAAAATAACGAGCTGTCCTTAGACTGTATGCAAAATGCGGGCTAAGGGCAGTTTTTTTGGAATATGGTATGCATAAAAGTATTGCTGCACAAGGTAAAAAGGGACATAATTAATATGTCTAGAAAGCGTTTTCTATAGGGAGCCGGAGCTTGTTTTGTTCGTTGGAGTGAAGTTTAAGCATCTGATTGAAATGCGATTAACTTTAATAAAAGGGGGAACACATCGATGGAAAGTACATATAAAACGAGATTGAGCAAAGAACAGCTGGATCTGATTATCAAGCATCACCTGCACGCCTCGATTCAACATTATGAGGAAATGATTGACGGCTGGGCCAATCAGGCTTATAAAATAAAGCTTGGTGACGGACGAAGCGTTGTCCTGAAGATTGCGCCTTCGGCTGCGACTCATATGATGCGTTGTGAACAGGATCTGATGACGGCTGAAGTGCAGGCTCTTCGCCTTGTTGCCAAGCTGGGGGATGTTCCTGTGCCCAAGGTGCTCGCTTACGATGATTCATTAACGATGGCTCCGGCACAGTATTTTGTTATGGACCTTATGTCCGGAAAGCCGTACAACCAGATCAAGGCTGAATTTACACAGGAAGTACAGGATGGGATTGAGCAGCAATTAGGATTTTACAATCGGCGGATCAATGAGATCCAAGGTGAACAGTTTGGTTATTTTTCGGGCAAGGATAGACAGCGTGCGACGTGGAGAGAAGCTTTTTCCATGTTAATGGAGGATATGCTGGCAGATGGCGAGGCGGCCAAAGTTAATATCGGGATCGATTACGATGAGCTGAGACGTTTGATTGAAGAGAAATCGGATGCATTGGATGAAGTGACTGAATCGGTTCTGATCAGCTGGGATCTGTGGGATGGCAATGTACTGGTGCAGGATAAGCAGATTACAGGCATTATAGATTTTGAACGCTCACTGTGGGGAGATCCGCTTATGGAGCATTATTTCAGCCACTTTAACTACACCCCAGGGTTTATAAAGGGGTATGGCCGGGCAATTACTACGGAAAATGAGCATAAGCGCAGAAGTCTGTACGATCTGTATTTTGATCTGGCGCTGCGCATTGAATGTAACTACCGCCAGTACGATGATCAGGAACATATCCAGTCAACGATTCGTAATATGGAGGAAGGCATCGTACGTTTTAAGCAAAGCTGAGCATTTGGTTTTGCTGTAAACGTTTAAGGTGGTATGAGGCGGGTTTGCCGCTCAAAAACATGAATATGACGTGTTGTATTGACTTTGTGCTTTCGTTTGTATATAATGTTCCCGATATTGTATACATATTTCGATGATAAGGATCAGTAGTGAATTCTGTACATCACAGAGAGTCGGCGGTTGGTGCAAGCCGATTGACAGTAATTTGCGAACTCGCCTTGGAGAAATGCGGTGATTACATGGTTCTATGCCTTGAGTACAGAACGGGAAAGGAAATCCGCATCGGTTAACCGCCGTTACAGGTCTAAAGGGAGTGGATGACGAAGCACGTTCGTCCGCTAACTAGGGTGGTACCACGGGAATTCAACCTCTCGTCCCTAGCGCTGCAAACGCTACGGGATGCTGAGGTTTTTTTGTTGCTTTAAAAGCGCGTATAAACCTGAAGGAGGAATATAGATGAGTGAGAATCACCAGCCGAAGCACGGCTATCAGCCGCAAGTAATGGAGAAAAACTGGCAGCAATACTGGGATGAAAATAAAACGTTTAAAACAGGTGAGGACCCGTCCAAACCGAAGTTTTATGCACTGGATATGTTCCCGTATCCGTCCGGCTCGGGACTGCACGTAGGTCACCCGGAAGGTTATACTGCAACAGACATCGTATCCCGTTACAAACGGATGCGTGGATACAATGTATTGCATCCAATGGGTTGGGACGCTTTCGGTCTGCCTGCGGAGCAGCATGCACTGGATACAGGCGAGCACCCGCGTCATATTACTTTCCGTAATATTGATAACTTCCGTCGTCAGATCAAGTCACTCGGATTCTCGTATGACTGGGATCGCGAAATCAGCACAACGGACCCCGAGTATTACAAATGGACACAATGGATCTTCATCCAGCTCTACAAAAAGGGTCTGGCCTATGTCGATGAAGTGCCAGTCAACTGGTGTGAAGCGCTGGGTACGGTGCTTGCGAACGAGGAAGTTATTGATGGCAAGAGTGAACGTGGTGGACATCCGGTTGTGCGCAAACCGATGCGTCAATGGGTGCTGAAAATTACAGAATATGCAGAGCGTTTGCTCGAGGATCTGGAAGAGCTGGATTGGTCCGAAAGCATCAAGGATATGCAGCGCAACTGGATCGGCAAATCAACCGGGGCTGAAGTTGTTTTTGCGATTGAAGGCCGTGAAGAGGTTATTAAAGTATTTACAACCCGTGCGGATACATTGTTCGGTGCAAGCTTTGCTGTTCTGGCGCCAGAGCATGAACTGGTAGATGTCATTACGTCTGAAGCGCAACGTGAAGCGGTTAAGGCTTATCAGGAGCAGGCTGCTCGCAAGAGTGATCTGGAACGTACCGATCTGGCCAAAGACAAAACCGGTGTGTTCACAGGTGCGTATGCAATCAATCCGGTTAACGGAGCGAAGCTGCCAATCTGGATTGCGGATTATGTACTGGCTGGTTATGGTACTGGTGCTGTAATGGCTGTTCCGGGTCATGATGCACGTGACTGGGAATTTGCAATGCAATTCAACCTGAATATCATCGAAGTTATTGAAGGCGGAGATGTGACCAAAGAGGCGTTTACAGGCGACGGATCACACGTGAACTCCGACTTCCTGAACGGATTGAATAACGCAGAGGCTGCGGCGAAGATGATTGCCTGGCTCGAAGAGCACGGCAAAGGACAAGGAAAAACAACGTATCGTCTGCGCGACTGGCTGTTTAGCCGTCAACGTTACTGGGGAGAGCCGATTCCGATTCTGCATCTGGAGGACGGAACGATGAAGACCGTACCGGAAGATCAGCTGCCGCTGCTGTTGCCGGATATTGATCAGATCAAACCATCGGGCACAGGTGAATCACCACTGGCCAATGTGACGGATTGGGTGAATACCGTTGATCCGGAAACGGGCATGAAGGCTCGTCGCGAAACGAATACCATGCCGCAGTGGGCAGGAAGCTGCTGGTATTACCTGCGGTTCATAGATCCACACAATGACAAGGAACTGATCTCTCAAGAGAAACAGCAGCAATGGCTGCCGGTTGACCTGTACATCGGTGGAGCGGAGCATGCGGTACTTCACTTGCTGTATGCACGTTTCTGGCACAAAGTGCTGTATGATCTGGGTGTGGTACACACCAAAGAGCCGTTCCAAAAGCTGGTGAACCAGGGCATGATTCTGGGTACCAACAATGAAAAAATGAGTAAATCACGCGGTAATGTCATTAACCCGGATGAGATTGTTAACGAATTCGGTGCAGATACACTGCGTCTGTATGAGATGTTCATGGGGCCTCTGGAAGCGACCAAACCTTGGAATGCTAACGGGGTAGAGGGGATGCATCGTTTCTTGTCCCGCGTATGGCGTCTCTTCATTAACGAAGATACTGGCGCGATTAATGATAAAATTACAGCTGACGGTGGAACCGACGAGTTCAAACGAACAACTCATAAAACGATCAAAAAAGTCACGGAAGATCTGGAGCATCTGCGTTTTAATACTGCAATCAGTCAGCTGATGATCTTCATCAACGATGCGTACAAAGCAGATACACTGCCTCGTGAAGCGATGGAAAACTTTGTTCAGCTGCTGTCACCTCTGGCGCCGCATATGGCGGAAGAGCTGTGGAGCCGTCTGGGGCATGAGGGTGGAATTACGTACGTGGCTTGGCCTGAATATGATGAGTCCATGACCGTGGATGCAGAAGTGGAAATTGTCGTTCAAGTTAACGGTAAAATTGTAACCCGCACCACGATCGCGAAGGATCTGGATGCACAGGGTATGCAGGATTACACGATGGAGCTGGCTCCTGTGAAACAGGCGCTGGAAGGCAAGACTGTTCGCAAAGTCATTGCCGTTCCAGGCAAACTGGTTAATATTGTTGCCGGTTAATTTCACTGGCACGAAACACCTCATCCAGCTTGATTAAATCTTCATCATATTTCTCATGTGTTGTGTGAATCAAACTGTCGAATACACCATTCAGGTTGTTTCGCAGCAGGGCAAGTGCCTGGGCGGTTATGCCGCCAGGTACGGCAACACGGGCCTGAAGCTCTTGCGGAGTGTACCCTCCCTCGGTTAACAGCTTGCCTGTTCCGAGCAGCATCTCTCCGGCAAGAGCACAGGCGTCTGCTCGTTTAATACCCGTCAGGCGCACAGCACTTTCGATCCATTCTTCGAGAAAGAATGATATGAATGCAGGTCCGCAGCTGGAGAAGTCGGATGTGATTCGAGTACAGGCTTCATCCACTTGGTAGGGTCTGCCGATATGACTTAACAGAGATTCCAGTACAGAGCGGTCTTCAGCAGTCATTCGTTCCCCGTGGATAAAAAGGGTTGCTCCGCTGCCGACCTGATGCGTAACACTCGGGATCACCTTGGAGACTTTGCAAGGAAGTGAAGATTCCAGATGACGCAGCTGCACGGGGCTGGTGATCGAGACAATTATATGATTGGAATTCACAACAGGCAGGATATCGTCGATAACATGTTTGAACTCCAGCGGCTTTACGCACAGGAAGATGATGTTGCTGCGAATCACCGTCTCCCGATTGCTCTGCGATTCATGCAGACCAGGGTAACGGAGGGATAGCTGCCGTACTTTGGAAGGGGTTCGATTGCTTGCTGCAATCTGACGGGGTTCGAGTGCACCGGATTGGATCAGGGCATAGATCAGCAGACTGCCCATGCTGCCGGTTCCGATAAATCCAACCTTCATTGGTTCAGGCCTCCTTTCATGCTTTACGGTAATGGCGCAGTATCTTCCTTCTATTCTATGCATGAGGTCCTGATTCACATGACATGAATATGCATGAAATTGTTGAAATAAAAAGATTAAACGGTTCGGAAGCACCGCCCGTGTTCGAAATGATATTTATTTTGAATATGAGGGAGAGTGCGAAGAATGAGATGGAATAAAGGCATGACCATTGCTGCAGCAGTGGTTGGGAGCATATTAATATTATGGTCGGGCAGAAGTGAACAGCCGCCTAGCGGCTGGGAACCGATGCAGCTCGGCATCGAGCAGCCGACAAGTACGCAGAATTCTTCTGCTATACAGTCGGCTGCTTTGGTTCAGGAAAACACTGCGGCGGCTGTGTCAGAACAGGACGGCGGGAACGTGCAAAAGCAGGCTGGAATTGGTACCGGTGCTGCTGAGATTAAATTAGAGGCAGGAGATAAGCAGCCTCAGGTTGATCCGGTCGTTGATGCAGCAGTTGAAATAACCGACAATGGCAAAATTAATATTAACGCTGCCTCCGTCTTGAAGCTTACCGAGCTCCCGGGAATCGGACAGAAGAAAGCTCAGGCAATTGTGGATTACCGTAATACACACGGGCCATTTGCGAAGGTCAGCGATCTTACGAAGGTGAAGGGCATCGGCACGAAGATGCTGCAGAAGATGGCTCCATATATACAGATTCAGTAAGTTCGACAGGATAAGATGGGGCAGAGCATGAGGAGGAGACTGAATGAGTACAGTAGAGCTTCGCAAGGATTGGGACACGTATTTTATGGATATCGCGTATATGGTGTCCACACGTTCTCGCTGCCCGCGACGGCATGTAGGTGCGGTGCTGGTTCAAGGGAAAAAGCTGCTGGGAACCGCATATAACGGCGCGCCGATGGGAGTGCTGGACTGTTCCGAGGCAGGCTGCATGATTGCGGAGGAATATGAGCTGGTGGTAACGGATGGCCATGAGGAAATGGTCAAAAAGCAGCGCTGTATTCGTACGATTCATGCGGAGCAGAATCTGCTTTTGTTCACAGATCGCATTGATCGCGAAGGCTCCTCCGTCTATGTAACCGATGAGCCTTGCTGGACATGTGCCAACATGCTGGCAAACAGCGGTGTGACTGAAATTGTTTTTCATCGCTCGTATCCCAAAGATACCAGCAAAGTGACCCATATGATGCAGCAAAAAGGCATTACGTTCCGTAGACTGGACAATTACCAGCCACCACGGGAGACGATGATGACGGTAAGCAACTGACCTAACAGCAAGTTGGGCATGTTGGGGCAGGGAAAGTAAGTGAAAATAAGTGGAAAAGTAAGTGCGGGGAAGAACCTCCGGCAAGCCTGAACAGGCTTCCGGGGGTTTTTGTGTATTTTCTGGCATGGTTCCAGAAGGGAGAGGGGATGGCATGAAGGGCAGACCGCTGCTTTGCTTTACAATTTTTTGGTTGTGCGGAAGCAGTATGGCATGTATGTTGACAGGCTGGGCACTATTTTGGGGTATGGTCGGAGCTGCGGCTTGCCTTCCGCTTGTGCTTCGTTTGCTTCATATTCCTGTGAGCGGATGGTTCAGCATTCTTTTGCTTGCTGCATTCATTGGGGGTACAGTGCAGTGGGAATGGAATGATTCTCGGAATTCGAGCCATCTGCCCCAGTATTTACAGCTGTCTACGGATGGGATTGACGGGTTAAATGCCATCGTGGAGGGAGAGCTTGCTTCAGACGTGCGAGTTGATGGGGATCGGGCAAGTTTTGAGTTACAGCTTTCATCTATTATGGCTCAGGAGGCGCAGTCACAAGCTCTTTCAACTATGATCGATGAGCGAATTATCGTGCAAGTTCGCTTGATGGAAGAGCAGGAGCAGCGTATTGCAGCAGCATGGAAGCGGGGAGACAAGCTTACACTATCAGGCTCCCTGGCCCTTCCGGGTGAAGCAAGAAATTTCGGTGGATTTGACTATCGACAATACCTCAGGACGCAGTATATTCATTGGATGTTTAAGGTGAAAGGTGCTGATTCGGTTACTGCGATGACTCCTCAAGGATGGGAACGGATCAACATATTACGATGGACGGATTCGGCAAGGAAGCTGCTAGGTTCAGCAGTTGACCGGTTGTTTCCTGAGCCACATGCCGGTTACATGAAGGGACTGATCATCGGCATGGCAAAGGATATTGACCCGGGTACGTATGGTCAATTCTCTCAACTGGGACTGACACATATCCTTGCGATCTCGGGCACACATGTCGCGGTGTATGTCGCATGCTTGCTGATGCTGATGTCATGGTTGAGATTGACGAGAGAAACAGCCTTGACTGTCGCACTGATTCTGATTCCGGCATATGTGCTGCTATCGGGATGCTCTCCCTCTGTTATACGCGCAGGCATGATGTCGATGATAGGTTTATATATGGCGAAACGCGGATTAGCCAGAGATGGTCTTCAGATCATCAGTGCAGCTGCTTTGTTGATGATGTGGTGGAATCCGTATTTTCTACTAAATGTCAGCTTCCAGCTATCCTTTCTGGTGACGGCAGGTTTGATGATTTATATGCCGCTCATCAACAGATTGTTCAGCAGGTGGCCCAAGGCACTCGCGGCAACAGCATCGGTAACGGTGACGGCACAGCTGATTTCTTTTCCAGTCACGATTCTGTACTTTAACCAGTTCTCACTGCTTTCTTTTGCCGCTAACTTTCTGCTGGTGTCCTTGATTAGCGCAGTGGTGTTACCCATGGGAACGGTGGCAATGATCCTGTCCTTCGTGTGGTTTCCCGCTGCAAAAATTCTGGCTTGGATTGCGGTTCAGTTGAATCAGATCACTTTTCTCAGCGTGGAATGGATGAACAGCTTGCCTGGTTTTGTCATGATCTGGGCATCGCCTTCTCTGTTATGGATTACGGCCTACTATGCGATCTTGTATGTACTGCTATATTTGCTTCATCAGAGGAGCGGTGGTGATGCACCGCATGATGTAAAAGCAGGAGAAGAGGACACTGCTCCGCTTTATATGGATCGACAAACGGCTGCCGCGACACGTAGTATGCTGGGGCGAACTGCTGCCACGACGGGCATTAAGCTGGCACAGAGTTCTCCTTTTTCTCATTCTGCTGGAACTGAATCGCCAAACATAGCGCGGGTGCATAATCGTATGCAGCTTTCAGCGCAGCATGCTCAGCCTATGCGAACAGCTGGCACAGATGAAGGTTCACTCGCGACGCTCGGGGCCAGTATCGCCTGGCCGGAGTATGCCAGTGCCTTTACAGCCAAAGGTGCGGGATTTTATAGCGAAGTGCAGATCAGCAAGGGCCAACGCTGGTTATGTGGTGTGCTTGCCATCAGTTTTGCGGCAGGTTTATGGTGGGCATACCAAACCCCGCAGCCTGCGGGCACGGGAGTAGTGCAATTTCTGGACATTGGTCAGGGGGACAGCACGCTCATCACCACACCGGGAGGCAAACATATCCTCGTCGATGGTGGAGGCACGATTAACTTTGGGGGCAATGAAGCATCATGGAAAACGAGACGTGATCCTTATGAAGTAGGAGCCAAGGTCGTTGTGCCCTTATTGAAAAAGAGAGGCATTCATCAGCTGGATGCCGTCATTGCAACCCATGCGGATCAGGATCATGCTGGCGGTTTACAGGCGGTACTGGAGCAAATTCCGGTGAAACGATTGATGTTTAATGGAACGACAAGTGGAAAAGAGAAATTTGATCAGCTGCTGGATACGGCTACACAGCGCCAAATTCCGCTGTTCGCTATACGTCAAGGCATGGCCTATAAGCCGGATCGGGAGACGACGCTGCACTTCCTCTCACCTGAACCTGGTGGACTGCCGGATTCATCAGGGGAGATTCCTGTATATGAGAATCAGAACGCTGCGTCGGTTGTTTTTTTGCTGGAGATGTCGGGCACGTCTATGCTGTTCACCGGGGATATGGATGCCGCAACGGAGCAGGATGTGCTGTATGCGATTCAGGACGGTTCGCTGGCAGAGGCGTCAATGGGACTGCGACCCTTATCGTCGTCGTCCCCCATATCAATTGATGTACTCAAGGCTGCTCATCATGGTAGTAAAACCTCCTCTTCGGATGCATGGCTGCAATACTGGAATGCCAAAGCTGCATTAATCTCTGCAGGGATTAACAATACCTATGGTCATCCAAATCCCGAGGTGATGAAACGTTTGGAACAGGCGGGTTCCCGGATTTATCGAACGGACGAGGGGGGTGAGGTGCAGATGAGGGTGAAGGATGGAGAGGTAGAGGTGCGATACAAGCTGGTGAAGGACGAAAAACCACTAGAATAGATATGTATAACATGTCTATTGACTCAAATTGAAGTACATTTGTAGTAAAATACTCTGAAAAGAGATAGGGACTATAATGCTCCTTCTCCGCTACCTACTCTGAACATCGTATTTTCAAAGAAACTTTGCTAGAAAAATGTATACAATTGAGATAAAATGTTATTTGTTCAATAAAAAGCTAAAAAGCTAAAAAGATAGAGGGCTTATTTTTCACCTTTATAAAAGGAATCGAAAAAATCTGGAATAACCGCTACGCTCCAGGTTGTCCTGTCATCGGAGTGGATTTTGTGAAATTTTTAGTTCTACTTATATAGAAGTGGAACCTGGTACCGATATTTTAAGATGTTATTAAAACAAAGTTATGAGAAAGGAGTCCATATGAAACCTTTTGTGCTTTATTGTTTGCCTCATGCAGGTGGAGCTTCCCATTTATTTAACTCCTGGAATAAGGCTCTGGACAAAGAAATAGAATGCATGCCTTTTGAATACCCTGGACGAGGAAAAATGTTGTCAAAATCTCCATACATCGATATACAGAATGCTTCTATGGATGTGGTAGAACAAATTAAACATACCTTACATGGCAGAGACTATGCGTTATTTGGTCATAGCATGGGGGCATTAATTGCATATGAAACGCTGGATCAAATAAAAAAAGCGGGTATAAATCAACCTGTTCATGTTTATCTTTCTGGCAAAACAGCTCCCTTTCATAGTAGAAAATCGGAAGCTCTAAGATATAAGCTGTCTGATGAATTATTTTTGCAGGAGATCGTTCAATTAGGTGGATTGTCCGATGAAGTTGTTCAAAACAGAGAATTGATAGATTACTTTCTTCCTATAATAAGGGATGATTTCAGATTAGTTGAAACATATAAGTATCAGGTGAGGGAGCCAATAGAACAAGAGGTTTCTATATTATATGGTAGCGAAGACAGTTCAATGATTGGTCCGATAGAGGATTGGAATAAAATATTTCGTAGCACTGTAAACTATCATAAATTTAATGGAGGTCACTTCTTCTATCAAGATTATGTTGAAGAGATTGTTAGCATCATTAATCAGATGTTTAGGACATTGTCTATTCAAAGGTTTTCTTGATGCTTGCTGCATGGGATAAGAGATCTCTTGAGGTGATAAAATGAAGATTCCTGATCCGACATGGGCACGGCTTGGTTTTTTGGAACCGCCGAATTTTGATACATCTGGTCAAGATGTCGGTATCATTATCATTGATCGATTAAAGCCACATCCTGCTCTACGTCATTTGGGCCATCGACTTAAGTACATTACGGTTCAACCTGATTTGTCTGTACATTGTAACGAGGAAGTGGCTTATCAAGCTTATGCTGACTCTTTCCTGGAAGGACAGGATGAAGGAGCGGGAATGCATGGTTTGCAAACTGTATTGGCACTATCACATGAGCCTTTTGCAATCAACGGAGACATACATATCGGACTTTGCCCTGCGGCCCATATGATTGTGCTTGATCATGGTGCTTTTAGGGAAGGCGAAGGAGAGCGTTTAAAAGCAGGTGTGGATTGGATATTGGAGCAAAAGGCATGGAATTGCAAAATTATTCTGAGTACAGGCTGGCATGCTTCGGAAGATATCGTTCTTCTGAGAAACAGTCAGGAGCATTCCACGGTCCGGGCTTTACAATCCGCTGTGCAGAAAGGTGTGCTGGTGGTCTGTGCCAATGGAAATACGAGATTAGGAAATGTGATGCCGCCAATCGACTATTTTGCGGTGGGCGGTTACGATGATTGTGGAACCAGGGACCGTTATGTGCACATACCATTTCCCGATGAACCCTTCGGCAGAAATGGAGACGGGCACTTCAGGCCGGACATTTTAGCACCAAGGCTTCATTTAACTTTACCGTTTTGTGAATCTGTCACATGTGAAGAGGGGCAGGTTTCCTATTATGGAGGAACCTCTGGAGCAGCCACGCTAATAGCGGGTGCTGCCACATATTTATTTTCAAAATACCCAGGGTTAAATAAAGAGCACCTGTGCAGTACACTCCTGCGTCATGCAGACCCGTTTGTAGACTATGAAAATAATGCTCCCAGAGTTAATGTGGGCAGAGCCATAAGAAGTCTGGAATTCGAAGGAAAACCAGAACAACGCATCCTTTGGAAATCGAGTGTGAAATCAGATGCAGTTAAGCCTTCAATTCGATCTTCTGATGAAGTCGAGAGAGGTCTGGCTTTATCCCGGCTCGTCGAGCAAGAGCAAATAAACAGGGAGGAACTATGGCGATATTCGCGAGATACATCTTTAATCGTTAGAAAGATTGCAGTCCATGCTCTGATGAAGCCGAAGGATGCAGAGGAAAGAGCTTTATATTGGAAGCAACTTCGTATGGAGCATGAAGGGGGAGTTCGAGGTTGGTATGCATACGGGCTTTTGCAGGATGCCAATGAAACGGAGGCACACCTGTGGATTCCGTGGTCTATAGATATTAACTGGGCAGTAAGATGGTGTGTGAGTGAATATGTTTCAAAGTATAAGGAACTTTTTCCACAACTTGAGAAAACCGATGCTCCTGGGCTGATTCAGGTGAAGGCTAGGGATGTATTGAGGTGGCTTGAACTTCAAAAATAATAAAAGAACCACGATTCAACTCTGTCAGGTGGAATTGAGTCGTGATTCTTATTACCTTGGTACAATGAAGGATATCGTGGTTCCTTCGCCGGATATACTTTGAATCGTCAGGCCTTGTCCGTAAATTTTCTTGAGTCGTCGATCTGTATTGGTTATTCCGACACCGGATACTCCTGCTTTTTTCCTGCCATCGAATAGCGAAGAGCGTGTTTTATCATCCATACCGATACCGTTATCTTGAATGACGAATTGAACATAATCCTGTTTTTTTATAGCCGAAATGGTTAGCTTACCTCCTCTTGCACGCTTCAATATTCCGTGACGAATTGCATTTTCTGCAAGAGGCTGGATTGTTAATGGTGGAAGCTTAACATTCAGATCATCCGCAAAGTTCCATTCTACCTCCAACCGTTCTCCGAACCGTTCTTGTTCGATATATAAATATGCTCGCAGTAAATCAAGCTCATGAGACAGGGGGACCAAGCGTTCTAAATTATTCGAGTTAAAACTTCCCTTCAGATAATCACCAAATGCCTCAAGAAGTTTAATCATGCGATCAGAATCAATCACACTAAGCGAAACGATAGAATTGATGGTGTTAAATAAGAAATGAGGCTGAATCTGAGCCTGTAGCCATGCAGCTTCCATACGCAATTGCTCGTCAACGGATTGTTTAAAATGAATTAACGCACGAATTCTTGACTGTAACTCCAGCATTTCAACCGGTTTGGTCAAATAATCATTTGCTCCGGCAAGAAAGCCTGTATGAATATCTTCAGGTCTGTTCCTTGCTGTCAATAGCAGTATCGGCAGTTCGAAAATAGTGAATTTTTTACGTATCCTTTCCGTAAGCTCATAACCGGACATTTCGGGCATCATGATATCCGTGATAACCAGATCCCACTGATTATGGGATACTTCTCGCAGGGCATCATCAGCATTCGTTACCGCGATAACCTTATAGTGATCAAGTTCAATTAAAGACCTAATAACTTTCAAATTGATGGCATCATCATCCACTAAAAGAATGGATCCTGCGATACGGTCGATCTCGTGCATATTTTCTGAAGAGACCGCAGACTCCATATTGCCAATTATTGCGTGTTGTCCTGATGGAACGAAAGAATCATCCATGATCTTAACGTTGTCTAAGGCTTTGGTGGCAGAGGCCAAAGGTAAGGTGAAAGTAAAAACTGATCCTTCTCCCACTACAGATCTAAGCTCCAATGTTCCGCCATGGAGTTCAACTAAATTTTTGCATATGCTGAGACCCAGGCCTAAACCGCTGCCTTGAGATGTGATGCTGGAATCAGCTTGTTCGTACGGATAGAAAATCCTTTGTTGCATTTCCTCGTGAATCCCGATGCCTGTATCGATAATATGGATGTGAGCTAATTCATTCACGATTTCTGCATGAAGTGAAACATGTCCCTCTTTAGTGAATTTCAAAGCATTGTGCACTAAATTAAATATAATTTGAGTAAGGCGATTCTCATCTGCTGCCACGTTAGGCAATGAATCGGGAATCTCGTTCCGTAGCTGCACATTTCTGTTCGCTGTCATGTAGTTCAGCATGTGAACAACGACTTTTGCGATTGCAGGCAGCGACACACTTGTTGTATCCAGTGTTAGCCGGCTATCTTTAAGAAGGGAAATATCAATCAGGTCATCAAGCAGATGTGACATCCTTTGTCCAATTTTGGCAATCAGCTTCAAATCTTCATGATCAGGTGCATCCAGCTTGCTGCTCCTTCTAACGATGATGGATTGAATCATATTAATGATCGCATGAAGCGGGTTGCGAAGCTCATGTGACGTATTAGCAAGAAACTCATCTTTTTGCTTGTCCACTTTCTTGAGCACCTCCGCTTGTTTTTCGGCACGAATTGCAGTTTTAGTAAAGCGTACAAACCAGAAAGAGGCAAAAACAACAAAGGCTACTATAAGATCAATAGGGTAAAACGGCAAATCTTGATTCATCCATGACTTGAACAGTCCGCTGAATACCATATTGAATGATACGGCAACGCCGGCAAGTAATATGGAAATAGCGGCTTCTTGACCTGTTCTCACAGCCTGTCTTGAAATAATAGGTACAAGTAAAATGGCGGAAAACATGAAAATACTTAAAATCTTTGAGCTATAATCCAACCAAGCAAGAGGAAAGAAAAGGGTTGCAATTATATAGGTATAAAAGAAAATAGAGAAGCCGGAAATAAATTTTCTGAAATTATTCACCCTTAGTAAGTGCTTTGTACATAACACTAAACAGTATGAAAGGGCTGAGTACCCAATAATTCTCATACGTATCGCCCATTCAAAATTGATCGGGAGCCAACGAAGCATCATTCTGTCGTCATCTAATAACGTAACAAGTAAGGCAAAACAAATAATTCCGGCAAAATAAAAAAGTTCCTTCTTTCGGTGGCCGACGAAAAGCAGGATTATGACATACAACATGTGGAGCAGCAAAATAATAGCTACTAGCAATTGCATGTTTTCACTAAAATGTACTTCATTAATAACTGCGGATTGAGACCCAAATTTGATGGATTCAATAATGCCACCTTTGTTGTGATAGTGGAAATTACTCACCTGAATGATAATATCCATTGTGGACTGATCCACAGTCAAGTTACCTGTATACGGTACGACCTTGGAAATTGTTCGAATCGCCGTTTCATCAGGAGACCCCGATGCATATAAAAGCTTGCCATTCACATAAATGCGATAAGCTGATTTAATTTGAGGAATGTGAATCCCGTAGGATGTATTTGATTTGGGTAGTTGTACTTGTAGTCGATATGTACCGAAATTGGCTCCTGAACTTGTATCATTGTATGTACCGGGAACAATTGTCGAATTGGCAACACTAAATGTATCACTAATGGCTATGTCAGGGGAAATGAAGGTTTCGGGGTAGAAGTCCCATTCTCCATTCAGTGTAATTGTATGTTTATCATCAAAAACCCAGTTGGATAAATCAAATTTTCCCTGTTCTGCATGGGGCTGATTGGGCGGAGAGAACTCCGTATACCATAACAGTCTCATCCCAATTAAAGCTGCGGAGTAGATTAGGATTAACCAGGCCATTTTATGTTTTGCTAAGTTTTTTTGAGTACGCGTGAGCAATGTCAACATGAACAATCCTTTTCAAACGTAATAGGGTCAGCAAAGATTCTTATCATTTTAAGCTTTAAGGGAGTTGTGTTTTTGCCATTCCTTAAACCAATGTTGAATATCGCCTCGTACAGGATCATTCACATGGATGGTATGACTTCGTTGATACGATGCATTGTTTTGGACAACCGGTCAAAACGAATTGGTTTTACAATATAATCAATTGCGTTTAAATCAAAGCCCTCGACAGCGTACTCTTGATTAGCGGTAATAAATACGACCTTCAGATCAGGATTATATTCCAACATTCGTTCGGCGAGTTCAATTCCATTTATCTCGGGCAGCTCAATATCGATAAACGCTATATCCACTTTGGTATGCTTCACTAGTTCGATGGCATCGTAAGGGTTAGTGAGTTTACTGATGATTTCCAGGATGAAATGGTCCATCTTCATTAATTGAAACTCCAAATAAGACAAGGCTAAAAGTTCATCGTCAACAAGAATAGCTTTCATTTCAAAATACTCCTTATATAGAGTCTATTTAATATATCTATTTTATCATGGATGTTGAATAAGGGCATGAAAAAAAAGCCTCCTTCTCCAACACACTCTTTTAAAGAGTATTTTGAAAAAGAGGCTTTTTCATATCCGACCTGATCAATGAATAATAATGAAAGTGTTGATTATTCTACGCCGTCCTTAAAATGTTTGCTCCAATGTTTGTCGCCTTTGTGCAAAATGTCTTCGACTGTTTTTTCCAGCGTCATCAGAAGCTGGGCTCTGATATCAAGTACAGTTTCTCTGTACAAACGCTCTTCCGATCCGACAATTTTATCGCCGTATAACGCTTGTGCAGCAACATATTTGCGATGCTCTTCAACCAGTGTATCAATGGATTCCAAAGCGTGCTCCACAAAGTGGGAAATGCTTTGATATTCTTTTGGCATTTGTTCTTTTAATTCCTGAATTTTCGCTAGAGCTGGCATGCTCATCACCTCGTGTTATGAATGTAAATTTACAATACACTATTTTCATGAAAATTGCATTAAAAAAACCTTAAGTTTTGAACAAATTTCGACTTTTTTATTTTTGGCCCTTAAAAAGTACTTAACCATAATGTATGTCATTGCATTTGTTTTGAGTCGTGTAAGTACTGGAATTCCGTGATGACAGACGTTTGGTGACTACGTTTGCATTTTCTGTTATTCTAAGATAAGATTCAGCGGCCCTTATACATAAGCCGTTATTTTGTGATGGAAAATTAAAATATACTTAACTTTGCAACAATTTTATCGATGATCACGTCAGTAAGGTTGCAGGGAGAGGGGGATCCTTTGTGGTAGAGCCGGAACTCATCAGAGCCGCTCAATCGGGCGATCGCGACGCTCTAATTACCCTATTGCGGGAGATTGAACAGCATGTCTATCGTACCGCATATTACATTCTAAATAATGAACAGGATGCCTTGGATGCTGCGCAGGAAGCGTTGATCCGAATTTACACCAAGATTAATTCTTATGAAGAGAAAGCCCAGTTCAAAACCTGGGTGCAGCGCATCGTCACCAACATCTGTATTGACAAGTTCAGAAGAACCAAGCCATCTGTATCCATTGATGAGCATGAAATGGTTTTTCAGGATAAACAGAATGTGGAATTCGAAGTGATGTCCACTTATGTGGCGAAGGATATACAAGAAGCGATCAACAAGCTGCCAGAGCATCATCGGACCGTCATTGTTCTAAGATATTTGCAGGATTTATCCTACAACGAAATTGCGGATTGTCTCGATCTTCCGCTAAATACGGTGAAGTCTTACTTATTTAGAGCCAGACAACAGTTACAAAATCTACTACAGGAGTATCAGAAAGGTGGTGTGACAGGATGAAATGCGAAGAGGTGGTGGAATGGATGCACCGGTATCTGGATCATGATCTGGGCGAGGCGGAAACGACGCAAATGCTGCAGCATGTGGCCAAGTGTCCGGAGTGCGCCGAAAATTTTAGCATGCTTAGAGCTCTATCCAGAGAACTGGAAGATTTGCCTAAAGTAAGCCCCAAGTTTAGTCTGGTTGATGCAATTATGCCTCAATTGGATGCAATTGATGAAGCGCGCAAGGAACAGAGCAGTACTGTACAAGAAATGAGTCCTGTCCCTGCGGCATTTGAGAATTTGCAGCGTTCCAGCTCAGGAGAACGAAAAGCCAAAACCAAATGGTTTAATTCGATGGCAGGTCGCATGTCGATGGGTGCAGCAGCAGCGGCTGTTGTATTAGGTTTCGCCATATTTGGTTATAAGCCTGAACAGATCGAGAATGCAGACTCCATGATGATGAAGTCGGGGGCATCTCAAGAAAGCAATGCCGGTCAGTCTGCTCTTAGCATGGAAGTGAATAATGACCAAGGCAGCTCACCCTCTCAGGAAGAGGGCGGTGTAACTGCGCCTGATTCAAATGATCTGCTCCAGAAACGATCTGAACAGTCGCAAAAAGATCAACCTGAAGCAGGTAGTGGTACTGAAACGCAAGCACCAGATCATCAGACGGACCAGAAACCTGCGGAGTCTTCTACCAGAGGAGCGGCTGCCCCCGATGAGGGTAAGCAGGAAGGCAGCCCTTCGGTGGATGCGACCCCTTCCACGAAAAATGAAAAACCTAATCAGGGCCTGGAGCAGAAGCAGCCTGATACCAATACAGGTAATGGTGCTGATTCCAATGCCACGGACCAAAAAAGTATGCCTGAACAGAATGATCAAGCAGATGATACCTTTTCAGCACAAACGATAATTCCTAATGAGGATGCACCGGCTCGAGGAATAACCAGCAATGACTCAGGAGCGGGTGAGGATGCAGCTGCCGGACAACAATCGCAAGGGTTAACGGCCCCTGATCCAGGAAACACAGGACCGGATGAAACAACAGCAAAAGAATGGAAATCGCCTGACGGGGCGTATGTAGTTATGCTGATAGGTGACCAGTTAAGTGTTTATGCAAAATCTGCAAATGATCCAGATGTGCTGAATCTGGTTGAGCAGCGAAATGTTGAGGGAACATTGAAATCAGCAAGCTGGTCCCAGGACGGCAAACAGTTCAGTTATGAAACGGACAAAGACGGAACAACCACGAAGAATTCCTTCAAGCCGAATGCAGCTTCGGAAACACCGCCTGCAAAATAGGCATGAAATCTCAAGTGAAACCTATTTTGAATACAACAAAGAACCTTTCGTTATGACAAGCATATACTAAAATTAACTACAGAGTATTCTATCACTGATCCAACTGACGTCGTATGACCGCGCACTGGTTATTTCTAGAATGGCTGGTGTCTGCGTTTATATAGATGCAGAACAGGGGGCCTTTATCCATAAACGGATGAAGGTCCCTTTGTTGTCTTGTGTTTTTTCTGGTAGGATAAGAAGCATAAGGAGGCACGGTGAATGGATGTCAAAAGTGCAACAAAGGCAATACGCAGTGGAGATCCGGCGTCAATCTACGTGTTGTACGGAACGGAGAAGTATCAGATCCAGCAATTTACGGAGATGCTGAAAACACAGGTCATTGAAGAGGAACATCAGGATTTTGCTGTTATCCCTTATGATCTCTCCGAAACACCGATTGAAGCTGTTGTGGAAGAAGCAGAAACGGTTCCCTTTCTCGTTCCGCGCAAATTGATTATTGTCAGGGACACCAGCTTGTTTACTGCGGGAAAAGAATCGAAAATAGAGCATCAGGTCGATCGTTTGATTACATATATGGATAATCCGGCTGATTACAGCACGATCGTTTTTTTGGCGCAGGGCGATAAGCTGGACGAGCGGAAAAAGCTGGTGAAGGCTGCCAAGAAACAGGCGGTAGTATTAGCGTTTGCTCCGTTAAGTGGAGAAGAACTAGTGCAGTGGATTGTGAAGCTTGCGAAGCAGCGGGACGTTGTCTTTGAAGCGGGCGCAGCAGATACGCTGATTAGTTATGCTGGAACCGGGCTGCAGACGTTATCCGCCGAGGTGGATAAGCTTTGTTTGTTTGCTGGCAGCGGAGGCGCGATTCGACGTGCAGATATTGAGTCACTCGTGGCGCGAAGCACCGAGCAAAACGTGTTTGCATTGGTGGAGGAGTTAGCGAATTTGAGGCTGGAAAAGGCACTTGCACTCTTCTATGAGCTGCTGAAGCAGCGAGAGGAGCCGATTAAAATTGCAGCGCTCATTGCCCGTCAATTTCGTATTATGATTCAGGTGAAGGAACTGGGACAGCAGAGCTACTCACAGCAGCAGATTGCCAGTCAGCTCGGGCTGCACCCGTATGCCGTGAAAATCGCCGGGGAACAGGCTCGCAAATTTGAAGCGGATCGTCTGCGCAAGATACTCAGTCACTTGAGCGAACTCGATTATCAGATGAAAACGGGTGCTGTGGACAAAGTGCTGGGTCTGGAGCTGTTTTTGTTAAGACTTGGCGCGTGAGGTTTATGTAAGTATCGAGAATATAATCGCAAAAAAACAACCTGTGCGTTTTCCAAAGTAAAGTATGCAGAAATGAATTCAGACATACGGCTTGGAAGTGGCCTCAGGTTGTTTTTTTATTTCCTATGTTTTTGTGTCTTCTCGGCGGAACAGATGCTAAAAAATCCTGAAAGCCCATGCTGTTCAGGATTTTTCCATTGGTTCGTATAAGTAACGCTTCTTACGCTTGTGCGGAAAGAGCGTTCAGTTTTTTCGCCAAGCGAGACTTTTTGCGTGCAGCTGCATTTTTGTGAACCAGACCTTTAGTTACAGCCTTGTCCAGCTTTTTGGAAGCAGCTTGAATCGCAGCTTTCGCAGTTTCAACTTCGTTGCTTACCAGAGCAGCATCAGCAGCTTTAACAGCTGTGCGGAGTGCAGACTTCTGAGAAGCGTTGAGTGCGCGGCGCTTGTCGCTCGTTTTTACGCGTTTAACAGCGGATTTGATGTTTGGCATTACATTCACCTCCTGTAAGGCATTCGCATGAATACAAACGTTTCACAACTTAAAATATTCTATCACGCTAGCATGTAAATTGCAACAGATTTTGCATGGTTGTTCAGCAGAGTGCATAAAGCCCGTCTTTTTCCCACACAATATGCTCAAATGGTTCAAGGGAGGCAGCGAAAGATGACATTGGATTTGCAAAACTACACCGTGCGCACCGATTTGGCAATTGATTCAAAAGAAATGGCACAAGGCAGCCAGAAACAAACGATTCCCGGACTGCGTGAAGATGTGGATACCAAAGATGGCATTACGATCACCCGCATAGATGTTCTGAATGATGAAGCCGCAAAAGCGATTGGGCGTGTCAAAGGTCACTATGTCACACTTGAGGTGCCTTCCCTTCGTAACGGGGATACCGATCTGCAGGAGCGGGTAGCTGCGGAATTCACACGTGAAATGGAAAATTTCATGCTGAAGGCTGGAATTAATAAAACATCCAAAGTGCTGATTGTAGGCTTGGGTAACCTGAATGTGACCCCGGATTCTCTCGGTCCATTGGTTGTGGAAAATTTAATGGTTACTCGCCAGTATTTCGAACTGGTACCTGATCAGGTAGCCCCCGGATATCGTGAGGTCAGCGCAATTGCTCCGGGTGTGCTTGGTACAACGGGGATTGAGTCGAGTGACATTGTGCAGGGCATTGTTGAACGTACCCGTCCTGATGCCATTATCGCTATAGATGCACTGGCCTCCCGCTCTCTTGAACGTGTGAACACTACCATTCAGGTGGCGGATATTGGTATTCATCCAGGCTCTGGCATCGGTAACAAACGTCGCGGATTAACGAAGGAAATTCTGGGTGTTCCCTGCATTGCCATCGGCGTGCCAACCGTATGTTATGCCTCCACCATCGTTAATAATGTCATTGAGATGATGCGTTCTCATTTCCGGCAGGAAACGGATCAGACGAAACAAATCATGGGCATGCTCGATGACATCAGTGAAGAAGATCGCTTGAGTCTGGTAAAAGAAGTGCTTGAGCCGCTCGGTCATGATCTCATCGTGACACCGAAGGAGATTGACGAGTTTATCGAGGGCATCGCCAACGTTATTGCAACGGGCTTGAATGCTGCACTCCACGAAGCTGTACATCCAGGAAACGTTGCGGCGTATACGCATTAGGAAAGCTCCTGTACCTTTGCATATCCTTTCAAGGGTACTTCCCTCATTTCTCCATATCTGCTTCTAAAATGAACATCCATGAAGAAGGTCCGAATCTAGCGGGCTTTCTTTTTTTGTTCAATTAATCTTCTACTTCTTGTTCTATCAAATTGCACACGCTCATAGAGTTGAAGTATAAGAGTTGTCCAGCAAGGGAAGGAGACAGAAGAATGAACAAGATCCTGGCATGGAACATCGGCAAGTGGAAAAAAAGATGTCTGCATGTGCTGGCCATGGGCCGTACACTATTGTTGCTTATGATAATATCCGCCCTCTTTTTTGTTGCACTGGGGCTTGGTGGAATGGCCGAGAAACGGCTGAACAGCTCACCCGTTTCTTCAATGAAAGGATTCGCAGGATCGGTCTCCAGTCGATTTTTTGTAGATATGCTGGGCATGGAGATGCCTCATCTCACCCAAAAGGAGCAGAATTCTGCGATCTCCGGTGAAAATCTGACCTCTTTTGTATTCCAACTGCTGACTAATGTCAATCCGCAGGACCCGAAAAGCCTGATTGCACGTGAGATGCCGGGCATGGGAGCAAATCAGCCGGTCCTGCTCCGGCCCGGGTCGGGAAATACGAAGGCAGAAGCGCCTGAAGATTATCAGCCGGGTCCGGGACTTACCGAAACAGCCTCATCGGGCGAAGGCAAGCCTGGAAGTGATCTGCATCTTCCTCCGGGTCAGGACAACACACCTTCTTCAGGGGAAGATAACACAAATTCTGGGGTGGATGATGGAGATCCGCCATCCAAAGGCAGCGGACAAGACAAAGGCAATGCCGCTATTGCTAAAAAGTCGGTGCTGATCTATCACTCTCATCCTCGTGAGGGGTATAATCCACTGCTTGGCACGAACAGTGACAATCCTTCCTCCGGCAAGCCAACAGGCAATGTTTTTCAAGTAGGGACGTATCTGTCTGACAGCCTGCAGAAGCTGGGCATTGGTGTTGAACATGCTCAGGAGGATTACCAGACTAAAGTAAAAGATTACAACTGGAACTTCTCTTACAAATATTCAAGGCAAACCGTCAAGGCGGCACTCGCTCAGAATGATGATCTGACGTATCTAATTGATATTCATCGCGATTCGCAGCGGCATAAAAAAACGACAACAATAATCGGTGATCAGAGCTATGCCAAGGTATACTTCATCATCGGTCATGAGAATCCGAACTGGCGCAAGAATGAAGCCTTTGCCGCAAAAATCCATAAAAAGCTGGAGGCGAAATATCCAGGGGTGTCCCGAGGAGTGTGGGGTAAAAATGGCGGTGGAGGCAACAATGGAGAATATAATCAGACGCTTTCCCCTAACAGCATTTTGATCGAAATCGGGGGCATCGACAATACGGCGGCCGAGCTCAAACGAACGTCCAAAGTTCTTGCTGACATGATCGCAGAAGTGTACTGGGAAGAGCAGAACGTGGATAAAGCCAGTGCAAAGCCGGCATCCAAGAATGGGTAGTGATCTAGTAATCTCGTGATCCCGGAACAGACTTGAATTTTATTCATCCTATACAAGAGGGAGGAAGACAAGATGTCCAGATTCGGCAAAAAGATGTTATCTGTCAGCGTGCTTATGCTGCTTGGCGTGCTGCTTGGCATGCAACTGGCGGGTAATGGTTTTCAGCAGAACAAACCACCTGCGGAAAGCATTCCGGCAATGGCTACTACTACTGAATCGACGCCGGTGCAAAATGAGTCTGCACCTGCTGGAACTGCTCCATCTGAGGTGAAGAAGCAGCCTTTTGTTCCTGTCCAGACTCCAAGCCAGGTGCTTGGGGCAGATCAACATAAACCTCCAGTCGATGTGCTCGCAGACAAAACAGCGGGCCTGCTGCAAAACCTGTCGAACAGCGGCATCAAGTGGGTCGTCTCTCTTTTTGGCGGAGTTGATGAATAAAAGTGAATAGAAGTGGAGGGAAAGGATGAATAGAAGCTGATGGAATAACGGTAAACTAAACTTTCAGGACGTTAATCCAGTGTGCTTTGTTATGAAGTTGAACATGATGGGATTGATGCACCTTGCAGCAACTGTTATAATGAAGTGATTGACACTAGGCTGTTTCTGGGGGTAAGGAATGACTGACATTCGGGAAAGACAACGTAAAATTCGTAACTTTTCAATTATTGCACATATAGATCACGGTAAATCGACACTTGCGGACCGGATCTTGGAGTACACAGGTGCGCTGACTTCACGTGAAATGCAGGAGCAAGTGCTGGATCAGATGGATCTGGAGCGTGAACGTGGAATTACGATCAAGCTGCAGGCGGTTGCTTTGAATTACAAAGCGGACGACGGTGAAGAATACCTGCTGAATCTCATTGACACACCAGGACACGTAGACTTTACGTACGAGGTATCACGAAGTCTTGCTGCTTGTGAAGGGGCATTGCTCGTTGTTGATGCCGCTCAAGGGATTGAAGCCCAGACGCTGGCTAACGTATACCTTGCACTGGATAACAATCTGGAGATTCTTCCGGTCATCAACAAAATCGACTTGCCAAGTGCTGACCCGGAGCGGGTGAAGCAGGAAGTTGAAGACGTCATCGGTCTGGATACAAGCAACGCCGTACTCGCATCTGCTAAGGCGGGCATCGGTATCAAGGAAATTCTGGAGCAAGTGGTACAGAGTGTACCTGCACCAGTAGGTGATCCGGACCAGCCGCTGAAAGCGCTGATCTTTGACTCGCACTATGACCCTTACAAAGGGGTTATCGTCTATGTGCGTGTTATTGATGGCAAAATTAAAGCAGGCTCCAAAATTAAAATGATGGCGACAAACAAATCGTTCGAGGTCATTGAAGTAGGTGCGTTCAAGCCACGTATGACGATTGTGGACGAGCTGAACGTGGGTGACGTAGGATTCATCGTTGCGGGTATCCGTCATGTAGGCGATACACAGGTCGGGGATACCGTTACCGATGCGAAAAATCCAACTCCTGAACCACTTCCCGGTTATCGTAAAATTAATCCAATGGTATACTGCGGTCTGTATCCGATTGAGACTTCGGACTATGTGGATTTGCGTGAAGCATTGGAGAAGCTGCAGCTGAATGATGCATCGCTCAGCTTTGAGCCGGAAACTTCCAGTGCTCTGGGCTTTGGATTCCGCTGCGGATTCCTGGGTTTGCTGCATATGGACGTTATTCAGGAGCGGATCGAGCGTGAATTCAACATTCCGTTGATCACAACGGCTCCGAGCGTAATTTACCACGTAACGTTGACCAATGGTGAGATGATTCAGATTGATAATCCATCCAACTATCCTGAAGTAGGACGGATTGATTATGTTGAGGAGCCTTATGTGAAGGCCTCAATCATCGTACCGAATGATTATGTGGGAACAATTATGGAGCTGTGCCAGAATAAACGTGGCGAATTTATTAATATGGAATATATGGACACAACACGGGTTACGATTACATATGAGATCCCGTTGTCCGAGATCGTATATGACTTCTTCGACCAGTTGAAATCAAGCACCAAAGGTTATGCTTCCTTCGACTACGAGCTGTCTGGCTATCGCCAGTCCAATCTGGTGAAAATGGACATTCTGCTTAATGGCGAACAGGTCGATGCCTTGTCCTTTATCGTTCACAGAGACCGCGCATACAATCGCGGCCGTATCATCTGTGAGAAGCTGCGCGAGCTGATCCCACGGCAAATGTTTGAAGTGCCGATTCAGGCATCCGTAGGCACCAAGGTTGTTGCCCGTGAAACGGTTAAAGCGATGCGCAAAAACGTACTTGCCAAGTGTTACGGCGGTGACATCTCGCGGAAACGGAAGCTGCTTGAGAAGCAGAAGGAAGGTAAGAAGCGGATGAAGCAGGTTGGTAACGTAGAGGTGCCGCAGGAGGCATTTATGGCGGTACTGAAAATTGATGATTAAAAATGCAATCTCCGGGTACAACAAAACCTTGTGTATCGGAGACTGCATTAAAAATTCAATTTTGGATACAGCACGGAGCGTGCGTATCGAAACTGAATTATAGGTATGCAAACTAGATAAGTTAAACTATTCTTTTACACATTAACGGAGAGGACAGAAAAAAACTGGAAAAGCGAAGCGGTTGCCTTTATCACCGGATTTTCCCCTTTGTAAAGGGAATTGAAAAAAATCTGGGCATAACAGCGATTGGAAGGTTATTCTGTCATCGGAGTGGATTGTGTAAATTCTATGGTTCATCTTATATAGATTAAAATTTAGCTGAAAGGGAAGCCAAATGGCTTCCTTTTTTCAAATAGAGGGGGACTTGCCGTGACACTCGCAGCACACAACCAGAAAACAGGTGCGCCCCAAGCGGTGTACCTTCACATTCCATTTTGTACGAATAAATGTTTCTACTGTGACTTCAATTCTTACGTGCTGAAGGATCAGCCGGTCATGCAATATCTGGAGGCACTCGAGCGGGAAATGGAGCATACCGTCAAGGCGAATCCGCCTGGTGAAATCAAAACCATCTTTGTCGGCGGTGGTACGCCAACCGCACTGAAGCCGGATGAGATGGCGTATTTTCTGCGTTCGGTCAAAACCTATTTCCCGAATTGGGCAGAGGACATTGAGTTTTCGATGGAAGCTAATCCGGGAACGACGGATGCCGAGAAACTTGCAGCCATGAAAGAAGGCGGTGTGAACCGTGTCAGCTTTGGCGTGCAGGCTTTTCAGAACGAGCTGTTAACGGGCATTGGCCGCATTCATAATACGGATGACGTCTATCGCAGTCTGGAGAACGCACGCAAGGCAGGACTGGATAACCTGTCAATTGATCTGATGTTTGGGCTGCCTAACCAGACGGTCGAGATGTTGAACGAAAGCATCGACAGGGCACTCGAACTGGATTTGAAGCATTATTCGATTTATAGCCTGAAGGTAGAAGAGAATACGCTTTTCCATACCCTGTATCAAAAAAATCAACTGCCTCTTCCCCATGAGGATGATGAACTGCAGATGTACCTTCTATTAATGAAACGTATGAAGGAAGCGGGCTATGAGCAGTATGAGATCAGCAACTTTGCCAAGCCGGGCTTTGAAAGCCGTCATAATATGACCTACTGGCGCAATGAGGATTACTATGGACTAGGTGCGGGTGCGCATGGGTATGTAGGTCGTGAACGCCATATGAATATCAAGGGCATTAATCCTTATGTTGAAGCGTCGCGAGCAGGACTGCCTCGATTGGATCACTTTGAGATCGGACGTGCGGAAGCGATGGAGGACTATCTGATGGTTGGTCTGCGCATGCTGGAAGGTGCTTCGGCATCCCGATTCCACGATCAATTCGGGGAGTCCATGGAGGACGTATTTGCGAAGCCGCTGGGCAAAATGCTGCATGCAGGCCTGCTTGAGCGGACAGCAGACGGCTTTAAACTTAGTGAACAGGGTATTTTGTTCGGTAATGACGTTTTTGCGGAGTTTATTGGCTCTATATCGCTAAATTCGTAGCTTGAAATTCTATACGCTCTGTTGTATATTTATTCATATTGTTTTACAGGGCGTGTCAATTAACAACTACGAAGCTGGCTTTCCTCGGAAAGCGTCGTTATAGGAGGAGAGCTGGATGTCGGTTATATGCAGAAAAGCTGTACCGGAAGATGTTGAACCACTGTTTGAGATGATTAAAGGATATGCAGAGCGTGGGATCATGCTTCCGCGTTCACGGGAGGTACTGCATCGACAGCTGGAGCATTTTATCGTGGCTGAAGTGGATGGAATTGTGGTGGGCTGCGGCTCGTTATGCCGTCTCGGGAATGATCTGGTGGAAGTCAGATCACTTGGAATTTCGGAAGGGTATAAGGGGCTGGGAATTGGCTCGCGTTTGCTTGATCGGCTTGTAGAAGAAGCAGAAAGACAACAGATTCCGAAGGTGATGGCCCTCACTTATGAAGTTTCTTTCTTTCTGAAAAACGGCTTTGCTGTTGTGGAAAAGGAAATATTCCCGGAAAAGGTGTGGACGGACTGCGTTCATTGCAGCAAGCAGAACTGCTGTGATGAAATTGCTGTATTGAAGGAGCTGAATGTATCAGCTTAGGTTGGCTATTCGTATAATTTAGAGAGATCAGATCACAAGACCAGGAAACCTGCCGGTTTCTATGGGATTGTGGTCTTTTTTTTTGCCTTCTTTTTTTCATACACTTTTCACACACTTATCCCATTGTTCTCACACAACCTCTTGTTAAGATGAACTTACATAAGCGATCCGCAGTAAACTTCTCAGAAGAACAACGATTGAAGCAAAGGCTACAACCGTGCTGAGCAGGAAAATGCAGATGGCTCAAATTCAAGAATGAGGTGACCGATGATGAAAAAATGGACAAAAAATGTAGCAGCTTTGGTAACAGCGATGACCGTACTTGGAGGAGCAGGCAGTGCATTTGCCGCAACACCTGTTGTGAATTCCGTGAAACCGGCTGAAACACAAAAGGCAGCATCAGCAACGAAAACGACGACTACCTCACCGGTGAAATCGAGTACAACCCCGGCATCCAAAACTTCTTCTGCAACACCAAAAACGACGGGTTCTAAAACAGCGGCGACAACTACAGCTAAATCAACCAGCAAGACTTCTACTAAAACGCCAGCAAAAACTGCGACCAAAACAACAGCTAAAAAATCTGCGTTGAAAACTGCAGCAACCAAGCCTGCTGCTAAAACAACCAAAAAAGTGAATCACAAAGTAAAAGCAACAGCACATAAAGCGAAAAAAGTGGTTCATAAAGCAAAAGCAGCACATAAAGCAAAAAAGACGGCTCACAAAATCAAAGCGGTAACCCATAAAACAAAAGCAAGCACTCACAAGGCGAAACAAACAGCTCATAAAGCGAAACAGGCTGTCCACAAAGCTTCGGCTACAGCCAAAGCTACCGCACATAAAGCAAAACAAACGGCGCATAAAACGAAGAAAGCTGCTCACAAAATTGCAGCCCACAAAGCGGTAGCCAAAAAAGCGGTAGCCAAAAAAGCAACAGCAGCCAAAACGACAGCGCATAAAGCAGCAACTGCAACAACGCACAAAACAGCAGCCGCAGCTGCTGTGACAACACACAAAACTGCAACTGCCACAACACATAAAGCTGCAGCATCTGCAACAAAAGCACCTGCTAAAACAGCAGTAGCAAACAAAAACGATGCAGCAAAATCAAGCACATCCCATAAATAATAATATGTGTTCTGATGTGAGCTGGCTGTACCATGTCAGTCGGAAAATGAATACTACCGTGACATAATGAAAGACAGCGGCAAACAAGACGGAGTTCTCTTATGGGACCTCCGTCTTTTCTCATAACATGGCGTAACTCTCTCAATATGTTTACCCAGCAATGGAAGTTTTGAAATGCTGCCTTGTACTCTGGTACATTAGTAGAGACATATTAAATAAAAAACATATCAGAAACGACATATTCATAATTGAGGTGGAAGACCTATGCCGCGTATTTTTGTAGTGGATGACGATCCGTTTATTTTACAGCTTATCACGGGTTACTTGAAAAAGGAGCAATATGAAGTGATCTCGTTCCCGCATGGCGGAGAGCTGATCGGCGAAGTCCGCTCGAAAAAGCCGGATTGCCTGATTCTCGATATTATGATGCCTGGCGTTGACGGCCTTACCCTCCTGACTGAACTGCGAACGTTTACCGAGATTCCGATCATTATGATATCCGCACGTGGAGAGGAGATTGACCGTTTGAATGGTCTGGAGCTGGGCTGCAACGATTTTCTGAGCAAACCTTTCAATCCGCGTGAATTGGTAGCCAGAGTGAAAAGCATGCTTCGTCTGATTAACAGCAGTCGCGTAGCTTCCAGTAGTGAAGCGAGGGAAACAGAGCCGGATTTGCCCAAGGAAGGTGCGTACTTTAGTGTAGGCAACGTGCAGATATCTGAAGCATTCCGACGTGTGGACGTTTGCGGACAGGAGGTCGGATTGACAGGCAGAGAATATGAACTACTGTTATTTCTGTCACAGCATCTGGATCGTCCCTTCAGCCGGGAACAGCTGATTCAGCAGGTCTGGAATTATGATTTTTACGGGGAAGTACGCGTTGTGGATGATCTGGTGAAACGTCTCCGCAAAAAGCTGGTACAGGTACAAGCGACGCTGTCGATTGATACGGTGTGGGGGTTCGGCTATAAAGCGGCTGTGCATGTGCGATGAAAACGATACGCAGCAAAATGCTGCTTGCCTTGTTTGCAAGTATGCTGGTTACCGTTGCATTTACGGTCATATTTTTTATCCATCTCTTTGATGATATTTTATTGAATCAGGTCAAACAGCAGTTAAATGGTCAAACAAAGAAGGCCGTGAAAGTCATTCGAGTGGATGATCTGGAGGACCTGGATAACGACAGCTTCCGTTTCTTTATCAAGGACATTCTTTTTTATGCAGACTATTTCGTTATTGACGGAAATGATAAAATTGTTGCTTCAAGCAGTGCCGGCCGTGTGGGGATGAAGCTGGAGGGGTTTCCGGGAACACACGAGGGATATATGATTTTGAATGGGAAAAAGGTGCTGTATAGTGAAGCGGAGCTGCCGCATAAACAATTTCGTGTGATCTTGTATTCTCCGCTCTCGTCACTCAGAGCTATGTATATCCCGTTATTCCGCACAACGCTTCTATCGATTGCTGCAAGCTTTGTTGTCATCCTCCTCATCGGATTATTTGCGGTGTGGCGTACAGTGCGACCGTTGAACCAACTGAAGGAGGCAGTCAGCAAATATGAACCGAACATGCCGGATAAGGAGCAGTTTCTGCAAGCCGACCATACGGAGATCGGGGAACTGATTCATACTTTTCAATTGATGAGCAGCAGACTTGACGATCACCATCGTCAGCAGCTTGAGTTTTTGCAGAATGTTTCTCATGAATTGAAAACACCGCTAATGTCTATCCAAGGTTATGTTTATGCCATTCAGGATCAGGTCGTATCCACCGATCAGGGACTTGAAATTATTGCTGCCCAGTCCCAGCGGCTCATTGATATGGTTGGAAAACTGATTCAGCTCTCAAGACTGGAAACCGTGGATGAGGAATGGCCTACGACTGTCATTGATTTGAAGAGTATGGCTGAGGAGGCGGTGTACCTGCTGATGCCAACCGCATTGCAGCGCGGCGTTCAGCTGTCTGCTGTGGCGGATTCATTCATGGTTGCAACCGCTGGGGAGCAGCTGTTTCAGGTGCTGTTGAATCTGCTGCAAAATGCAGTACGTCATACGCAAACTCAAGTCCAATTAACATTGGAAATTTCTGCGGCTGATGATGCGGACTGGATTTTTCATATCGATGATGACGGACCAGGCCTGAACGAGCATGACCGCCAGCATATTTTTCGGCGTTTCTATACAGGAAACAATGGTGTAACCGGGCTTGGACTTACGATCAGCAAACAGCTGGCGGCGCGATTACATGCCGATCTGGAATATAGCGATTCGCCTTTGGGCGGGGCGCGATTTAGTCTCAGGCATTATCCGCCGGGTAAAGAAATACAGCACCCAGGCCAATAACATGCGTTATAAGAAGAGGTTATTGGCCTATACTAGAAATAGGCGCCCACATTCAGTAAACTCACTTGACAATGATCATGTCAGTTTGGTATTTTTGTATTACCGATTAGCACTCAACTAACTGGAGTGCTAACGACATGGGACAGTACAGTCAGAAGGAGGGAATACTCACCATGTTAACAGAGCGTCAACGAATGATTCTGAACGCTATAGTGGATGACTATATCCGTTCAGCTGAGCCCGTAGGGTCCCGAAGCATCTCCAAACGAGGAGATGTTGGATACAGTCCGGCAACGATTCGGAATGAAATGGCCGACCTTGAAGAGATGGGTTTTCTGGAACAGCCGCATACGTCAGCTGGACGCATTCCTTCACATAAGGGTTATCGATACTATGTCGATCATCTGGTTCCATGGAATCAGGTGGAGCCGCAGGAACTGGACGATTTGAAGTCATTTTTTGCAGAAAAACTGAATGTCATGGAGCAGGTTATTCAGCATGCATCCAACATTTTGTCTCATATGACCAATTATACTTCGATTCTGCTTGGGCCTGAAGTGTTTCATACGTCGCTGCGTCACTTCCAGCTGCTTCCGCTGAATGATCAGGAAGCTGTGGCTATTATTGTGACCAACACAGGTCAGGTGGAGAACAAGACGGTTCAGATTCCTCCTGAAATTTCAGTTGCTGACATGGAGAGTGTGGTTCGTCTGTTAAACAGTAAATTGGTAGGTGTGCCGATCTACAAGCTGAAATCTCGTCTTTACACTGAGCTGGGTCAGGAACTGGAACGCCATATTACACGTTACGAGGAAGTGATGCAGGTCCTCAACAGTGCGTTTGATAACGAGCATGATAATCGCTTGTTCCTCAGCGGAGCTACAAACATGCTTACGCAACCTGAGTTCAAGGATGTTGAAAAGGTCAAAGATATTCTGGATTTGTTAGATGAGACGCCAACGCTAATGAAATTAATGATGCCAGTGCCCGGCGGTCAGGGCATTCAGGTGCGAATTGGCACCGAGAATGACCATGAAGCCTTTGCGAATTGCAGCTTGATTACAGCATCCTATTCATTGGACGGTGAGGCGCTCGGTTCTATAGGAATTTTAGGACCAACTCGTATGGATTACGCGCGAGTTATCCATATTCTAAATACATTATCACGTGATTTGACGACGATGCTGACAACCCGCTTTAAATAATGAAACGGGAACGGCAAAGCAGTCTTGATGCATTTATATAAGGAGGTGAACATCTTGAAAGAGGAGCAATCATTCACAGAAGAACAAGAGGTAACAGCCGCTGAGCAGGAGCCAGTCAATGAGGCTGCAGCTGCAGAAGCGCAGGCTGAGGAGATAATCAATCAGGAGTCATCTGAACTGGAACGTTTGAAAGCAGAGGCTGAGGAAACTCAGCAGCGCTTTGTGCGTGCACAGGCTGATTTTGATAACTTCCGCCGTCGTACACAAAAGGAAAAAGAAGAGCTTGCCAAATACGCTTCGATGAAGCTGATCACCGAACTGGTGCCAGTAATTGATAATTTCGAACGCGCTATGGCTACAGTGCCGGAAGGTTCCGAGACTGAATCGTTTGCCAAAGGATTTCAAATGATTCTGCGCCAGCTGGAAACGGTGCTGACAAGCGAAGGACTGACCGCAATGGAAACGGTTGGACAACCGTTTAACCCTGAATTCCACCAAGCGATTATGCAGGTGGAGAGCGATGAGCACGAAGAGGGTATCGTTGTGGAAGAGGTTCAAAAAGGCTACATGCTGAAGGATAAAGTGCTTCGTCCAGCTATGGTTAAAGTGAGTTCATAATTCCTGGAACCAAGTGACGAAGTTTAATATACAGTTTTATACACATAGAGCAGTTAACTTACTAGCACAATAAGGCTGATGAACAGTCTGTTGATTTTAAAATGTTGAGGAGGAAATTTTCCGATGAGCAAAGTAATCGGTATTGACTTAGGAACAACCAACTCATGCGTAGCCGTTATGGAAGGCGGCGAGGCTGTTGTTATTCCAAACCCGGAGGGTGCACGTACAACTCCATCCGTAGTAGGTTTCAAAAAAGATGGCGAGCGTGTCGTTGGTGAAACAGCGAAGCGTCAAGCGATCACGAACCCTGATCGTACAATCATCTCCATTAAACGTCACATGGGTACTTCCCACAAAGAAACAATCGATAACAAAGATTATTCTCCACAAGAGATCTCTGCAATCATCCTGCAAAAGCTGAAAGCTGATGCAGAAGCATACCTGGGCCAAACGGTAACGCAAGCCGTTATCACCGTTCCGGCTTACTTTAATGACAGTCAGCGCCAAGCGACCAAAGATGCAGGTAAAATCGCAGGTCTGGAAGTGCTTCGTATCGTCAACGAGCCAACAGCAGCAGCTTTGGCGTACGGTATGGAGAAATCCGAAGACCAAACGATTCTCGTATATGACCTGGGTGGCGGTACGTTCGACGTATCCATCCTGGAACTGGGTGATGGTTTCTTCGAGGTTAAAGCGACTAGCGGTGACAACCAACTGGGCGGTGACGACTTCGACCAAGTAATCATCGACTATCTGGTAAATGAATTCAAAAAAGATCAAGGTATTGATCTGAGCAAAGATAAAGCAGCGGTACAACGTTTGAAAGATGCAGCGGAAAAAGCGAAAAAAGAACTTTCCGGTGTATTGACTACAACGATCTCCTTGCCGTTCATTACGGTTGCAGATGGCGTTCCTCAGCACTTGGAGCTGAACCTCAGCCGCGCGAAATTCGAAGAACTCTCTGCAGGTCTGGTTGAGCGTACGCTTGAACCTACACGCCGCGCACTGAGCGATGCAGGAATGACTCCGAACGATATCGACAAAATCGTATTGGTTGGTGGTTCCACACGTATTCCGGCAGTACAGGAAGCCATCAAAAAGCTGACAGGTAAAGAGCCGCACAAAGGCGTTAACCCGGATGAAGTCGTTGCACTTGGTGCAGCTGTACAAGCGGGCGTATTGACGGGTGACGTGAAAGACGTTGTATTGCTCGACGTAACTCCATTGTCCCTGGGTATCGAAACTGCAGGTGGCGTGTTCACAAAAATGATCGAGCGTAATACAACGATCCCTACAAGCAAATCTCAAGTGTTCTCCACTTATGCAGATAATCAGCCTAGCGTTGAGATTCATGTCCTGCAAGGTGAGCGTGAGATGGCAGCTGGTAACAAAACGCTTGGCCGCTTCATGCTGGGAGATATCCCGCCAGCGCCACGCGGTGTTCCGCAAATCGAAGTTAGCTTTGACATCGACGCCAATGGTATCGTTAACGTATCTGCAACAGATAAAGGTACGAACAAAACACAAAAAATCACAATCACTTCTTCCAGCGGTCTGAGCGATGAAGAAGTTGAACAAATGATGAAAGATGCTGAGCTTCACGCTGAAGAAGACAGAAAACGTAAAGAGCTTGTAGAAGCGAAAAACAGCGCGGACCAACTGATCTACTCCGTAGACAAAACCATCAAGGATCTTGGTGAAAAAGCAGATGCAGGCGAAGTAGAGAAAGCTAATGCAGCCAAAGAAAAATTGCAGGGCGTGCTTGCTTCCGACAATCTGGAAGATATCAAAGCAGCTACAGAAGAATTGACAGAGATCGTTCAGCAGTTGTCTGTCAAGCTGTATGAGCAAGCTCAAGCTGATGCACAAGCGGCTCAAGGCGCTGAAGAACAACCACAAGGTTCCGCAAAACGTGACAATGTCGTAGACGCTGATTACGAAGTTGTGGATGAAGATAAAAAATAATTAATTCGCACTTGCTGCGAGTTAAACATCGGTGACGTTCGGATTAAAGGGAAAGTCATAGCCGGGGCTCCCGTGCTTTGACTTTCCTTTTGTCACGATGTGCGATAAGGTGAATGTTATGGGGGTGGAAGAGTGGCTGAAAAACGTGATTATTATGAGGTGCTCGGCGTTAGCAAAAATGCGAGCGACGAGGAGATCAAAAAGGCCTACCGCAAGCTGGCCCGTCAGTATCACCCTGACGTAAACAAGGCCGCAGATGCGGAAGCCAAATTTAAAGAAGTGAAAGAGGCTTACGATGTCGTAAGTGACAGCCAGAAGCGTGCTCAGTACGACCAATATGGTCACATTGATCCGAATCAGGGTGGATTCGGCGGTGGAGACTTTGGTGGCGGTGGATTCGGCGACATTTTCGATATGTTCTTTGGCGGTGGCGGTGGACGTCGTGACCCGAATGCTCCACAGCGCGGGAATGACCTGCAGTACACGATGACTATTGAGTTCAAGGAAGCTGTATTCGGCAAAGAGACGGATATTACCATTCCGCGCACGGAGAGCTGTGATACCTGTCATGGTTCCGGAGCGAAGCCTGGAACGAAGCCGGAAACATGTTCTGTCTGCCACGGTAGCGGTCAACAGGAAGTGGTTCAAAATACGCCGTTTGGCCGTATGGTGAATCGTCGAGCATGTTCCAACTGCAGCGGTACAGGACAAATTATCAAGGAAAAATGTACGACATGCAGCGGCAGCGGTAAAGTTCGCAAGCAGCGTAAAATTCATGTCCGCATTCCAGCGGGGGTGGATGACGGTGCTCAGCTGCGTATGACAGGTGAGGGCGAGGGCGGTTTGCGTGGCGGTCCTGCAGGAGACTTGTACATCGTGATTCGTGTGAAGTCTCATGACTTCTTTGAGCGCGAAGGCGATGATATTTACTGCGAAGTTCCGTTGACGTTTGCGCAAGCAGCATTGGGAGATGAGATTGAAATCCCGACACTTACCGAAAAAGTGAAGCTGAAAATTCCTGCGGGAACGCAAACCGGAACATATTTCCGTCTCAAAGGCAAAGGCGTGCCGCGCCTGCGCGGTATGGGACAAGGGGACCAGCATGTGAAAGTGGTTGTCGTTACCCCAAGCAAGCTGAGTGATGAGCAGAAGGAGTTGCTTCGTCAATTTGCTGCTTTGGATGGCGAGCAGACGCATGAACATGAGCAATCTTTCTTCGATCGAGTGAAACGTGCCTTTCGCGGCGACTGATATATAAGTGAAATGTAAGGACATCTTCGTTAAGGAGATGTCCTTTTTGCTTTTTGCTGTGCTCTTACAAAGAATTATGCCAGCGAAACTATATAAGTTGGATAACAGCTATTGGAAGGTTGTTCTGTCATCGGAGTGGATGGTGTAAAATCTTTAGTTCAACTTATATAGAAGCCTCACCATTCGGTATATTCTGGGCCCGGTTGCGGAAGGATAACTTTGCGGGAACGATAGGCTAGGGGAAACACCGAATGCAGTATAAGAAACGGAAGGAGCGGGTGGCAGATGACGGAGAAAAATATTTTGGCGTATTTCCACAGCCCGGAGCAGGCAGAGGGTGCAGCCAAAAAATTGGAGGCGTTACGAGTGGAAGATTTAGCGATTAATCGTTTCAGTCGTTATGCGGGTGTCGGCCCAAGTGGAGCTTCCTATAAACCGGGCGTCTCAGGCAGCTATTCCTCCTGGGTGCCCGATACATTAAACTCGCATGCCAGCTCAGGCATTATGGCTGCTGCAGACCCTGCTGCAAGCGGCATGAGTGATGGTGGACAAGGTGGCCCCACCGGAAGAGACATTTTATTGACGGTGGTTGTGGATGAATCGGTGCACCATCGTGCGATGTCCATTATTGAACAAGCCGGTGGGATGATCTGATTTCGAGCGGAAGGTCGAACGGATCATTTTCCAGCAACGGAGAACGAAAAAAACTGAAAACGTGATTCAAGAAGGAGGAGCATGAATATGGCAGAACATGAACGCCCGGGCAAAATATTGACCAAAACCGAAAAGATGAAACGTATGCAATCGGCAAAAAATGAAGATGTAGAATTCAGCGCAGAAGCGGCGGATCACGAGGATTTGGAAGCACTGCGCCGCAGCGAGGCTGCGGATCGCCGTCAAGGACGGGAATTAGAATGACCGAGGATCGCTCTGCGGTCACACTCGAAGCTGTCTTCACAAGCTGGACGGAAGCGGAGTCTGCACGCAGAGCCCTGGAACTGCTTCACCCTAACCAGCTGCGGATCGAGAGTATTGGCAGGGGTGCAGTTCAATCAGACTCGCGTGCCGTTTCCGGAGATGACCGCTCCCCTACAGCTGTCGTTGGCGGCTTTAGCGGCGAACTGAATGTACTTTCCCTCATCAGTGATGAGACCGAAATTTTGTCGGGAGGTCAGGTGTATGATGATTCGGCAAAGACTGTGTCTGGAGGCGTGACGCAAAGCATTTTGCTTACAGTGTCCGTATCTCAGGATTCTCTGCCGCAGGCTGCAGAGATGATTACACAGAACGGCGGACGGTTCTATTAATTTTGCAAAAAAGGACGCAGGTACGACAACGAAAAGGACAGGATATTCAAGCAGTCAGACTGCGGGGTATCCTGTTTTATTTGCTTTTATGACTATGCTTTGTGCTCTGGCTTGCTTGTGTAGTACAATAGTTGGGATGTTTAAATTATAAGCAGGCAAAACCACGTTTTTAAATCATTGAGGAGGCAAAACCACGTATGTTATGGCATGAACTAACAATACATACCACAGAAGAAGCTGTGGAGATGATCTCGAATTTTTTGCATGAAGCGGGTGCTGGAGGAGTATCGATTGAAGAATCCGGTACTTTAAATAAAAAGCGGGATACAACGTATGGCGAGTTATATGATGTTCCGCTTAATGATATCCCCGAAGGGTTCGCGGTCATCAAAGGATACTTTTCCGAGGGTACGGATATGGATGCCTTGAAGGCCGAGGTAAACCCGAGAATAGAGGAGTTATCCGATTTTGGTATTGATGCCGGGGAGATTCGTTACGAGACACGTACAGTTGACGAAAATGACTGGGCTACAGCCTGGAAGCAATATTTCAAGCCTGTCCGTATTTCGGACCGTCTGACGATCAAGCCGACTTGGGAGGATTATACACCCGAGAGTGCGGATGAGAAAATTATCGAGCTTGACCCGGGGATGGCCTTTGGTACGGGAACACATCCAACGACAACTCTCTGTCTGCGCACACTGGAGAACGTTATCCAGGGCGGCGAAGAGATCATTGACGTGGGAACGGGTTCCGGCATTCTCGCCATTGGTGCAGTGCATTTGGGAGCAAAACATGTGCTGGCCCTTGACCTCGATCCGGTTGCAGTCACAAGCGCCATGGAAAACGTGGAACTGAACAACATGCAGCAGCAGATTACCGTCAAAGAAAGCGATCTGTTATCTGTTCTTGGAAGTCAGGACCCGGCTCTGGGCGTGAAGCTGCCTGTGAAAATTATCGTTGCCAACATTCTGGCCGAGATCATTTTGCTGTTTGTTGATGATGTATATAACGCGCTGGAGTCTGGCGGTATTTATATCGTCTCAGGCATATGGAAAAACAAAGAACAGGTCGTGCATGATGCACTTGTGGCTGCCGGATTTGAAGTTCGTGCCATCGAGCGTGAAGAGGACTGGCTGGCGTTTGAAGCCAGAAAGAGGTAATCTATGGAGTTCTTGGAGCGTTTTATCCGTCTTCCCCTTGATCAGCTGCCCTTCTTTCTTGTCACCATTCTAATTGCATTTACCGTTCACGAATTTTCACACGCCTACTTTGCCAACAAATTCGGTGATCCAACGGCGAAGCTGCTCGGAAGGGTTACGCTGAACCCGGTTGTGCATTTTGATCTGCTGGGTGTACTGCTGCTGGTAATTGCAGGTTTTGGATGGGCGCGTCCGGTTCCAGTGAACCGTGCTAATTTCGAGAAGCCAAGATTAATGGGAACCATCGTATCTGCCGTAGGTCCGCTCAGTAACCTGCTGCTGGCAATTATCGGTGCCATTATCTATGGCATGCTGTTTGGATCGGGTGTACTGGGGAGCATTGAAAATGAGCGAGTGGCTACTGCGCTGATGATCTTCCTGCCCATGTTCAGCATAACCAACTTTTTCCTGTTTATGTTTAACCTGATTCCACTTCCGCCGCTGGATGGTTATCGCATTCTTGAGGATGTGCTGCCCCCATCCATCAGTCGCAAGCTGCAGGGTGTAGAGCAATGGTCGATCTTTGTCTTTCTGTTGATTCTGGTCATTCCACCGCTGCAGGCCGTCACGATTCAGCCGTTGTATCTGTTCGCAACCGATATGTACAGAGATGTCGTCGGTCTGATTATTGAATTATACCTTAAATAAGCGAGCTGTTATTTGGGCCAGAACGCTGGTCAGAAGCACATAAAAGTTGTATGATCATCTGTGGCGATTGGATTCTCGCCTGCCGTCCGGCGGGGAGAATGCCAGTCATAACAGGAAAGAATGGGTGGACAGACATATGCAGCGATATTTTGTATCTGCAGAGCAGTTCAGTGAACATGCAGTGATCATTACGGGAGATGATGCCCGTCATATCGGCAAAGTCATGCGCGGCAAGCCTGGAGACAAGCTGATTGTCAGCGACGGAAACTCCAGAGAAGCGTTAGTGGCTATAGAAAGCATTGATGCAGGTGAAGTGAAGGCTGCGATTATCGAGCCGCTTGTTATGGATCATGAAGCACGATTAAACGTAACCATTGCACAGAGTCTGCCTAAAGGCGACAAGATGGAAACGGTCATTCAGAGATGTACCGAGATCGGGGCCGTATCGTTTGTGCCTTTTTTATCGGAACGTACGATTGTGCAGTATGACGCCAAAAAAGAAGGCAAACGAATGGAGCGGTGGCGGAAGATTGCCAAGGAAGCTGCCGAGCAAAGTCATCGCAACCGCATTCCAACCGTTGAGCAGCCGCTTTCCTGGAAAGGGCTGTTATCTTCTTTTGGGGACTATGATCTGGTATGTTATTGTTATGAAAAAGAAAATGGCAAACAGCTGAGAGATGCACTCCAGCCGTTTATTGCTGAACTTGCTCCTGATGCAGGAGCAAAGGTGCTCGTAGTCGTAGGACCTGAGGGCGGCTTTTCCGAGAAGGAAACGGCTCAGGCTGATGAAGCAGGTGCGGTATCCGTTGGACTGGGCAAGCGTATTTTGCGGGCCGAGACGGCGGGTATGGCGGCATTAACTTGTATTTTATATGAATCCGGAGAAATGGGGGGAATGTAATTATGCCATCCGTGGCGTTTTACACCTTGGGCTGCAAAGTTAACTTTTATGATACAGAGGCTATCTGGCAGCTGTTCAAAAATGAAGGCTACGATCAGGTAGACTTCGATGAGCAGACAGCAGATGTCTATTTGATTAATACGTGTACCGTAACGAATACAGGTGACAAAAAGAGCCGTCAAATTATTCGTCGTGCCATCCGGCGCAATCCGGATGCGATCGTAGCGGTAACGGGATGCTATGCGCAGACATCACCTGCGGAGATTCTGGACATTCCGGGCGTAGACCTCGTGATCGGAACGCAGGATCGGGATAAAATTTTGCCATATGTCAAAGAAATTCAGGAATCCCGTCAGCCTGTGAATGCGGTGCGTAACATTATGAAAACCCGTGTGTTTGAAGAGATGGATGTGCCGGATTTTGCCGATCGTACACGTGCGTTCCTGAAAATTCAGGATGGCTGCAACAACTTCTGCACGTTCTGCATTATTCCTTGGTCCCGCGGTCTGTCCCGCAGCCGTGAAGCAAACAGCATCATTCAACAGGCGCATCAACTTGTACAGGCGGGTTACAAAGAGATTGTTCTGACAGGCATTCACACAGGCGGGTACGGAGATGACATGGAAAATTATGATCTGACCGATCTGCTGTGGGATCTGGATAAAGTGGAAGGACTGGAGCGCATTCGTATCAGTTCGATTGAAGCGAGCCAGATTGATGACCGAATGCTGGATGTGATCAAACGTTCGGACAAGCTGGTTCGTCATTTCCATATTCCGCTGCAAGCGGGAGATGACACGGTATTGAAACGTATGCGCCGCAAATATACAACCGAAGAGTTCTATAACAAAATGCTGCGTATTCGTGAGGCGATGCCGGATGTAGCGATTACAACGGACGTTATTGTTGGTTTCCCGGGTGAAACGGATGAGATGTATCGTAACGGTTATGAGCTGATGCGCAAAATCGGCTTCTCCGAAATGCATGTGTTCCCTTATTCCAAACGGACAGGTACTCCAGCAGCACGCATGGAGGATCAGGTGGATGAGGATGTTAAAAATGCACGTGTGCATGAGCTGATTGAGCTGTCCGAGCAAATGCAGCTGGAATATGCTCAGAAATTTGTTGGACAAGTGCTGGAGGTTATCCCTGAAGGCGAAGCGAAGGGCCGCGAAGGCAGCGGCAAGCTGCATGGTTACAGCGACAACTACATCCAGCTGGTGTTCGATGGAACGCCTGATATGGTTGGTAAAGTGTGCCGTGTGAAGCTGACCGAAGCCGGAGCGAATGAAAGCCAGGGTACACTGGTTCGTGTGCTTGAAGAAAATTTGAAGTCTGCCGCGATGTAAGCACGGCGTCATGAACAAGGATTTCATTTCCTTGGGGAGAATACCCGGGGAGATGAGGTCCTTCTTTGCCAAGAACAGAAATGAAAGTGGACGGGGGAGAACAGCATGAACAAAAAAGAAATTTCAGCAGGCGGCGTTGTGTACAGAACAGGAGAAGACGGTCAGCTTCAGATTCAGCTCATCATGGATCGTTATGGCAAAATGACACTGGCCAAGGGCAAAATGGAAGCCGGAGAAACGATCGAGCAGACCGCACTTCGCGAAATTCTGGAAGAGACGGGCATGGTAGGCCGCATTGTGGAGCCGATCGATATTATCGCTTATACGTATCAGCACGCGGAGTTTGGACCAGTGGACAAGGAAGTGCACTATTATCTTGTGGAGGCGGAAGGCGGCGACCTGCAGCCTCAGATTGAAGAGATCAAAGGTGTAGACTGGTATAATCCCGCAGAGGCCTGGTCCAAACAGCAGCAGGACGGATACGATAACAATGACGAAATTTTGCGTACGGGCTTGAGCAAGCTGGGCATTCACGTATAAACGTTCGACTTGACGCTGCGTCACATGGAGCAAACGAAGCTTCCTGTGGGTCGTGAGGCAATGCTGGAATACTGGAAGATTTAAACAACAGGTGTCTTGGTCGACGGGGTGTGGACAGGTGTTTTTTTGTGCCAGATGGGCAGGTAGCAGAACGGTAAAGCCAGCAATGAGCTGATGATGTTAAAAAGGGTCTGGGCATGCGCAATCTGTGCCCCGTTGTCCGCTGACAGCCACGCCGAAGCTGCGTGCAGCTGGCCGATCAGCGGCATAAACAGCAGCGCTCCCGCAATGTTGAGTACAACATGGGAGGCTGCTACAAATTTGCCTGCGGAAGCCCCGCCCGCGGCTGCAATAACAGCGGTGATGCAGGTCCCCACGTTGGACCCGATCACAATGGCGATGCCGATCTCCACAGGCAATACTCCTGTGGCTGCCAGCGTAATCGCCATGCTGATGACCGCGGCACTGCTGTGAATTAGCGCGGTCAGGCACGCGCCAGCGAGGAAGCCCCACCACAGGCTGTCCGCCGAGCGATCCAGAAACCACTGGAACACCCCCATGCTGCGCAAAGGAACGGCAATGGACTGCATGACCTGAATGCCTGTCATAACAAGGGCAAAGCCTGCTGTTGCCAGAAAGCTGAACTGTATATTTGCTAAGGTATGGCGAATACGTTCAGGAGCGAGCTGATTGCGTTCGGCAAGGATCACAAATAGGGCCCAGCCGGTAAGCGAGACCAGCAGCAGCGGCAGGGCAGCCCGTCCAAGCTGGAGGCCGACAAGCTCTGTGGTCAGACACGTTCCGATGTTGGTACCGAGGATAATGCCGAGTGTACGGCCATACGAGATTAAACGTGCGTTAGCCAGTCCAATGGTTAGCACGGTCACAGCCGTGCTGCTTTGCAGCAGCGCCGTTGCTCCGGCGCTGAAGGCCATGCCCTTCCACGGGGCAGAGGTGGCCCGATTCAACCAGCCTGCCAGCATCGGCCCGGCCATGCGCTGCAGCGCTGTCTCCATCAGCTTCATACCGCCAAAAAAAATAATAAGCCCATATAACAATGGCAAAATTATATCCCTGAACATGATAACATCACTCCTCCCGTCCCAATTGCTTATCACTTATCCTATGAGAAAGTGGAGACAAGCATGACAGGTGAAGGAGTGTTATAAAAAGATGCTATATAAGTTGATATTCATTTACACGTGAACGGAGAGGACAGAAAAAACCTGAAAAAGCGGAGCGGTCGCCTTTATCACCGGATTTTCCCTTTGAAAAAGGCATTCAAAAAATATGGGGATAACAGCGATTGGAAGGTTATTCTGTCATCGGAGTGGACTGTGGAAATTCTTTGTTTCAACTTAATATAGCCCCAATTCAAAAGATACGGTGATTCGGCAAACGTAGCGGAAGGGACGAAATCGAATCCAAAGAAGCGAAGCGTTCGCCTTTGTCGCCGGATTTTCCCTTTGAAGAAAGGGAATCGAAAAAATCTGGAGACAACAGCGATCGTAGGATCGATTCGTTCCCAGAGTGGTCTTTTCAAACTGCCAGCCCCAATTCAAAAGATGCGGTGATTCGGCAAACGTAGCGGAAGGGACGAAATCGAATCCAAAGAAGCGAAGCGTTCGCCTTTGTCGCCAGATTTTCCCTTTGAAGAAAGGGAATCGAAAAAATCTGGAGACAACAGCGATCAGAGGATCGATTCGTTCCCGGAGCGGTCTGCCCAAACCTATCTTTTAAACTAACTTACGAAAGAAGTGGATCAATCTTGCCATCGGTAACACTGGAACGCAGCCGCAAAAAAAGGCTGGAACATGCACATCCCTGGGTTTTTAAAAATGAAATTGCATCCGTTGACGGCAGCCCGGAGCCGGGGGATATTGTAAATATTCTCAACCATCAAGGCCGCTACCTGGCGACGGGGTACTACAACCCGACTTCGCAAATTACCGTCCGTGTCGTTTCTTATCAGCCTTTGGAATTCGAACAGATGGACACGGCTTTTTTTGCTGCTCGTTTCCGCGATTGTTTGCGTCACCGGGAACGCTTCATACAAGATGGTGAAGCCTATCGTCTCGTTTATGGCGAGGCCGATTTTCTGCCCGGCTTGATCGTGGATCGCTTTGGCAGCATTCTCGTTGTGCAGATCCTTACACTGGGTATGGACCGCTGTCGTGAAGCCATCGTGCAAGCGCTCATAGAAGTCATGCAGCCGGAAGGTATTTATGAACGCAGCGATGTGTCCATTCGTGAGCTTGAGGGTCTGGAGCAGGTCAAAGGTCCTCTCTACGGAGATTGTCCGCGCCATGTAACTGTGACTGAGAATGGGCTGCTCATCAAGGTAGACATCGTAGAAGGGCAGAAAACAGGTTATTTCTTCGACCAGCGTGAGAATCGTGCGGCTATTGAACCGTTGATGAAAGGCTGGGGATACAAAAGCGGCATTACCATGCAGCAGATTGAGCATGAAGGAACCGAGCAGATGCTGCCTGTAAACAAGAGCGGCAAAGTGGTTACGTTCCCGTACTGGGATGGTGCGACTGTGCTGGAATGTTTCTCGCATACCGGCAGCTTTACGCTGAATGCCTGCAAATATGGAGCGAAGAAAGTAACCTGTCTCGATATTTCCGAGCATGCCATCGAAAGTGCACGAACCAATGTGGAGCTGAATGGTTTCACCGATCGGGTTGAGTTTGTAGTAGCGGATGCCTTCCAGTATTTGCGTGAGCAGGTCAAAGGGCTGGATGAGCGCAATGCACGGGCACGGGCCGCGGAGCAAAAGGTGGACACGTCCAAGGCGTTATCAAGTGCGGGTAAAACGTTCGATGTGGTCATTCTTGATCCTCCTGCGTTTGCCAAAACAAAATCAGCAGTCAAGGGGGCATGTCGCGGGTACAAGGATATTAACTTGCAGGGCATGAAGCTGGTTAACGAGGGTGGATATCTGGTCACCGCGAGCTGCTCCTACCATATGCGTCCTGATCTGTTTCTCGAAACGATAGCTGATGCGGCTGAAGATGCAGGCAAAGTGCTGCGTCTGATCGACTGGAAAGCTGCCGGCAAGGATCACCCGCAAATTCTGGGGGTAGATGAAGGCCATTACCTGAAATTCGCTATTTTTGAGGTGCGTAGCAAAAAGAATTAACAGACTTCCTTTTTTGCATCAAGCTTGTAAACAACAGGGGGAATTAAAGTAACATCCAGGTTATAAGTCCACAGTGGTTATCGCTGAGGGCTTTTTGCCATTCTCGGAGATGATCGCCGTTTATGGTGGATCGTGGCAAACGTATGTTCCGAAGCGAAGAAGGTATGGTATACTGGAAATTAAAATCTTGAACGTGCAGTTTGGAGGATGACACATGTCCATACGTTTTGTTATTGGCCGGGCAGGCAGTGGCAAAAGCACACTGATAACCCGGGAAATTACAACACTGCTTCAACAGGAGCCGGAAGGCAAACCGCTGATTTTGCTCGTTCCGGAGCAGAGCTCATTTCGGACAGAGCAGGCGCTGGTGTCCTCAGCAGCCATTAAAGGCACGATGCGAGCTGAAGTGCTTGGCTTCCGGCGCCTTGCTTATCGCGTTATGCAGGAAGCTGGCGGATCTGCTCGTATTCCCATTGGAGCCGAAGGCAAAAAGATGCTTTTATATAAAGTCATACAACGTCGAAAAGAAGAACTCAAGCTGTTTGCTGCCTCGGGCAGCCAGCTCGGGTTTATTGGAGAACTGACGAATCTATATAGCGAATTCAAGCGTTACGAGGTTCATGCTTCCGCGCTGGAAGAGGGGCTTGCAGAGTGGGGAATTGCGTCTGCATCACCTATTCTGGAGGACAAGCTGCATGATCTGAGTTTGATCTATCATGACTACGAGAAGGAATTAACAGATTTATATATTGATGATGAGGACACATTGAATGAACTGACAGGTCGGTTACCGGAAAGCAGCTGGCTGCAAGGAGCCGAGGTGTGGATTGATGGCTTTCATGGATTTACGCCACAGGAGCTGAGTGTGATTGGTCAGCTGATGCTTCAGGCCTCGTCTGTCACGATTTCCTTAACGTTGGATCGGGCTTACGAGCAAGGTGTGTTACCAGGGGAACTGGAGCTTTTTTATCCAACAGCAAGCGCTTATGTGCGCCTTAAAGGCATGGCTGAGCATCTGGGTGTGGCGAGTGATACGACCGTACTCCATGCTGAAGTATTGCCTAGGTTTAAGGATCGGCCGGGACTTGCACATCTGGAGGCCGGCTTTGACCGGCGTGTTCGCTGGCGGAGTCATGGTGAGGATGCAGGCATACGATTGATCGCTGCCGAGAACCGGCGTGCCGAGCTGGAGGGAGCGCTGCGTGAGATGCGGCGTCTGGCCCAGGAGCATGGAGCGAGGTATAGGGATATGGCGGTGCTGGTTCGCAGTATGGAGACGTATGCCGATATTGCCGAGCCACTATTCAGGGACTACAATGTCCCCGTCTTTCTGGACCGGAGACGAAGTGAGCTCCATCATCCTTTAGCTGAATTTATTCGTGCAGCACTGGATGTGGTTCGCCGTAACTGGCGGTACGAGGACGTTTTTCGCTGTGTCAAAACCGATCTGCTGCTTCCGCTGGATGGTTCTGTTACCCGTGAAGATATGGACCAGCTCGAAAACTATGTGCTCGCCTGCGGCATCCATGGATATCGCTGGACGGACGGCAAGCCATGGAAGTACGTACCGAGCTTGTCCCTGGAGGATAATGCTCAGGAAGCGCGAAGCCGGGGGCGTGATGCTGTATTGTCACTGATGGAGAGATGTCGGACCGTCATTATATCGTCTCTCGGCATATTTGAGAAACGAATGAAAAAAGCCAAAACGGCTGCCGCTCAATGTGAGGCGTTATTCCAGCTGCTGGAGGATGCAGACATTGCATACAAGCTGGATCAGATGTCTGCTCAGGCCAAAGCACAGGGTGATCCGGAGCGTTCCAGAGAGCATCGTCAGATGTGGGGGGCTGTACTCGATCTGCTGGACCAGATGGTAGATATGATGGGTGATGAACGTTTGGACGTGCATTTATTCGCGGGCATGATGGAAACCGGATTGACCGAGCTCAAGCTGGGGCTGGTTCCGCCTGCACTGGATCAAGTGCTGTTTGGTTCGATGGACCGTACACGTCTGCGGGATATCAAATACGTATTTATTCTTGGAGCAGTAGATGGAGAGCTGCCCGCGATTCCTCAGGATAGCGGGGTGTTAACAGAGCACGAGAGATTGCTGCTTACAGAAAGAGGTGTGGGTCTTGGACCTGGTGCAACGAGACTTATGCTCGATGAACGCTTTCTGATCTATACGGCGCTGACAGCAGCCAGCAAGCAGTTATGGCTCAGCTATCCTGTAGCAGATGATGAAGGCAAATCTCTGCTGCCTTCCGAGATTGTGCGCCATGTACGCAAAATGTTTGCATTGCAGGAGCAGCCACTACTTGCCCAGCCGCCCGTTCTGGATTCAGAGGCTGTTCACCTCTCCTACGCTGTTCATTCGGAGCAAAGTCTTTCGATGCTCATCGGTCAACTTCGCAGATGGCGCCGAGGCGAAGAAATTCCCGAGCTGTGGTGGGCCGTTTACAATTGGCATGTATCGCGGGAGAAGAGTCGTGCTCAGCTGGAAAGGCTGCTGGGCTCGATCTTTTACCGCAACCGTGCATTACAGCTGCAAACCTCAACGAGCCGCAGACTGTACGGAACGGAGGTTCGGACAAGTGTTTCGCGTATGGAACGATTCGTTGCCTGTCCTTTCTCCCATTTTGCATCACATGGCCTGAAACTTCGAGAAAGGCAATTATATCGGCTGCAGGCTCCGGATATCGGTCAGCTGTTCCATGCGGCATTAAGTCAGCTGGCGATGCGTCTGCGTGAGGAGAATCGCAGCTGGGGCAGCCTCACACCTGAACAGTGCCGTCAGGAGGCCGAGCAGACGGTGGAACAGATCGCTCCGCAGCTGCAGGGCGAAATTTTGCTGAGCACGAAGCGTTACGGGTATATTTTCCGCAAATTAAAAGACATTGTCAGCCGTGCATCCGTCATTCTGGGAGAGCAGTCCAGACGAGGCAGTTTTGAACCGATTGGGCTGGAGCTTGATTTTGGGCCGGGCAAACCTTTGCCGCCGCTTCGTTTCGAACTCGAGAATGGCTGTGTGCTGGAGATCGTGGGGCGTATTGACCGTGTAGATGTGGCCGAAGGCGAGAATGGTCTGCTGCTGCGGGTAATCGACTACAAATCCAGTCAGACGGATCTCAAGCTTCATGAGGTGTATTATGGCTTGTCCTTGCAAATGCTCACCTATCTGGAGGTGCTGCTCAGTGCTGCCGAGGAATGGTTGGGGGAAACGGCGATGCCTGGAGGCACATTGTATTTCCATGTGCACAATCCGTTGCTGCAATCCGCAAACGGCATGACCTCGGAACAGGCAGAGCAGGAGCTGCTGAAACGCTTTAAAATGAAAGGCCTGCTGTTGGCAGACCGCGATGCTGTGGCACAGATGGACCGTACACTGGACAAAGGGCACTCCGCGATTATTCCAGTGGCACTCAAGGCAGATGGCAGCTTCTACAGCAGTGCTGCTGTAGCGACGCCGGAACAGTGGGACACCTTGCTTGCTGCCGTTCGCGGCAATATTCGCGAGATCGGAACCCGGATTACGGATGGAGATACAGCCATTGAGCCGTATCGTATACAGCATGAGGTGGCATGCACCTTCTGTCCTTATAAACCGGTTTGTCAGTTTGATGAAAATATTGAAGGAAATGATTATAAATTGCTGTCCAAACCGGGCAAACAGCAAATCTGGGAGATGCTGTCTCACAGCAGGGAAGGGGAAACGTCATGATGAATATGCCAAAACCGGAAGGCAGCTTCTGGAGCGATGATCAATGGAGCGCCATTGCTGAGCATGGGGAAGATATTCTGGTCGCGGCTGCTGCGGGATCGGGTAAAACCGCTGTTCTGGTTGAACGGATTATTCGCAAAATCGCAGACCCTTCCCAAGGATTCAGTGTGGATCGCTTGCTTGTAGCTACGTTTACGAAGGCGGCGGCCGCGGAGATGAAGCAGCGTATTCGGGAAGCGCTGGAGCGTGCACTCGAAGATCAGCCCGAGGAAGAACATCTGCGCAGGCAGCTATCACTGCTCGGGCGGGCCTCCATTACAACCCTGCACTCCTTCTGTATGGAGGTCATTCGCAGGTACTATCAGCAGATTCCGCTGAATCCGGCTTTTCGCATCCTGAATGAAAATGAGGCTGAAATACTTCGGCAGGAACTGCTGGAGGAGCTGTTTGAGGAAAAGTACGGCGAAGAGCAGGAGGGAAGCACATTCCGCGAGCTGGTGGACTGGTTCAGCGGGGAACGAAACGACGATGCGATGCATCGGCTGGTGCAGCGTTTGTATGATTTCTCGCGAAGCCATTCATGGCCGGATCACTGGCTGATGCAGATGGCGGAAGCCTTTCAGGTGGGAAGTGTTGAAGCCCTGGGACAATCAGCATGGGTGCAGAGCATTCTGCGTGATGCGGCTCTTGCCTTGAGCGGAGCGGCAGGATTGCTGCGTCAAGGGATTCAGATCTCGTTACAACCTGAAGGTCCAGCACCTTATGCAGAGACGCTCACAGCGGATCTGGCTATGGTGGAAGAGCTTTTATCCGCTGTGGAAGTTATGCCGTGGGAAAGGCTGCCCGAGGTATTCCAGCCAGCTGCATTTGGCAAGTTGAAGCCATGTAAAAAGGATCAGACAGATCCCGGGCTGCAGGAGCAGGTAAAGGAGCTGCGGGAAACGGCCAAAAAGGCAGTTACCGATCTGAAAGGTTCTCTTTTTGGCCGGAGTGCCTTCACCTTTTGGCAGGAGCTGGAGCAGGCTGCACCGCTTATGCAGGAGCTCTCCAGGCTGGTCAGCACTTTTGGCGAGCGTTACCGTCAGGCGAAGCAGGAACGTGCGCAGGTTGATTTTAACGACCTCGAGCACTATTGTTTGCATATTTTGCGGCATGAGGATTCCACGCCTGAACATTCAATGCCTTCCGATGCGGCGATGGAGTATCGTGCACGCTTTGACGAAGTGCTGCTCGACGAGTATCAGGATACCAATACGGTTCAGGAGGATATCGTCAGACTGATCTCCAGAGAGAATCCAGGCAACCGATTTATGGTTGGTGATGTGAAGCAGAGTATTTATCGTTTTCGCTTGGCTGAACCAGGCCTTTTCATGAACAAGTATCGCAGCTACAGCGCGAATGCCCCTGGACATGCAGAGGATCATGGAGATAGCAGTACGCGTGAGGAGACAGGAACGGGAAAACGAATTGATCTTGCCCGAAATTTCCGCAGCCGTGCTGAAGTTGTACATTCCGTCAACGTCATCTTCAGACAGCTTATGAACGAAGGGGTCGCGGAGATTAGCTACGATGAGCGGGCACAGCTGGCTTATGGTGCGTCATTTCCGCCAGAGACGCTTGGAGGGGAAGCCTATACTCCCGAGCTCATGCTGATTGATCGTCAAGGCAGCGGGCCGGATCTGGCGGATAGTACAGAGGAGGGTTCAGACCTGGCGACTTCGGCAGAATTGGAAAGTGCTGAGCTCGAAACAGCCCAGCTGGAAGCGAGGGCAATTGCCAAGCGCATCCGGGAGATGGTTGGAGAAACAGACAAGCCTGCTCTCAGCGTATATGACAAGGCTTTGCAAACGATGCGTCCGGCACGTTATGGAGACATTGTTATTTTGCTGCGCTCGACGCTGATGTGGGCCCCGCTGATGATTGAGGAGTTCAGACAACAGGGCATCCCCGCTGGAGGAGAGCAGAGTAAAGGATATTTTCAAGCTACGGAAGTAGAAGTCATGTTGTCCCTGCTGCAGCTTGTAGATAATCCAAGACAGGACATCCCTTTAGCCTCTGTGTTAAGGTCTCCGATGGTTGGTCTGGATGAGGAGGAGCTTGCCCAGATCCGTCTGGGTGATAAAAGACAGTCGTTCTATGATGCTGTTGTATCAGCTGCTGGACCTTGGAAATCCGAAATGAGCGTGCCTGGTCAGCGTTCCGTACCGGAACAAGGCTCAAAAGTGGATAGCGTGATTCAGCTACAGTGGCCGGAAGCTTGGTCAGAGCTGGAACAGGCACAGCGGGAATCAGCGGTTACAGCTGAATTGCCAGTTGAAGCAAAAGAGAACGTAGAAGAGCATGCTCACATTGCTGAACAGGGTGAGGCCGTTTTTCAGGGGCACAAAGAGGTTTATTCGGCGCTGCAGCAGAAGCTCATTCGGTTCATGCGTCAGCTGGAGCAGTGGAGACTGGAGGCAAGACAGGGCAGTCTGAGTGAGCTGATCTGGCGCATTTATCGGGAAACGGGCTATCTGGACTGGGTTGGCGGACTTCCTGGCGGCCAGCAGCGTCAAAGTAACCTGAAGGCTCTGTATGACCGGGCACGTCAATATGAAGAGGCTACTGCGAATCGCGGACTGTTCCGGTTCCTGACGTATGTCTCCAGATTACGTGAAAATGGTGGAGATCTCGGGACTGCGGCAAGTGGCTCGGGTGAGCAGGATAATGTCGTACGGATTATGACGATCCATCGAAGCAAAGGTTTGGAGTTCCCGATTGTTTTTGTCGGCGGCATCTCCAAAATGTTTAATCAGCAGGACCTGCACGCACCATTTCTAATGCACAAGGAGCTAGGGTTTGGTCCGAGATTTGTGGATCGCAGCAACCGGGTCGCGTATCCGACTTTAGCCAATCTGGCCATCAGACGGCGTGCTCAGTTCGAACTGCTTGCAGAAGAGATGCGTGTATTATACGTGGCGTTAACCCGGCCAAAAGAAAAGATGATTCTGGTTGGTACGGTGAAGGACGCCGCTAAAAAGGCGCAGGCCTGGTCTCAGGTCAAAGATAGCCCGGAGCTGGCTCTGCCGGACTATTTGCTTGCTGCTGGACGAAGCTATCTGGACTGGATTGGACCAGCATTGATCAGGCACCCTGATGCTGCTGTGCTGCGCGAACTTGCAGGGGATCGCGACACTTATTCAGCTTGTCTTGTGAGTGATGAATCACGCTGGAACATCCGGATTACTGCAGCAGATCAGGTGTCACGTAATTTGAATACAGATCATGTACAGAGCGAAGACGATGAAGACGGACTAAACGAATTGCGTAGAGAGCGCAAGGCAGCTCTGGAACAGATGCAGCCAGTCAGACTAGGAGAAGCAGCTCCAAACACAGGTATTCACATGCACGTTGACGAGATGAACATGCATGATCTGGTTCCGGATGAGAAGCAGGCGCATGAACAGAGGCTGCCTAATCATGACCAACATGCCCTGCTGCGTGAGGTTGATCGTCGGCTTTCCTGGACTTATCCGTATGAATCAGCTTCTCAAGTGGCGGCAAGCACGTCGGTAACGGAGATCAAGAGCCTGTCCTCTGTTCAGGAGTATGCTTCGTATGCTCTTATACAAGACATGCAGGAATTTCAGACAGAAGAAATGCAAGAATTTCAAATGGAAGACATGCAGGAACATCCAATAGAAGAGATACAGGAACCGCCGATTGAAGAGATAAAGAAACAACAGAGAGAGGCAATAAAAACACAACCGATTGAAGCAATACTGGAACAGCAGGATACAGCAGGTGCAACAGCCCAGAATATGTCGGAGACGAACCATTCATTCAAGTTGCATTTGCGCCGTCCCAAGTTCATGGGGGAGAGACAGCTGACGGGTACGGAACGGGGAACCGTGTATCATACGCTGATGCAGCATCTCCCTGTAGAAGTGAACGTTGTGGATACAGAGGTTGTTGAACAGACGATTGCACGTCTCGTCTCTCTTCAGATTTTGCTGCCTTATCAAGTGGAGGCGATAGACCGAAGCGAGCTGACGTCCTTTTTTGATACTGAACCAGGCAGGGAACTGCTCCATGCATCATGGGTCAGAAGAGAGATTCCATTTACGTATGGGCTTCCGGCACATCAATCTCCGCAGGAGTGGCTTCGTGAACTGCGTCAGAGCGAGGAGCAGGAGCTGTCTGGTGAGAGTAACCGCGTCCAATCAGTGCTTGAGAACGAAATCGTGCTTGTCAGAGGTATTATAGACTGTCTATATGAAGTGAACGGCGAGCTTGTTTTGCTGGATTATAAAACAGATCGGGTGCTGGACCACCGCGGAGGTCTGAAGCCGCTAGTTGAAAACTATCGTTTCCAGCTGCAGCTCTACGCACGGGCGATTCAGGATATACTGGGCCGTAAGGTCGACCATATATGGCTTTATTTTTTCGATGGCGCTCATGCGGTCAAGTTGTAAAAGCTTTTGCTATAAAAGCTGCACAAAAGAGATTGGCACGATGAAACCGAGCCTTCCGATTAAGGAGATAACATGGAAAAGTGCTGTTATTCCCGGATGTTCCGGAACTCGCTTTTTCCAAATGGTAGAAAATAATAGATTATTGATGATACAAAACGATAGATTAATGATGGTAGAAAACGCTAGATTTAAGATGCGAATGATAGATGATGTAGGGGAAAGAGGTGGAACGGACCATGCGTATCTTGCATACAGGGGACTGGCATCTGGGAAAAACGCTGGAAGGGCGAAGCAGGCTTCGTGAACAGGAGGACTTCGTTGATGAACTCGTTAGACTGGCGGATGAGCAGCAGGCAGATGCCATATTGATGGCTGGAGATGTATATGATTCGGTGAATCCGCCTGCTTCGGCGGAGCAGCTGTTTTATGAAGCGGCAGCGCGTCTGACGGAGAATGGCAGACCTCTGGTTGTTATCGCAGGTAACCATGATCAGCCGGAGCGGGTAGCTTCAGTCACTCCGCTTGTGAATAGACAGGGGATTACGCTGGTAGGTACACCCGTATCGGAAGCTGTGACTATTCATGCCCGGCGAACTGGCGAGACTGCGCAGATTGCGGCTCTGCCCTATCCGTCGGAAGCGAGATTAAACGAGCTGTTAGCAACGGATGGCGATGAAAATGTGCTTCGGCAAGCCTACAGCCGCAGGGTAGGTATGCTGATGAAGCGTTTAGCGGCTTCGTTTCGACCGGATACGGTGAATCTGGCTATGAGTCACATTTATGTGCTTGGCGGTGTAGAAAGTGATTCGGAACGTCCGATTCAGGTTGGCGGTGCGTATACCGTGGACCCTTCCTCTCTGGAGATTGGTGCCCAATATACTGCGCTGGGACATCTGCATCGGGCACAGGCGGTCAAAGGCGAAGGTGTCATTCGATACAGTGGTTCTCCGCTGGCCTACAGCTTCTCGGAAGCGGGGCAGAGCAAGTCGATTACGATGGTGGATCTCACGCCGGGCGGTGAGGCGCAGGTGGAGGAGGTGCTTCTGACCTGTGGCAATCCGCTTGTTCGCTGGAAGGCACGCGGAGGGCTGGCAGAGGTATACCGCTGGCTGGATGAGGGACGGGATTCCAAGGCTTACATTGATATGGAGGTTTGGCTGGAGGATGCGATGTCACTCAAGGAAATTCAGCAGCTGCGGAAAGCTCATGAGGGCATCATCCACATTCGTCCGGTATATCCCGAGATGGAGGCGGCAGGGCTGATGGAACAGCGTTCACAGCTGCCTGTACATGAGCTTTTTCGCAAATTTTATCAGCGTCAGACGGGAGGAGCACAGCCGGAAGACAGTCTGGTGCAGCTGTTCCTCGAGCTCGTGGATGAAGACGAGCCAGGTGTGCGCGAGGAGGTCGAAGGCCGGTGAAGCCGATTTTACTGAAAGTTGCAGGGCTGCAAAGCTATCGGGAGATGCAGGAGATTGATTTTACTGTACTGACGGAGACAGGGCTCTTTGGTATTTTCGGGCCAACGGGCAGCGGGAAATCGTCTCTGCTTGATGCAATCACACTTGCAATGTATGGCAAGGTAGAACGGGCTGTAAACGGGACTCAGGGCATTATGAATCATGCCGAGGATTCGCTTTCGGTTGCTTTTACGTTTGAGCTTGCTTCGGCAGAGGGGGCACGAAGATTCCGGGTAGAACGGCGCTTCAAACGGAACAACGAGGTGTCTGTTAGCAATACCGTCAGCAAGTTCATTGAGACGATTGACGGTGAGGATCAGGTGCTTGCCGACAAGCTGGCGGAAGTGAACCGGTGTGTGGAAGATGTGATCGGTCTGAAAATGGACGATTTCACCAGAGCGGTTGTTTTGCCGCAAGGAAAGTTTGCTGAATTTCTTTCGCTCAAGGGCAGTGAGCGGCGGCAGATGCTGCAGCGTTTATTCCATCTGGAAAAGTATGGTGATCAGCTTGCGATCAAATTAAGTCGCAGGGTCAAGGATAATGACATGGCTCATCAGGCTATCGCTGCGGAGCAGCAGGGACTGGGCAATGCGAGCAAAGAAACGCTTGAAGAAACGAAACGGCTGCTTCAGGCAGCGGTTCAACATGCCGATACCTCTCGGAAAGCGCTGGATATGGCAGCGAAAGAGGCGGAGCAATTAGGCCGAATTCGAGAGCTGAGTCAGGAGAAGCAAGCACGAATGCAGGAACAGCAGGTGCTGCAATCCAAGGCAGCGCAGGTTGAGTCGGATGAAGCCCGTCTGAAGCTTTCGGGAGCAGCCGAAGTGATGCTGCCCGCCCTTCAAACGGTACGTGATGCGGAATCGGCGCGGAAGCAGCGGCAGCTGGAAGCAGAAGCTGCACGGCAACAGGCCGAAGAGCATGAACGTTTGGCAGTGCAGGAAGCTGAACAGGCTGAGGAAGCAAGGAAGCAGTTAACCGCAGAGGAGCCCAAGCTGCTGCTGCGTCTGGACCAGCTTGAGCAGGCCAAGGAGCTGCAGCGGGAGCGTGACAGTCTGCAGGCTGATTGTTCCCGGCTTGCACAGCTGATCGAGAAAGGACAGGCTGAACAGACCACACTTGGTCAGCAGCTGGATAAGGAGCGTGAGCTGCAGCTGCGCGGACGCAAACGGCGTGAAGAGCTGCAGGAGAGCCTGAAGCCAAACGAAGTGAAGTCCGAGGAACGCAGGCAGCTGCAAGCAGCGCTTGAGCTGAAGCATCGCATGGATACGGCGGCGGAACAGGTAAAGCAGCATAGAGCAGACATGCAGGCATATCAGCTGTCTGCACAGCAGGGGGCCGACAAGCTGGAAGCAGCGGCCGCGGAGGAAAGACGCCTGACCGAGCGGCGGCAGCAATTGGTGGAACAGGCGTCAGCGGGGGTTGAGGCCCTGCTTGCCTGTGAGCAGGATATCAGCCGCGAACAGAGTTTGCTGGCCCGGGCGGAGGAGCAGCTGCGCGGCACGATGCGTGAGCAGGAGCTGCACCGGCTGTCCACCGCCCTGCGCGCCGAGCTGCGCGATGGCGAGCCGTGCCCGGTGTGCGGCTCCGCACACCACCCGCTCCCGGCTGCGCCGCCGGGAGAAGGTCCGCACGCAGACGATGCGGACCTGGAACTGCTGCGCAGCCTGCACGCGGAGCTGCAGGAGCTGCGCTTCGGGCTGCGCCAGCAGCTGCACGAACGCCGCAGCCTGCTGACGCAGCTCGGCGCCGCGGCCGGCGATGCCCCGGCCGCAGCCGAGGCCGCGCCTGCGGCAGCGGAGCCCGAGCCCCCCGGATCGCCCGAAGATGGGCGATCTCCGGCGGGCTGGGCGGCGCGTGCCGCTGCGCTGCGCGAAGCCGCGCAGGCGCTGGCTGCCGCAGCAGCGCCACTGCAAGGCGAAGCCGCCGCGCTGCTGCAGGCGGCTTCGGGCGCGCAGCAGCGCCGCATGGAAGCGGCAGCTGCGCAAGAGGCCGGCCGTGCCGGGCTCGCCCAGGCGGAGCGCAAGCTGGCCGAGAGCGAAGCCGCCGCGACTGCATTGCAGGGCCGCTGGGCCGCAGAGCTGCCTGACATCGCCCAAGCGGAGGCCGCGGGCCTCTATCAAGCGATGCAGGAGCGCGATGCACGCGCCGAAGACATCAAGGAACGTCTGGCCAAAAGCGTGACGTTCCTTGAAGAGAAGGAGCAGCTTGTCCAGTCATTGCAGCAGAAGCTGACAGAATTGGACAAGCAGCTGATCCAGTGGCAGACCGAATGGCAGGGCAGCAGCAAGCTGCTTGCCGAGAAAGAAGAGCGTTTGCGCCAGTGGGTCGGTGAACAGCGCGTAGAAGATCTGATTCGTGCGACACAGGCGCGTCTGGACGAGCTGCGCAGAATCGCAGCAATGTCTGAACAGCGCTTCAAGCAAGCGGACGCACTGAAGCAGGATTCGGCGAAGCGGGATGTTATGGCTCAGCAGGCGGCTGTTTCAGCGTTGGAGCAGCTTGAACTGGCGCAGGAACGTTGGCAGCGACTGCTGGAACAGTCCCCGTTTGAGACGGATACGGCGGTTACACAGGCGGCTATGCCAGCCGAGGATGCGGAACGGTTGAAAAAGGAAATCCAGCTTCATCGAGAACGCGAGCGGGAACTGGCTTCCCACCTGCGTGAACTGGAGCAGAAGCTGGATGGCGCGGTAGTCACCGAGGAACAGTGGACATCATGCACAGAGCGTTTGAAGCAGGCCAGAATGGAGGATGAAACTGCCCTGCAGGCGAAGGCGCGTGCCGAACGTGACCTGGAGGATGTGCAGCAGCGGCATGTGCGCTGGACAGAGCTGGAGACGAGACGGTTGGAGGTCAGCCATCAAGGGGAGCTGTTAAGCAAGCTGCAATCAGCTTTCCGGGGCAATGCATTCGTAGAGTACATTGCGGAGGAGCAGCTGATGCAGGTCAGCCATGCGGCATCCCAGCGTCTTCGCTTCCTGACCAAGCAGAGGTATTCGCTGGAGGTGGATTCCGGCGGCGGCTTTGTGATCTGTGACGATGCCAATGGCGGAGTCAAACGTCCGGTGTCCACATTGTCTGGAGGAGAGACCTTCTTAACCTCCTTGTCGCTGGCGCTGGCACTGTCAGCACAGATTCAGCTGCGCGGACAATATCCACTGCAATTTTTCTTCCTGGATGAAGGTTTCGGCACCTTGGACCCGGAGCTGCTTGATACAGTCATTACCTCATTGGAGAAACTGCATGACGATCGGCTGGCCGTGGGCATTATCAGTCACGTTCCCGAGCTTCGTGCGCGCTTGCCGCGTAAACTGGTCGTCATTCCGGCTGGAGACGCCGGTGCGGGCTCTCGAGTCGTATTGGAAAGTTTGTAGACTGGCATTCCTGTAACTTGCCAATTTGTAAAATAGTTTCTTTTTTTACTGACATGCAGAACAAGTGAGTTACATCACAGATACAGGTTCAACCCGCTGTTATACTACAGTTAAGCCGACAAACTTGCTTTAAGCCCCCCGTCGGACATCTGTTCAGGAATGCTTCCTGTATGGATGTCCGCGCAGCCGGACTTCTCCCGAAGCCCGCTCACGAGGGGCTTCTTTTTTATGCTGTTTTTTACGGATCGTGTTAATTATATATATAAAACTAAAGAAACGACATTATGCCGCTTAACGATCCATGATCGTCAAAGATCGCTGTAATGGGGCAAGATACCAGCCTTGGTAGGCTGTTTAAGTCGAAGAGGGAAGGCTAACGATCTCCATAGAGCTTATTTTCCCTGAATCGGGGACATTTGAATTCTAACGATCTCCAGGAAGCTTATTCCATTCGAAATCCTGAAAAATGAGCCTGATCAAGCTGATTTCAGCAGAATAGCGTCTCTGGGGATCGTTAGAATTTTCCAAAGCCCGAATATGCCGAAATAAGGCTTCTCCTGATCGTTAGCGCTCGCAGTAGAGGGTGGCAGACTTGCACTTGCCATGAGCGATGGACGATATTGGACTAATGTGCCTGGATTGATGAGTATATTGGAGTGGATTGTGTACATTCTTTAGTTCAACTTATATAGTTCCTCCTTAATTACATTATTTAATGCTCCCTTAATTGCTTTATATAATGCTTACTTAATTAATTCACTTGATGCACCTTAGGGTATACTGCTTGCTTCAAATCCGGCGAAGCAGTGTCAATTCGCCCAGTTCTGAATACGATGAAGGGAGAAGAAGAGCTGAACTGGGAGGCGTTAAATGTGGATAAAGCAGAAGCAAAGAAACTGTGTAAGGATCACATCCATCGGTACGTATGTATTCAGATGAACGATGGTTCGTACTATGATGGCATTGTAGAGAATGTGGATGATGAGATGATTTATCTGGCAGTTCCGGTTGGAAACGAAGTTATGGCAGCCCATGCCAACATGGGGCCGAATATGATGCCTGCTGTTCATTATCCGGCGGCTCAAGCCCGCGGGTTCTATCCTGGATATGGCTATCCTGGTCCGTACCCGTATTATGGATATGGACGGAGACGCTTTAACAGGCTCGTACTGCCTTTATTTGCGCTTACGGCATTAACGCTGTTGCCTTATTATTAAGCATTGCGGAATTATAGCTGCATCAGATATGGAGAAAGTATGCACAAAAGCTGACCAAGCAAACAAGAAAACTTAATCAAGGTCATACCCGGTCAAGAGCATTGTTGGCCTCAGGGTGTGGCTTTTCTTTTTCCATACAACAGGGGGAACTGACATACAGCCGGAAAACGGATGAAACGGAGTATTTTATTTAGGGCGTGTCTTGAAACCTGCTGAAGTGCATCTTTTACCACCTTTTCGCCCCCTGCTGCCTCATTTTCCCTTGGCGTGCCCCGGCACGCCTGCGGTAAACTTCCTGACTTGGAACGAAAATTCGGCAAACTCTGCATCCTTCAGCGTTTTCAGACACACCCTAGATCAACTGGTTAAATCGTGACGGGGCAGCATTGGACGTAGCATTTTACTTTTAGTATGATATAAAGGAATACATAATTTGAACTCAAAGGAAGGAGGGATTGTACGATGGATTGCTTGTTTTGCAAAATTGTAGAGGGCACCATTCCCTCCAACAAAGTATTGGAGAATGATCATGTCATCGTTTTTCATGACATTCAGCCAGCGGCTCCAACCCATGTGCTGGTCATTCCGAAGAAGCACATCACTTCGATGAATGACGTAACTGCAGAAGATCTGCCCTTGATCGGGGAGATGCATGCAGCTGCACAGGAGGCGGCAAACCGGCTTGGAATCAAGGAATCGGGATATCGCCTGATTAACAATTGCGGCCGCGACGGAGAGCAGACTGTGCATCATTTACACTATCATTTGCTGGGCGGTGCTCGTATGGGCGCGCTCACAAGTTTGTCTGATTCACATCGATAAGAGCCAGAAGAATGCAATTTAGCAACTTTTCTTGTTTTGGACTTGAAAAACTGCTGCGGCTCAGCTAATATTAAGGGATCACGTTAAGGTTGACACTTTTATTGCCTTTCGCCTATAATGAAAGATGATGAACCGTGTTATTGCTCTTGGACGGTCTGGTCGGAGGGAGGGAAAACTGGTGTCTGAAACTAAAGTTCGCAAAAACGAGACTATTGATGCTGCACTTCGTCGCTTTAAACGTTCCATCGCTAAAGATGGCGTATTGGCTGAGGTGAAGAAACGTAAGCATTATGAGAAGCCAAGCGTAAAGCGCAAGAAAAAGTCCGAGGCTGCTCGTAAGAGAAAGTTTTAGGAGGATTTTAACTACATGAATCTTAGCGAACGATTGAACGAAGATATGAAGCAAGCGATGAAGAGTAAGGACAAGTTCAGACTCTCCACCATTCGGTTGATTCGTTCGACGATCAAGAATCTTGAAATAGATTTGAAAAGAGATTTGGATGACAACGAAGTGCTTGATATCCTGAGTCGTGAAATCAAACAGCGCAAAGATGCCCTCCAGGAATTTGGCAAAGCAGGTCGCGAAGAACTCGCGGCAAATGCCGAAGCGGAAATTGAAATACTTATCCAGTATCTTCCTGAACAGCTTACCGAAGAAGAAATTAAAGTTATTGTACAGCAGACCATCCAGGAAACCGGTGCTTCTTCGAAAGCAGAGATGGGGAAAGTGATGGCGGCCCTTATGCCTAAAGTAAAAGGTAAAGCGGACGGCAAACTGGTTAATCAAGCAGTTCAACAATTTCTGCAATAAAGCAAATTCTATAAACACCTCCTGACTTGTCAGGGGGTGTTTTTTCAATGGTTTCGCAGTGTTTTTCACTGAAAATACATAACTAATTATAGAAAATGGGTTTTATTCATGATTATGGGTATATATTTCTTGCATTTACGTATGCATTCAAATATAATTTAAAGTTTTTGAAACGCAAGCTTGCTTTGTGCGTAATAAATACCATAAGCTGGACAGTATAACATTATTGGAAAAGGAGGGACTATTGTGAAGGGAAAGCGCCGGAAGAAGCTTACGGGGTCCATGCTGCTCTTGATGCTGCTGACGCTTTTGCTTCCTCTCTGGATTGGAATACCGTCAGCGCAAGCAGCTGAAAAAAGCGGCGCCGTATATATTATTCCGGTTGATAAACCAATCGAGCAGGGGTTAGGCAAATTTATGGAGCGCGGATTCAAGGAAGCAGAGAAAATGAACGCTGGCTTGATCGTTCTCGATATCAATACGCCGGGAGGCCGTGTCGATACAGCTGAAAAGCTCGGTTTGATGATTAAAGAAAGCCCGATCGAAACCGTGGCATTTGTTCGCGGTGATGCTGCGTCAGCCGGGAGTTTTTTAGCGCTGAATGCAGATAAGATAGTAATGTCGCCCGGAAGTATGATCGGGGCTGCTGCCATGGTGGATAGCACAGGCAAACATGTGGATGATCCGAAGCTGGTAGCCTTCTGGAAAAGCAAAATGCAGGGAGCTGCCGAGAAGAGCGGTCGGGATAGTGATATTGCGGCAGGCATGACGGATGTCAACATCGTAGTCGAGATGCCGGAGATCAATAAAACCAAGCAAAAAGGTGAAATTATTGCTCTCTCCGCTGAAGAAGCGCTGAAGGTAGGATATGCGGATCATATCAGCAATACACCGGAAGAAGCGGCAAGCTGGCTTGGGTATGGTCAAGGAGATGTGTTCAAGATGGAACGCACGACTGCGGAGAACATTTCCACTTTTCTGACCAATCCGATTGTGATGACGATATTGCTGTTTATCGGTATTGCCGGTGTCATCATTGAGCTTATCGTTCCTGGCTTTGGCGTACCGGGAATCGTTGGTATTGTATGTTTTGTTCTTTATTTCTCTGGCAATTACATTGCGGGGTTTGCCGGAGCGGAAACATGGGTATTATTTACGATCGGGCTCGTGATGATGATTCTGGAGATGTTTATCCCAAGCTTTGGTATTCTGGGCATTGTGGGATCGATTGCGCTGGTGGCTGGTGTAGTACGGGCAGCCTATGATACAAGTGATGCCTTTGTATCTCTTGGGATTGCCTTTGGAGCCGCACTTGTCGTTGTAGCCATCATTGCGATTGTGTTCAAAGACAGAGGAATATGGAACCGGTTTATATTAAGTGAGCGATTGTCTACTGATCGCGGGTATTCCTCGGCAACAGAGCGCAAGGAGCTGATTGGCATGCAGGGCATCAGTTTGACTCCGCTTCGTCCAGCAGGCACGGCGATGTTTGATGGTGAACGGATCGATGTGGTTACGGATGGCGGCTTCATTCCTGTGGATACGCCAATTATCGTAATCAAAGCGGAAGGTACCCGAATTGTTGTACAACAGGCATTGCCTGTGTAATTCTGCAATGGCCGAAGTGAGATGATCGCTTCGGCCGTGTACATAACCACATTGCCGACATGCGGGCAATAGGGTGGAAGCATGCTTCAGCAGCGCATGTGTACAGCGTCAGTTCTGATGCTCTTTTTTTCAAAAAAAATTATTGCAAACGGAGGAATTTAATTTATGGACCCAATGATTACGATTCTGCTCATCGCGGTGCTGGCTATTATCGTGTTGAGCGTATTTTTCAGTTTTTTCCCGGTTATGCTCTGGATTTCGGCCATCGCATCCGGCGTACGAATCGGTATTATTACACTGGTCGCGATGAGATTGAGACGTGTAACCCCTAGCCGAATTGTTAACCCGTTAATCAAAGCAACAAAAGCAGGTCTTGGACTGAATATTAATCAGCTCGAGAGTCACTTCCTGGCGGGTGGTAACGTTGACCGCGTTGTAAACGCACTTATTGCTGCACAGCGTGCAAATATTCCACTCGAATTCGAACGTGCCGCAGCGATCGACCTTGCGGGTCGTGACGTACTGCAAGCCGTGCAGATGAGTGTTAACCCGCGTGTTATTGAAACGCCGATCGTATCTGCGGTTGCCAAAGACGGTATTGAAGTAAAAGTCAGAGCGCGTGTTACGGTGCGTGCCAACATTGATCGACTCGTCGGTGGTGCTGGTGAAGAAACGATTATCGCCCGTGTCGGCGAAGGTATTGTAAGTACGAACGGTTCCTCGAATTCTCACAAAGACGTTTTGGAAAACCCGGATTTGATCTCTCGTACCGTTTTGTCCAAAGGGCTTGATGCGGGTACTGCATTTGAAATTTTGTCAATCGATATCGCGGACGTAGATGTAGGTAAAAACATTGGTGCCTTCTTGCAAACCGAGCAGGCTGAAGCCGATAAACGTATTGCACAGGCAAAAGCGGAAGAGCGTCGTGCGATGGCCGTAGCCCAAGAGCAAGAGATGAAAGCGCGCGTTGTTGAGATGAGAGCGCGTGTCGTAGAGTCCGAGTCTCAAGTACCGCTTGCTATGTCTGAAGCACTCCGTAGCGGTAAAATTGGCGTGATGGATTATATGAATCTGAAAAACATTGAAGCAGATACTCAGATGCGCAGTACTTTGGGAAAACCTGCTGAAGGTTCGAATTCCAGCGATCAGGGTGATTCCAAAAACGGAAGATAGGCGGTGAATGCATATGAGCCTATTCGAATGGATATTTAATAATCTGTATGTGGTAGCCGTTGCGGCCTTTGTACTTTTTTCATTCCTGGGCAAGCTGGGTAAGTCGGCCAATCCGAATCAGAAGCGTCCTGGTAACGGAATGCCAACATTTGGCGGCGGTGAAGACCGCAATCGTCGCGTAGACAATGCTCCTCCGCAGCAGCCATCCAGAGCGGATGACCGTCGATATGAGGAACAGTATGATGAACGCTATGACGATGAGCGCTATGATGACCAATATGATGAGCGTTATGATCAGCCTTACTCCGAGCCTGCTGCATCCTCTCGCCAAGGGGATGATTTCAGTCGTGAACAGTCACTGGACAGCATGCGCAGCTCGGTGGATGAGCAGATGCGCAAGATGGAAGAGCAGCAACGTCTAATTCAGGATAGACTGAATCGTATTTCCTCAGGAGGTCTTCCTGCTGTGTCGGGTTCAAGTGTAGAAGATACGGATACTTCGGATTCAGGCAGCTCGCGTCTTCGTGCCGAGGATATTCGCACAGGTGTGCTTTGGGCAGAGGTGCTTGGTGCTCCGCGCGCGAAGCAGCCATTCGGTACAAGAGGTAAGCTGTAGTTTGTGGTGAGTGATCCGATGAATGCCGATATGAAGCCTTTAGAGTAAACGTTCAGATAAACCTTTTAAGTGAAAGTTGAAACGAAGCCTTTTCTGGTGAGTAATGTGCTCCCGGAGAAGGCTTTTTTCGTATGCTTGTTTTTTCTGCAAAATAAGTACCTAACCGCTCACCGATTCTTCATAATTCCCTGAATTTGCGCATAAGTTGAACTGTAGAGGAAGGGGGAAGACCTTCGAATGACCCGGATCAGCCGCAAGCTGCGCAGATGGACCAGTGAGGTGCTCGATCTGCCGCAGGATGTGCTTTATGATATGCCACGGTTAACCCTGATCGGCAGCAAGCAGCTGTATATAGAGAATCATCGGGGTGTGATTCATTTCACGCCGAATCGCATCGTGCTCGCCCTGTCACAAGGCCAATTGGAGATCAAAGGCAGTGCCTTGGTTATACGTAACATTTTGCCGGATGAAGTAGCTGTAGAAGGTACGATTCTGGATATTCATATGAATGGAGTGGAGGGGAACGAATGAAGCAGCCAAGTCTGTATAAATTGCGAGGCGCCGTGCGGATTAAGGTTACAGGCGGAGATATCGAGACGTTAATCAACATGATCACTGAACAGAGACTAAGTGTATGGGATTTACGTGCGCAGGATGGACGCCAGGCGGAGATGAGCATATTGCTTCCGCATTTTTTCAGACTGCGTCCCATCGTAAAAGGGACAGGCTGCAGGGTGAAAATCACGCATCGCAGCGGTTTTCCCTTTTTTGCGGCTCGCCTCCTGCGCAGGAAGTTTTTTGTCTTGGGCATGGTGTTTTTTATGGCAGCGTTATTTGCATTATCCTCTATGGTCTGGAATGTGGAGGTTAAAGGCAATGTGAGAATTCCGACAGATGAAGTGCTGGCCGCAGCTAAAAAGGAAGGCATTTATCCTCTCCAATGGTCATTTCGAATGGGAAGTCAGGACAAGCTCTCAAGGCAGCTGGCCCTTGCGCTCCCGGATGTAACCTGGGTTGGCGTAACCAAAGAGGGGACAAGTGTCACCATCCAGGTGGTAGAGTCGGCACAGCCCAAGCGTGAGCCTTTGCTGAGCCCCAGACATCTCATCAGTAAATCGGATGCTGTAGTCACCCGGATTTATGCAGAACAGGGACGACCTGTTGTGCAGAAGGACATGCGTGTGAAGAAAGGACAAGTGCTGATCTCGGGTATTCTCGGTGATGAGGAGAACACCAAAACGATTGTGGCCAAAGGAGAAGTTCGTGGAATGGTATGGCGGGAGTATGATATCCAGGTGCCGCTTCTTCAGAAACATCAAACGATGACGGGGGAGAGCAAAGAGCGATTTTATGTGGTGCTGGGGGATTGGGCTATTCAATTATGGGGTTATGGAAATACACCCTTCAAGTCATATGATACGGAGACCTATCACAAGCCGCTGACATGGCGTTCCTTCAACCTGCCTATGGGATGGATGACGGAGAAGGATATGGAAACAAGCTTTCATCAGGAAGAACAGACGGTGACCTGGGCCAAAACGAAAGGTTTGGAGGGGGCGCGAAACGATATTTTAGCCAAAAACGGCAAGGGAACGAAAATTTTAAGTGAAAAAATTTTGCATGAGAAGAAAGAGAATGGTAAAGTTTATATGAAAGTATTATTTGAAGTGGAAGAGAACATCGCGGAAGAACTTCCGTTAGTCCATAGTCAAGGAGAATGAGGATATTTGTCAGAGCAAACACGCAGCATACAAATCTCGCTCCAGAGTGCGGGAGAGGGTCAAGCACTATTCGGACCCCAAGATATTTTTCTGAAACTGATTGAGAACGAAATTCCTGCCCAGATCGCATCACGCGAAGCGGAGATTAATATCTTTGGTACTGCGCAGCATGTAGAATCACTTGAACAATTATTTGATGTTTTATTACAATTGATCCGTAACGGGTATGTGTTAACTGAACGAGATGTCCTGTATGCTATCGAGCTTGCCAAGGATTTGCGTGCAGAACAGCTGCTGGATCTATTCAAGGGTGAAATTACAACGACATTCCGCGGGAAGCCGATTCGTGTAAAAACGATTGGACAGAAGCACTATGTCACAACGATCAAAAAGAGAGATATCGTATTCGGGATCGGACCTGCCGGAACGGGCAAAACCTATCTGGCTGTTGTACTGGCTGTAGCCGCGCTCAAAGAAGGCAGTGTGAAACGCATCGTGCTGACACGACCTGCGGTTGAAGCGGGTGAGAGTCTGGGATTCCTTCCGGGGGATCTTCAGGAGAAAGTAGACCCGTACCTGAGACCGCTGTATGACGCGCTCTACGATGTGATGGGGCAGGAGCAGACGGCGAAGGCTCTGGAACGCGGATTGATTGAAATCGCTCCTCTGGCTTATATGCGCGGGCGTACACTGGATGATTCCTTTATCATTTTGGATGAAGCGCAGAACACAACGCCTGAACAGATGAAAATGTTTTTGACTCGTCTCGGCTTTGGCTCCAAAATGGTCATTACCGGAGACGTAACCCAGATTGATTTACCGCGCGGCAAAAAATCAGGACTGGTGGAAGCGAGTGCAATTCTGAGTGAAGTTCAGGAAATCGGATTTGTGCATTTCGCTGAGCAGGATGTTGTCCGGCATTCTCTTGTCCAGAAAATTATCGTAGCTTACAACAACGCCGCAGAAAATCAAGCATAGAAAGGGATTGTCTAAAGTGACCTCGAAAGAAATGTCAAAAGGCAAATCTTTTCAGAATAGAGCGACAGGATGGAAGTATAGCGTGTGGGCACGCTATCTTCTCTTTTTGTTTTTAGTGCTTCTCTTTTATATAAGTCTATCTTCAAAGCTGTTACCTGAACGATATGATATTCAGGAAGGGACACGCAGTGAAGTGGACATTGCTGCGCCAATGCAGATTCCGAATAACAAGGCTACACTCAAGGCTCAGGAAGAAGCAGCCGAACGAGTACAGCCGATATATCAGATCGTGACGATGCGTAACGAAAACCTGATGACCACGCTGCTTGACCGTATCGATCGTTTGAATCAGGATGATCAGATCTCAAGTCAGGACAAAATTGATATCTACCGAGATGAAATTCCGCAGCGTCAAAAGGATTTTGTGTCTAATTTTATTAATAATAATCGGAAAACAGGTACATACTCTGACACGCTGCTCGAAGAGATTCGAAACGTGGTGCAGGAGCAGAGCTATCGTATTCCTGAGGAGACATACATCAAAATCTCTCGTCTGACTTCGGATGACATTCAGGAGATGAAGCCTGTTGCGCGAAATATCGTCGCCAGATTAATGACTGATCAGGTTAGTGAGGCGACAACGGCGCGTGCCAAAGTGGCAGAGATGGTCAGTGCGAGCTCACTCAGCAAACGTACACAGCGGGAAGTGGTGCAGGAGCTCACACGCCTGGTAGTTACCGCCAACCGTTTTTACGATGAAGAGGGCACCAAGGAAGCGAAGGTTCAGGCACGTGAAAATACACCTACGGTGTTTATCAAACAGGGGGATACGCTGGTAGCCAAAGGGGAAATGATTACCCCCGAATTGTATGCACTGCTTAGTGAGAATGATCTACTGAAAAATGAAGTTAACTACTGGCCGCAGCTGGGACTGCTTCTGTTCTCGTGTATGCTGTCAGCGGCGATTTTGATGTTTATTCAGCAGAGCAGCGGGACACATTTCAAATATAATAATGCGCAGCTGCTTATGCTTGTTATTATTTTTATGATCACAATTGTAGTTATGCATGTCACAGCAGTGATTCAGACAAATGAGCGACCATTTATCGGTTTTCTCGCTCCGGTGGCCGTGGGAGCCATGCTGATTGCGTTGCTGCTGGATACAACACTTGCTTTTGTATGCTCCATCCTGATCGGACTGTTGTCCAGTATCATTCTAAATACACATCAGGGGCAGCTTTTCGACTTTGAGCTTGGCTTCTTTGCCATTGTTGTTTCGTTTGTAGCGATCTTTGCTACCCATCGTGCGAGTCAGCGCTCGACCATCTTGAAGGGTGCCATTATGGTCTGCCTTTTTGGATCATTGGCTGTATTTACACTGGCTCTGATTGATACTGGTGACTGGAATCGTACAACCGCGTTATATGGCATTGGGTATGCCTTTGCAGGCGGGGTGCTTACAGCAATTCTGGTTATCGGATTAATGCCGTTTTTTGAAACGTCATTTGGCATCTTGTCCGCACTCAAGCTGGTGGAGCTCTCCAATCCCAATCATCCTTTGCTTCGCAAATTGCTTACGGAGACACCAGGCACGTATCACCACAGCGTTATGGTTGGCAACTTATCCGAGGCAGCAGCTGAAGCGATAGGGGCTAACGGATTGTTATGTCGTGTCGGATCGTATTATCATGATATCGGCAAGACCAAGCGGCCTGTCTATTTTATAGAAAATCAGAACAATATGGAAAATCCGCATGATTCGATTGATCCCAAGCTGAGCAAGTCTATTATTGTTGCTCATGCAAGGGATGGTGTAGAGATGCAGAAGGACTATAAGCTGCCAAAGCCAATTCGTGACATTGCCGAACAGCATCATGGGACAACGTTTTTGCACTACTTCTACCATAAGGCATTGCGTCAGGCGGAGGAGGCCGGAATTGAACCGGACTTCACGGAAGAGGATTTTCGCTATCCTGGCCCGAAGGCACAGTCCAAGGAATCTGCTATTGTGGGTATAGCGGATAGTGTTGAAGCGGCGGTTCGTTCGCTGCGCAAGCCAACAGTGGAGCAGGTAGAGTCTATGATTGAAAAAATTATCAAGGGACGTCTCGATGATCATCAGTTCAACGATTGTGATCTTACGATGCGTGAGCTGGATATCGTCGCCAAAACGCTGAAGGAAACGGTGATGGGTATTTTCCATTCCAGAATCGAATATCCGGAAGAAATCAAGAAACCGAAGCCGACATCACCTGAAGCCGGCTGATCAATATTACGAGCAGACAGGAGTTATGAAGGAATGAGTCTTAACCTCGCATGGAATAATGAACAACAGGATAAAGAAATTACGGAGCCGATGATCGCAATGCTCGAGCAGCTGCTGGCTATTGCCGGTGAAGCAGAAGGAATCACTGAAGGAGAGGTTGCGCTCACGTTTGTTAACGATGAGCAGATTCACGAGCTGAACCGTGATTACCGAGGCATCGACCGTCCGACAGATGTGCTGTCCTTTGCCATGAATGAAACCGTGGATGAAGAGCTGGATATTATCTATGAGCTTGATGAGGACGAGGAAATGGAAGAAATGCCTGATGTTCTTGGCGATATCATTATTTCCGTTCCCCGCACCGTCTTGCAAAGTGAGGAGTACGGGCATTCATTTGAGCGTGAGTTAGGATTTCTATTTGTACACGGTTTCCTGCACCTCCTCGGTTACGACCATCAGGATGAAGCCAGCGAAGCGGAAATGATGGGCAAACAGGAAGCTGTCCTTGCTCAAGCCGGGTTGACACGATAATGAAAAGGCGCTCCTGGGGTCTCGTATTCCTGAATGCTCTGGAAGGAATTGCATACGGCTTGCGAACGCAGCGGAATGTTAGAGTTCACACTGGAGTAGCCATTTTGATGTGTGGAGCCGGATTTTTTTTCAACATTTCGGGAACGGATTGGATGTTTGTACTGACAGCCGTATTTATGGTTATCGTTACGGAATTGATGAATACAGCGGTAGAAGCAGCCGTTGACCTGGCACAGCCGCATATCCATCCGCTCGCAAAAGCGGCAAAAGACACCGCTGCCGGGGCCGTACTGCTGGCTGCGGTGTTCGCCGTCATCATTGGATGTTTTGTTTTCCTGAAACCTGTGATGACCTGGCTGGGTCTCTTATGAGGATAACAGCGATCGAAAGCTTGTTCTTTCATCGGAGTGGCCCGTGTAATCCAAAAAGGGTTTTCAAGCTTTGAATCTTTAAATGACACACACCAATAAAGTGTGAATCTGCCTTTAAGCTGATTTCTGTTGAGATTACACCCTAACGGAGAGGACAGAAAAAAGCTGGAGAAGCGGAGCGCTCGCGTTTATCACCGGATTTTCACTTTGGAAAAGTGATGCAGAAAAATTCGGGGATAACAGCGATCGAAAGCTTGTTCTGTCATCGGAGTGGCCCGTGTAATCCAAAAAGGGTTTTCAAGCTTTGAATTTTTAAACGACACACACCAATAAAGTGTGAATCTGCCTTTAAGCTGATTTCTGTTGAAGATTACACCCTAACGGAGAGGACAGAAAAAAGCTGGAGAAGCGAAGCGCTCGCGTTTATCATCGGATTTTCACTTTGGAAAAGTGATGCAGAAAAATCCGAGGATAACAGCGATCGAAAGCTTGTTCTTTCATCGGAGTGGCCCGTGTAATCCAAACGGTCTAATCAGCTTAACGAAATGAGCTCACAGTTTATACACACCCTAAGGGAGAGAAAAACAAATGGACAATGGCTTGTTAATGCAAGAAGCAATAAAGGCACGTACGAAAGCGTACACGCCATATTCCCATTTTGGGGTAGGTGCAGCACTGCTCGATAGTGAAGGTCATGTGCACCATGGGTGCAATATTGAAAATGCCGCGTACACACCAGGAAACTGTGCGGAGCGTACCGCGATGTTCAGTGCCATCGCAGGAGGACAGAAGCCTCGCAGCTTTAAGGCGATGGCGATTGTCGGAGATACGGAAGGGCCAATTGCCCCTTGCGGGGTATGCCGCCAAGTCATGTATGAGCTGTGTGAGCCAGACATGAAAGTCATTTTGGGAAACTTAAAGGGTGACCTGTTAGAAACAACAGTGGCAGAGTTGCTGCCATGGGCTTTTGGGCCCTCAGATCTGAACAATGTTAAAAAATAAATTCCAGGCCTAGGCGCCTGAGGAGGACCATATGAAAAAGCAAGCATTCAAATCCGGATTTGTCGCGATCATCGGACGTCCTAACGTAGGCAAGTCTACCTTGATGAATCAGGTAATCGGGCAAAAAATCGCAATTATGTCGGACAAGCCGCAAACCACACGCAACAAAATTCATGGAGTATACACGTCCGAGGAACAGCAGATTGTATTTCTGGACACGCCGGGCATTCACAAACGTCAATCCAAGCTTGGCGACTACATGAATGAAACGGCTCTCAACACCCTTGGTGAGGTAGAGGCGGCTTTGTTCCTGATCGATGCTTCAGAAGGCATGGGAGGCGGAGATCGTTACATTGCCGAGCAATTGAAAAGTGTGCGCACTCCGGTCATTCTCGTTATGAACAAGATCGATAAAATTGCACCGGAAGCTCTCCTGCCGCTGATTGAAGAATATCGCAAGCTACATGATTTTGCAGAAATCGTGCCTGTGTCGGCGATGCTGGGCAGCAATGTGAGCACATTGCTTGAGCAGATCGGCAAGTATTTGCCTGAAGGGCCGCAGTATTATCCGGACGATCAGGTAACGGATCACCCTGAGCAGTTTGTATGCGCAGAATTGATTCGTGAGAAAATTTTGCAAATGACTCGTGAGGAAGTTCCTCACTCTATCGCCGTAACGATCGAAGACATGAAAGTACAGGATAATGGCGTGGTTTATATATCCGCCGTTATTTTCGTTGAACGTGATTCACAGAAAGGCATCATCATCGGCAAGCAAGGAGCTTTGTTAAAAGAAGTAGGCAAGCGGGCGCGTCAGGATATCCAAAATCTGCTTGGCTCCAGAATCTTTATGGATTTGTGGGTCAAAGTGAAAAAAGACTGGAGAAATCAGGACCGTGTGCTGCGGGATCTTGGTTTTGGACGTGAATAACTGTATGAAATCGTGAGACTACGATCGTGATTTTCATATCCATTAATTGCAACACATAGTTTCCCTTGCAAGGCTCCATCCTATCGGGTAGAACCAGACGTCATTTCCGAAGAGAGGATGAATTTCCGATGCGGGATTTTTCATGGAAGGTATTTGCGATGACAGGGGATGTTGAATCCTATTTGTTATATACCGAGACGTGTAACTCGTCAGGTCAGGAGTCGGATACTGCAAGGGAAGTGAATGAAGACGAAGAAGCTGAAGCTTGATAGGCTGATTCAGGAATGGTTAGGTGACGAGGCATGCTATACAGGGTGGAAGGCATTGTCATCCGCAGCATGGACTACGGCGAGGGTAATAAAATTGTTACGCTTTGTACCGAAAGTGGCGGAAAAGCAGGAGTTCTCGTCCGGGGTGCGAAAAAGCCAAAAAGTCGGCATGCTGCACTGGTGCAGCCGTTTACGTATGGTCAATATGTTTATTTTCGTAATACAGGTCTCGGCACACTGAATGCAGGCGAGATTATTGAATCCAATCATGAGCTGCGAGAGGATCTGGTGAAGGCAGCTTATGCTTCCTATGCATGTGAGCTGCTGGATCGGGTGCTTCAGGATGAAGAGACCGGTGCGTTCTGGTTCAAACAATTGAAAGCTTGTCTGCAGGCCTTGAAGGAAGATAAGGACCCTGCCATTATCATTAGTTTGTATGAGATGAAAATATTACAGGCAGCTGGTTACGGTCCGCAGCTGCTTGAATGTATTTCCTGCAACCATGAACGGCCCGATGAGCAGCTTTTTATTAGTCCCAGACTCGGCGGTGTTCTGTGCAGAGCATGCAAACATTTTGATCCGCCGGCAATGGCTGTCAGCTCAAAAACGTTAAAGCTGCTGCGTTTGTTTGGGCAGCTGGACCTGCAGCGTTTGGGAAATATATCAGTGAGTGAGTCAACCCGTAATGAAATTAAAAAAGTCATGCGGGCTTTTATGGACCATCAGCTTGGTCTTCACCTTAAATCCCGTTCTTTTCTGGATCAAATGGAGAAGTACGGGATATGACTTGTGTAAAGAACTCTTAAAATTTGTATTGACTTCATATTTGATTTTATATATTATAAAGTATAAATTCTCTTTTTGGAGACATGCATTGAACGAGAAAGTAGGAAGCTGGATTCAGAGTGATAAGCGAGTCAGGGACGGTGGAAGCCTGATTGAATCGGTTTGTGAACAGGGCACTCGGGAGCATGAATGGACACGGAAAAGTGGGCCGGAGCAGACAATAAGTGTTGTTTGACTCAGGCCAAGTAGGGTGGAACCGCGGGAACAGCTCTCGTCCCTACGTCTGTATATCAGGCGTAGGGCGAGGGCTGTTTATTATGGACTTGACTTCTTCTACGCTTGCTAACAAACCAACCGAAAAGGAGCATGATTATGAATTTTCAGCAGATGATCTTGACGCTGCAGCAATTCTGGGCCGAGCATAACTGTATTATCGTTCAGCCATATGACACGGAAAAAGGGGCAGGCACGATGAACCCGATGACCTTTTTGCGTTCACTTGGACCAGAACCGTGGAAAGTGGCTTATGTAGAGCCTTCCCGCCGTCCATCTGACGGACGATATGGAGAAAATCCGAACAGGCTCTATCAGCATCACCAGTTCCAGGTCATTATCAAGCCTTCCCCGGACAACATTCAGGAGATTTATCTGGAAAGTTTGAACCGCCTTGGTATCGACCCGCTCAAGCATGACATTCGGTTTGTGGAAGACAACTGGGAGAACCCTTCGCTTGGCTGCGCAGGACTGGGCTGGGAAGTATGGCTGGATGGTATGGAGATAACGCAATTTACGTATTTCCAGCAGGTCGGTGGAATTGAGACGAATCCGGTTGCTGTGGAGATTACGTATGGTATGGAGCGACTTGCTTCTTACATACAGGAAAAAGAAAATGTATTTGATCTGGAGTGGGTAGAAGGCATCGCATATGGAGATGTGTTCCGTCAGCCTGAGTATGAGCATTCCAAATATACGTTTGAAGTTTCTGACGTTAAAATGCTGTTCACTCTTTTTAATATGTATGAGGAAGAAGCAAACAAAGCAATAGCACAGCACCTGGTATTCCCGGCTTATGATTATGTGCTGAAATGCTCACATACCTTTAACCTACTGGATGCACGGGGAGCGATCAGTGTAACCGAACGTACAGGATATATTACACGTGTTCGTAACCTTGCTCGTCAAGTGGCAGCGACATATGTGGAAGAGCGCGAGAAGCTGGGCTTCCCGCTGATCAAGAAAGGGGGAGCCGAGAATGTCTAAAGATCTGCTGTTTGAAATTGGTTTGGAAGAAGTGCCTGCACGTTTCATGCGTGCAGCCATCGCACAGCTTGAAGAACGCATCGTGAAATGGCTTGATGCATCCCGTATTGCTTATGGTGAAGTTAAGGCCTATGCTACACCTCGTCGTCTTGCAGTTCTGATCCAGAATGTTGCAGAGAAACAGGAGGATGTGGAGGAAGAAGTTAAAGGTCCTTCTCGCAAAATTGCGCTGGATGACAGCGGCAGCTGGAGTAAGGCAGCGCTCGGATTCGCGCGCAGTCAAGGTGTGGAACCGGATCAGTTCATATTCAGAGAGCTGAATGGTGTCGAATACATTTATGCAACCAAAAGCAGCAAAGGCGTAGATACGGCTTCAGTGATTGGCGAAGGACTGCTTTCCGTTCTGCATGCGATGACTTTTCCGAAATTTATGCGCTGGGCGTCCTATGACTTCAAATTTGTTCGTCCAATCCGCTGGATTGTAGCGCTGTTTGGAACCGAAGTAATTGAACTTGAAGTAACGGGGGTCAAATCAGGCAACGTTACGCGCGGACATCGCTTTCTGGGCAGTGAAGCTGTCGTGACCGAGCCTTCCGCTTATGTGGAAGTATTGCGTACCCAGCATGTTATTGCAGATATTCAGGAACGTGAACAGATGATTGTGTCCCAGATTGAAGCACTGGCTGCCGAGAAAAGCTGGAATATCGCCATCAAGGAAGATTTGCTGGAAGAGGTGCTTTTCCTGGTTGAGACGCCAACGGTACTGTTTGGCACATTTGATTCCTCTTTCCTGAACATTCCACAGGAAGTGCTGATTACATCAATGCGTGAGCACCAGCGTTATTTCCCGGTACTGAATCAGGAAGGTCAGCTGCTGCCGTACTTTGTTACGGTTCGGAACGGGGGCAGTGATTCACTGGATGTCATCGCAAAAGGAAACGAAAAGGTGCTGCGCGCCCGTCTGTCCGATGCGAAGTTCTTCTACGAGGAAGATCAGAAGCTGGAGATTAAGGACGCATTGTCCAAGCTCGAAAGCATCGTGTTCCAGGAAGAACTCGGTACCGTCGGGGACAAAGTACGCCGCATTCGTAAAATTGCTGATAGTCTTGCTGCAAAGCTGCAGGTATCGGCAGATACAGCTCAGGCGGTTAGCCGGTCCGCAGATATTTGCAAATTTGACCTTGTGACGCTGATGGTTGGGGAATTCCCTGAACTGCAAGGTGTAATGGGTGAAGATTATGCCCGCAAAGCTGGTGAAAAAGAAGAGGTTGCCAAGGCGGTATTTGAACACTACCAGCCACGCTTCGCCGGAGACCAGTCTCCTGCATCTCTTGTTGGAGCCATCGTTAGTGCAGCAGATAAAATCGATACGATTGTAGGCTGCTTCTCTATTAATATTATCCCTACAGGATCCCAGGACCCTTATGCACTGCGCCGTCAGGCAGCGGGCATTGTACAAATACTGCTGGATCATCAGCTTCCGCTGACCTTGTCCGATGTATTTGGGGCTGCGCTTGAAGTACATGCTCAGATGAATCTGTTGAAACGTGCTGACGCAGAGGTCCGTAAAGACCTGCAGGACTTCTTCGCATTACGTGTGAAAAAATTGCTGTCCGAAACGGTACGATATGACGTCGTGGATGCGGTCATTGCTTCCGGATTCGACGATATCAGTGCGATCGTTCCTAAAGGTGAGGCATTGATGAAAGCTGTGTTGTCAGGAGAAGAGTTCAAAACAACGGTGGAGTCCTTCAATCGTGTCGGAAACCTGGCGGCCAAAGCATCCAACGCTTCTGTACATCCTGAACTGTTTACAGAAGATGGAGAGCGTCAACTGTTTGATGCCTGGAATCAAACGAATGCAGCTTATCGTGATGCACTCGCTAAGCACAATGCTGAAGAAGCATTAGCTACCGCTTCCGCTTGGAAGGCTGCGATTACGGTATTCTTCGATTCTGTCATGGTTATGGCTGAAGATGAAGCGATTCGTGCGAATCGCCTTGCACTGCTTGCTGCCATTGATCAGGATTTGAAAGGTTTTGCAGACTTCTCCAAATTGGTAGGCTAAATTGTGCTGTAACTGCAATTCACGTTACAAAGTACGACAGCTGTACATGATCAGTATTAAAGAAGGATACATGAGGGTATAAATATACGGAGCGGATTGTAGAATTTGCCTTAAAACAACCGCTCCGTATTTTAGACTTTGTTTTTCTCCATTGGACGCAGAAGGAATTTGAATGGCAAAGGTCGTATATTACCATTATGCAGTTATTTTATGAAACCGGGTGGTTTGGGTTTGAGTGAATTGAATATACGTCACATCGTTGTGGATGGAGATGCGTGCCCGGTCAAGACCGAGATTGTCAGCACCGCACGTCTTTTTAATATTCCTGTGCTGATGGTATCTTCCTTTGATCATTTGCTGCAAGGAGGAGAAGGCGTACGAACCGTGCAGGTGGATCGCAGTGATCAAAGTGCAGACCTGTATATTGCAAATCACATCAAGCCATACGATGTGGTCATAACCCAGGATTATGGACTTGCAGCGCTTGCACTTGGTAAACGTTGTTATGTTCTGTCGTTTAGAGGTCGTGAATTTAATGACCGGGATATTGATTTTATGCTTGATTCTCGCCATACTGCGGCCAAAGCCAGACGCCGAGGTCATTATGGGAAGGGGCCAAAGCCCTTCACAGAGCAGGATCGAGAAATTTTTCAACATAAACTGACAAAACTTTTGAAAGATTTGCAGGAGAATGTGTAAGTTTATCGAATTATATTTACGTGTTAGAAGAGATGAAGGTGGCCGAGATGAGTAACGGACAAGGCGGTATACCCGAAAGTATTATTGAATCGGTATTGCAGCAACATGATATCGTCGATACGGTAAGCCGATTTGTACATCTGACCAAGCAGGGGAAGTATATGAAAGGCCTCTGCCCTTTTCATTCCGAGAAGACGCCTTCGTTCACTGTTACACCCGAGAAACAGATTTTCTATTGCTACGGATGCGGCACGGGCGGAAACGCCATCAAATTCAGGATGGAAATCGAAGGATTATCCTTTCCCGAGGCTGTCAAAACGATGGCAGAAGAAAGTCACATCTCCATGGGTGACTGGCAGGGACGTGAAGCAGCTCATGTGAATCCGGAGACGGCACGTCTGCTGGAGGCTTATGAGCTGACCGCGAAGCTGTATCATTTTCTATTGAAAAATACAGAGCATGGCAAGGCGGCCATGGAATATTTACGCTCACGCGGTATTGGTGACAAATTGATTGATCAGTTCCAGATTGGATATGCACCCAATCGTTGGGACACGCTGGTACAGTTTCTGGAGAAGCGAGAATATCCGCTGGAAGAGATGGAGCGGGGCGGACTTCTTTCAGAGCGAAGTGAAGGTCACGGATATGTGGACAAGTTCAGAGACCGAATCATGTTCCCCATCCATGGCAGGAGCGGTAAGCCGATTGCATTTGCGGGCCGTATATTGGGAGAAGGCCAGCCTAAATATCTGAACTCCCCGGAAACCCGGTTGTTCAACAAAGGTCGTGTTCTCTACAATCTGCACCAGGCCAAAAATGCAATACGCAAACAGAGACAAGTTATTTTGTTTGAAGGTTATGGTGATGTGATCTCTGCATGGGATCAGGACGTTCAGAATGGTGTCGCTGCTATGGGAACGGCGCTTACGGAAAATCAGGCTTTGATGATCAAAGGCATGTGTGATGAGGTCATTCTGTGTTATGATGGCGACCGGGCTGGACAGGCCGCTGCCATGAAGAACTTTCCCATCTTGGAGGAAGCCGGATTACAGGTGAAAATCGCGCTCATTCCTGAGGGACTTGATCCGGATGATTTTATTCGAAAGCACGGCGGTGAACGATTCCGTAACCAGATTGTGGACGGTGCCGTAACAACTACAAAATTTAAGCTTATAAACCTTAAAAAAAACCATATACTGCTAGAAGGCGGCGGTCAGATCGCTTATTCCAAAGAAGCAGTAAAACTGATTGCTCCTCTGTCTTCACCGACGGAGCGTGAAGTATATCTTCGTGAACTTGCGGCTGAAGTTGATGTATCCTTCGAGACATTGAAGCAAGAATGTAACGAGGAACGGGAAGCAATGAAAAATAACGAGGATTATGGGGATAATAACACGAAAAGGTGGAATAATGGTAGGCAACAAAATAGGCATGTGCCTACACCCAATCTGTTGCCGGCTTACCATGCTGCTGAGCGCAAGCTGATCGCCTGGATGCTCCAGGATGATGAAGCAGCCCAGTATGTCAATGAGCATCTTGGAGAAGCCTTTAACTTGGATGATCATGCAGCTATTGCTGCTTATCTATATGCCTATTACGCGCAAGGCAAACCGCCGGATACAAGCCGTTTTATGTCTTCTCTGCATGATGATCGTCTGGAAAAGACGGTCAGCTCAATCTCGATGATGGATGGTCCAGGTGAATGGAGTGTTCAAGTGCTTGATGATTGTATCAGGGAAGTTCTGAAGTATCCGCGCAAAAAAGAGTACGATCTGAAGAAAGAAGAAATGATTGCTGCAGAGCGGGCAGGTGATTCTGTACGCGCGGCACAAATTGCACTTGAGATGATTGCCCTAGAGAGACAGTGAACATCTAGATTACACGGATGTTTCTAGGGAGGAGGGAGTCGAGTTATGGCGAATGATCAGCATACTGAACTAGAAACAGAATTAACACTGGATCAGGTTAAAGATCAATTGATTGAATCAGGTAAGAAAAGAGCTTCACTGAACTACAAGGAAATTATTGAAAAACTCTCTCCGTTCGAGCAGGATGCAGAGCAGATGGATGAGTTCTACGAGCAGCTCAGTGACCTTGGAATTGATGTGGTTAACGAAAATGATGAAGAGGTTACCCTTCGTCCAAACGATGATTCCGAAAACGGAGGAAGAGATGGGGACGATGAGTTCCATTTTGATGATGATCTGAGCCTGCCGCCTGGCATCAAAATTAACGACCCTGTGCGGATGTACCTCAAGGAAATTGGACGCGTGCCTTTGTTGTCTGCTGATGATGAAGTACAGCTTGCCAAACGAATTGAGAACGGGGATGAGGAAGCCAAGCGTCGCCTTGCTGAAGCTAACCTTCGTCTCGTTGTAAGTATTGCCAAGCGTTATGTAGGACGTGGCATGCTGTTCCTTGATTTGATTCAGGAAGGTAATATGGGTCTGATCAAAGCGGTAGAGAAATTTGACCATAAAAAGGGTTACAAGTTCAGTACGTATGCAACATGGTGGATTCGTCAGGCGATTACACGTGCAATTGCTGACCAGGCACGTACAATTCGTATTCCTGTACACATGGTGGAGACGATTAATAAGCTGATTCGGGTATCCCGTCAGCTGCTGCAGGAACTTGGACGCGAACCGACTCCTGAAGAGATCGCTGCGGAGATGGACTTGAGTGTAGAAAAGGTTCGTGAAATTACAAAGATTGCGCAGGAACCGGTTTCCCTGGAAACACCGATTGGTGAAGAGGACGATTCTCATCTGGGTGATTTCATTGAGGACCAGGAAGCACTCGCTCCAGCCGATGCTGCTGCCTACGAACTCTTGAAAGAACAACTCGAAGATGTTCTGGACACATTGACAGAGCGTGAAGAAAATGTTCTTCGTTTGCGTTTTGGTCTGGATGATGGACGTACAAGAACTCTCGAAGAAGTGGGCAAAGTATTTGGTGTTACGCGTGAGCGTATTCGTCAGATCGAAGCCAAAGCTCTTCGTAAATTGCGCCACCCGAGTCGCAGCAAACGACTCAAGGATTTCCTCGAATAATTGAACTGTGGGAGACTTTCTGCGAGACGCTTTGGCGGCGGCGGGGTCTCCTTTCGTTTTAATTTGAATAGTTAGATTTCTTTCTTTTGGAAATTCATCCTTGAAATGTTTGATTGGATTTCATTTTATCGTTTTTCTTCACGCAATGCAAATCAATAAATTAAATGAATGGTCAGGTGCTTCATGAAACTTTCGAATCGATTACAACGGATACATGATCAAATTCCTGAAGGAAGCCGGATGGCGGATATTGGCTCAGACCATGCTTTGTTACCTGTTGCCGCAATTCGTAGTGGCAAAGCTTCAGCGGCTGTAGCAGGGGAAGTCAATCCTGGTCCATATGATGCTGCCTGCAAGCAGGTCAGTGATGCCGGGTTAAAAGAAAAAATTACAGTGCGTCGTGGAGACGGACTGGATGTGATCTCCACAGGAGAAGTCGATGTCATTACGATTGCGGGCATGGGCGGCGCATTGATTGCCTCCATTCTGGAGCGCGGCTTGTCCAAATTGGAAGGTGTACAGCTTCTGATCTTGCAGCCTAACGTAGGTGAAGATATTCTGAGACGTTGGCTGCTGGAGCATCATTGGGTTGTCGTAGCGGAGCAGCTTCTGGAGGAAGACGGAAAAATTTATGAGATAATCACTGCGATGCCGCAGGCGAGCAGTCCAATTGCGAATGAAGAGGTATACCGTGCTCGTCCCCTAAAGGACGGCGTGGAATTGACCGAAGATTTGCTGCTGCGTATGGGGCCGTATCTGACGGACCGTGCTACCGAAGTGTTTTTTGCCAAATGGGAGAGTGAGATCTGCAAGCTGCAGGGCGTGTTACAGTCCATTTCCAAATCGGATCAGGAATCATCCAGGGACAAAGCAGCTGAGGTGCAGCAGCTGATCAGCAGTTTACAGGAGGTGTTGGCATGTTTGCCAAAGGTCAAACCGTAATTCAACTGATGGAGCGGCTGGCTCCGAAACATCTGGCTGTACCTGATGATCGCATCGGTTTGCAGCTGGGAAGTCTGCAAAAAGAAATTACCCATGTGCTTGTGGCACTGGATGTCACTGATGAAGTCGTGGAGGAAGCAATCCGTATTGGAGCCAATCTGATCATTGCGCACCATGCTATTATGTTCCGTCCCGTAAAGTCACTGAGTACAGATACACCTATGGGCAAGCTGTATGAGAAACTGATCAAAAACGACATCGCGGTTTATATTGCCCACACCAATCTCGATGTAGCCGAGGGCGGAATTAATGACTGGATGGCTGAAGCGCTTGGCATTGAGAGCAAGGAATCGCTGGAAGACGTGCATACAGACCAACTCTACAAGCTGGCAGTGTTCGTCCCCCGTACGCATCATGAGCAGGTGCTGCAAGCGATTCTGGAGGCAGGGGCAGGAAGTATTGGTCAATACAGCAAATGCAGCTTTAACACTGAAGGAACAGGCACGTTTGTTCCGGGTGAAGGCACACAGCCGTTTATCGGAGCGCAGGGGCAGATGGAGCGTGTCGAAGAGATGCGGATTGAAACGCTTGTACCTCAAAGCTTGCGAAGCAAAGTGATTCAGGCGATGTTAAAGGCGCATCCGTATGAAGAGGTGGCGTATGATCTCTTTGCAGTTGATTTAAAAGGGCGTACACTTGGCCTGGGACGTCTCGGTCCTTTGAAGGAGTCTAAAACCCTTGGTGAGCTGGTCGAAGTCGTTAAAGCGCAATTTAACGTTCCGCAAGTACGCGTGGTCGGTGATTTGAATAAAAAAATCAAAAAAGCGGCCGTGCTCGGCGGGTCAGGCAGCCGGTATGTGCTCACAGCCCGTTTCAAAGGAGCGGATGTCATTGTAACGGGAGATATTGACTATCATACGGCACATGATGCTTTGATGGCGGGCATGTGTATCATTGATCCGGGTCATAATACAGAAAAAATTATGAAGCCCAAAACAGCGGATTGGCTCCGTGCTCAGCTCGCAGATCAGCGATATGAGACGAAGGTGACTGCATCCGAGGTGAATACAGAAGTATTCCGTTTCATATAAAAGGGTAAAAAAGCAGGCTGTACGCTGATTTCCATTAATATTTAGCTTGTATGGGGAGGCAAATGCCTGTATACTATGTAATGTTGTTCGGAAAGCTTGACAGACAATCGCTGGTGGCCTTCGTTGCCACGAGAGGAAAGTCCGGGCTCCACAGGGCAGGATGCTGGATAACGTCCAGTCAGCGCGAGTTGAAGGATAGTGCCACAGAAATGGACCGCCGATGGCCGGGTATCCCCCGGTACAGGCAAGGATGGAACCGAGGTGTAAGAGACCCCGAGGAACGCTGGTGACTTCGTTCCTGGTAAACCCCATCTGGAGCAAGACCTAAAGGGACACCGTCACCTCTTCGGAGGAGACAGCCTTAGCCCGAGGTGTGTCTAGGTTGGTCGCTTGAGCTGTGCAGCAATGTACGGCCTAGATAGATGATTGTCGCTTCTGGTGGGAGGGTAGTTCCCGTTTGAACCACGAAGAGCACAGAACCCGGCTTACGGTAAGCTTTCCTAACTGCAACAACAAAACGATGTATGAATTCCTGTTCAACACAACAGGTTATATAAAAATAAGGCGTCAGATTCATTTTTGAATCTGACGCCTTATTTTTATTCCAACGTAAGTAGCACGGCTATAGAAAAAGAAAAACCGCTTAGCCTGTAAAAAAAGGCTAAAGCGGTCAACTGTTATGCTATCGGAATGACAGTTTGTTACATTGTAACCACATGATCGGATTGGCTGGAAGCATGCCAGCGCTGAATGGCACGATCCATACGTTCTACCGCTTCAGGAAGAAGCTCAGGGTCTGTATGGGTAAAGTTGATCCGCATCCGGTTAAGCTCTGGTGTTCCGGCATAGAAGGAATCACCAGGTACGATACATACCTTCTCCTGGATGCCGTATGTGAACAGGTTGCTGGCAAGCATGCCTTCAGGAAGTGTCAGCCACAAGAACATGCCGCCTTGCGGCGAGTTCCATGTAATGCCCTCCCATGATTTACGGGCCATGAGCTCGGTCAGCGTTCTCATACGCTGTTCATAGTCCTGAGAAATGTGGCGAATATGAGCATCGAGATCAAACGTCTCAAGTAATGCGTGCAATGCTCGCTGATCAATGCTGCTGGAGTGCAGGTCTGCGCCTTGCTTGGCGCGAGCAGCAATTTTAACAATATCGGGAGCAGCGAGAATCCAGCCGGTACGGAGGCCCGGAGCTACTGTTTTGGAAAAAGTGCTGGTATAGATTACGTTGGACGGCCCTTCATATGATGCAGCATCCAGTGCAGCGAGAGCAGGTGCATCTAATTGTTCAGGGTTAAAGCGGATTTCACCATAAGGATCATCCTCCAGAATAAGTACACCGTATTTTCGGCATAAATCCACGGCTTGTTGTCTTCTCTCACGGGACCACACTTTGCCTGTCGGGTTAGAGAACGTGGGGTTAATGTAGACCAGTTTAGGGCGATGCAGCTGAAGCTGCTCTTCCAGAGATTCTGGCAGCATACCGTGATCATCACAGGCTACGCCGTGTGATACGCCCTGATAAGATTGGATGACCTGCAGAGCCGCCAGATAAGTAGGTGATTCCACAAGTACGCTGTCACCCGGATCAAGCAGGATGCGGCAGACCAGGTCGATGGATTGCTGTGATCCAGTCGTTAACAGCATATGATCAGGTGAAGCAGGCAGTCCTTTGGCTTCCAGACGCTCAGCAATTTTGACACGAAGCGGACGATAGCCTTCCGTTTCTGCATATTGAAGAGCGGAAGATCCACTCATGAATACTTTCTCATAAGCTGCGCGGATCGCTTCAAGCGGGAAAGAAGTTTGTGCAGGAAGGCCACCTGCAAGTGAAATCATTCCGGGCGCTTGTGCGGCCTGTAACATGTCGCGAACGACAGAGGACGGGGTGTTTTGTGCCATTTTAGACCAAGGTGTACTCATGATATTCTCATCTCCTGTTATTCACTGTTATACTGATATTATAAACTATAATAGATAGAACGCACTATAACAGTAAAACGACGATAATAACAGTTGGGGGAGTGATTATGCATATTGAATTGAAACGGGGGAGCAGCACCAGGCTGTATGTGCAGATTGCTCTTACGATTGCAGACCGTATCCGTTCAGGATTAATTGAGCCGGGAACCCGGTTGCCCTCTGTGCGAAAAATGACTGTTGATCTGGGAGTGAGCCTGGTCACAGTGACCAAAGCTTATGCTGAACTTGAAGCCATACAACTGATCAGCTGTTCCCAGGGCAAAGGCTGTTATGTGACTGGTTCGGCGGCTTCCGCTACAACACCTCAGACCCAAGAGGATGGTGCTGGTAATGTTCACAGGAAGGGAAGCAGTGATACAGGTGCAGCGCTGAATTGGCAAATGACATTAATCGACTATTTGCCAAGGGCGCAGTTGTGGCGGCATTTTGACGTCTCTCCTCAGGTTCGCTATGAACTGCATATGTCCGCGATTCAACCAGAAATGCTGCCTACGCGTGATATCATCGACAGCGCCTACCATCTCTCATCAGATCATACGGAGCGCATGGCCGCATATGGATCATTTCAGGGGGATTGGGAACTAAGACAAACTTTTGCTTCACATTTCAATTCTCGTGGACTTCATGCGGCACCTGAACGTATGTTAATCACGAGCGGTGCACAGCAGGGTATTGATCTGGTAGCTCGTACATTTGTCGGGCCTGGCGATGTTGTATATATGGAGGCCCCAACGTATACAGGAGCAATTGATGTATTTACGAGCAGGGGAGCCAAGATTATCACAGTTCCTATGGATGATGAAGGCATGCGTATCGATCTGCTGACTCGTCTGTGTGATACCTATGCACCGAAGCTGATTTATACTGTTCCTACCTATCATAATCCAACGGGCATAACGATGAGTGCAAGAAGACGGGCCCAACTGCTTAACATTGCGCAAAGTTATCACTGTCTTATTCTTGAGGATGACCCTTTTGCTGATTTGTATTTTCATGAGCCGCCGCCAGCTTCCATTAAATCGATGGATAATGCCGGACATGTCGTTTACATCAAAAGCTTCAGCAAGGTGCTGTCTCCGGGATGCCGTGTAGCTTGCGCCATTGCCGATGGAAGTGTGCTTACCCGGCTTGTAGCCGCCAAATCTACAGCTGATCTGGGGAGTCCACTATTAACACAGAAGGCCCTGCAGACGTACATTCAGAATCAGTACGATGTTTATGTGCGTAAGCTTCGAGAGAAATTGTATGCGCGGCTGTGTGCTGCTTCCGAGGTGTTGAACGAGCATGCAGCGAAGGGGATGCAGTGGCGTCTGCCAGATGGAGGACTTAACTTGTGGCTTGAATTACATGGGAACTTTGATATACACGAGCTGCATCGGCAGTCTCTTGCTGCGGGGGTATCCTTTTTGCCTGGATCAGCCTGTTTTGTCGGGGAGAGTGATACGTCAAGCTTGCGCATCTGTTTCACGGTGACCAGCGAAGAAGCGCTGCGGCAGGGGCTAATTACGTTATGCGAAGTGATTGAAAGATACACTTCCCAGCAGGCCGGGTCAGCTGCGGACAGGCTGCCGCTCATATAATTTTTTTGACTATGGACATCCATCCATACCACTTCGGGTGAACTGCAATAGGTTATAGTATCACTTGAAAGGGAGTTGGTTTGAAATGAACCATTGCTGTCCAGAGGTTTCTCCAATTGTATGTGATCCGATCCAGGTCGTTCAAGATTATTACATTCCACAGATCGTACCAGTTATTCACCCGATTGAAATTGTAAAGCAGCATCACTGCGTTCCGATCCCTCACCATATGTATCCGGTTGTTGTGAAGGAAGAAGGACCAGCACCGCTGTATGTGTCCAGCCATAAGAAAAAATCCGTGAAAAAATCACGCAAAGCCCGCACTACTTCTCGCAAGCGCTAGTCGTAGCGAGTGCCTCGGGGAAAACAGGTGCAAAACCAAAGAGCAGCATACGCCCCGAGGCGCAGCTGCTTTTGTTTGTTTCCATATTCAATCAAGGCGAACAAAATACATTGCTGCATGATGGAGTATATTTTGTTCAGCATATTGTTGCGTGTAGATGCTCAACGTATTTACCGAGTATATTTGTTCAACGTATTATCTAACTGCTGTCTGACATGCTGCGGCCAAAATTGCAGCGGGGCACTGCTGCCCGAGGCGGCCTGCAGCGCTTTGTATACATCAATCTGCCCGTAGCCGTAGTATTTATCGTGGCCCGGATCACCCAGATCAATAACGCTCTGACGCATCAAGTCCATAACTTCGGTATTGGTCAGGTCTGGATTCAGAGAGCGAATCAGGCCAGCCAGTGCGGCAACGTGCGGACTCGCCATGGATGTACCTGACAGAGCGGCATATTGATTATCCGGGTACGTACTGGCGATGCTCGAACCCGGGGCGGTCACATCAACGTAGTCCCCATAGTTGGAGTAAGATGCCTTGTTCATATCCGGGTCAGTGGCCGAGACAGCAAAGACCTCCGGATACGCGGCGGGGTAACCTGGACGCTCGGTATTATCGTTGCCGGTAGCAGCGATGAGTACGATATCCCGGTCAAAAGCGTATTTGATGGCGTCATGCAGAAATTGGGCATCTGCATAATTACCCAAACTCATGTTAATGACTTTGGCGCCATGATCTGCTGCCCAGATGATTCCTTCGGCAACAGCATACGTTGTACCCGATCCCGAGTTATCGAGCACCTTGACGGGCAGCACCTTGTTATACCAGCTCATGCCAGCGACACCTTCGTTATTGTTCACGATCGCTCCGATAATACCGGCAACATGTGTACCGTGGCCCACATCATCCATCGGCTTGCTGCCCGGTTTTACGACATTGTATCCTTCGAGTAATTTGCCTTTGAGATCCGGGTGATTCACATCAACCCCTGTATCTACTACGGCCACAATGACATCCTTGTTCCCTTTGGTAATGTTCCATCCGCGATTCGTCTCGATTGCAGGTAAATTCCACTGATAATCCGAGAAGAGCACGTCATTGGGGATGGTGACATCGGTTTGTTCAGCGGGTGCTTCATTGGTTAAATACATATAGTGAGGTTCCATATACAGCGGGTTCCACTTACTGCCGAAATAATCCCGCAATTGTTTATAATTCATCGTCTCGGATCGAAAAACATACGTATACCCAAGCTTGCGCGCAGATTGTGTTTTCAAGTCCGAACGAATGATCCGCATATCGCGTTCACTAGGATCTTGCCGGAAGCGTATGACGATTTCATTTTCGTAAAAATGGCTTGCATTCGCGTTGTCATGTCCGGTCTTGACTGTAATTTCGTTCAAGGTATCGGGGTGCACCGATTCGATTTTGAATTTCCCTTCACGCGGGTATGGGATCATCCGCAAATTTTTGCGCTGGTGTTCTTCCACGGCATTAAGTACACTTTGACTGAACAAAGCGATGACTGCCCGTTTGCCATCCTTGGAGGGCTGTCCCATCACAAAATATTTCTCTTTCCCCAGCGGAAACGAAGAGGATTCAAAGCTCTGGCGTTTGTTGACTGCCTTTTTTGCCAGATTCAACGTATGATTTAATTTCTGCTGCTCGAGCTTGCTTCCGGGTTTGACTGTACGATCAAATCGTTTGCTGGATGTGCCATCCATGTTCATAAGCTGGATCGAACGAATGTGTCCGTGTGAATCCTGGAGATGCTTCATGTATCGGTTGAGCTGGGCCTCGTTCATTGAAGCCGTTTTGTTCAGCATAATACCGAGATGCTGTTTGGCATCTACACGGGTAAGCTGATCGGTGGCTTTGATATCCTGAACCTTCAGGCGTTGCTTGCTTGCATGTTCCTTCTGTGGATTTTCTTGCAGTGCACTTGGTCTCGGAACAGTGCGGTTGGATGTGGGAAGCAGTAAAGTGAGCGCGAGTGCGCCAGCGCCTGCGGCAAGAGCCCAGTTCATCCATCGTGGTCTGGACATGGAACAGAACCTCCTTCGTTCATTTTGCACAAGCTCATTGGATGTGTTTGTTACGCATCCAGGCTTGTTATGGATTGTAGTTAGCGTTAGGAGAACGGCATATTTTTATGCAAAAGAGTTTCAGTTCCTATGCCGGGTATCCACCAGGTTCCGTGACATGACTGGAAAGCAAGATTAAGGGATACCGCTCGTCAACTTTTTATGGTAGGATTATATCTGAGTATTCAAAAGGTCAGGAACAAATGTTGTTTTGACCAAACTATATGTAAATATGTAAGGACTTATTTAAGGGGGAGCTACCTTTATGTCAGCAGCCAATGTACAGAAAACATGTGAGTCAACTAGGGAAAAGTTAAAACCGGCGATCGATCGGATCGAAAAGTTTTTAAATGAAAATGCTTTGCCTGAACTGGATCAGAATCAGACGGAGGAATCAACAGCCTTCTACAAAGGATTCCTTTCAGATCTCCGTCATTTGCTCGTTTTTTCTGAAGTTTCTTACGAAAAACTTGGCGTTGTGCTGCGTCGTGCCAACTTTGATGTCGAATTTGCCGAAAAGGCTCTTTATAATACGTATCACCAGAGTGTAAACAGCTTTTTCTATCCGAAAAACGAGTGCTACTCCGAAGACGGAAGATACGCTTACACTGGTCAGGATGCGATTCGTTTCCGTGATAAGCCCGTTCGTGCCGTGCGCGACGTTATTCTTGAAATTTCCAAAACGTATGAGGAACTTCGCGATGATCTGGCTTATTATGAAAGTGATTATCTGACCCAGCGCCGTATGCAAAATCAACGTAATCACGCTTAATTTTGCTATAGTTTTGAACTTATTTATTGAATGACAATATGTTTCTAATGGAAAAACCGCCCTTGTGGCGGTTTTTTGTGTTGGACGGATGGAAGAAATGGCTGACGATCAGCGGTTTGCTCCCGACATGTTATCATCTGGCATTTAGGCGGAGAATATCGGATTTCACGCGGGGCAACAATACATGTCGAGGTGATAAATAATGAGCCATGACAAACCAATCGTCAAATGCAGCGTATCTAACTGTCATTTCTGGGGAGAAAACAACTTCTGTCAGGCCGATGCCATCATGATTGACATCGACCAGCATGCTACCCGTCGTTTGCATGAGGAATTTGCCGGGGAGACCTTCGACTCCGACCATCATGATCATGCGCGTACTTCGTCAGCTACCTGCTGCCACACATTCAAACCCAAGTAAGCAGTCATCCTATTGAATAACGGAGGTGCTTTCACGTGAAGAATGATGATACTAATGATGATCGCTTGGAACGTTACAACACGGATGGACAAGGTGAGCATCAACGTCAGCGAGTGGACTACCCTAGAAAAGCATTCCGTGAGGAATACGGGGCAGAGGTGGCACCACCAGCAGCTGTAAGGAGAGAACGTACAGATCGTACAGATGAAGTGCCAGCAGATGCAGTGCCTGTGAAGCATGAAGCAGACAGGGTGATGGAATCTACAGGCCGTGCAGCGGGCTATTTGGGTCTTGCTTTTGGTATCGCATCTTTGTTTATGTGGTCCATCGTGCTTGGTCCGGCGGCAGCTGTGCTTGGGTATTATGCGTATGTGAATGGTCGCAAAACAGCAGGAGCCTGGTCGATCGGGCTAGGTATTGTTGCTACGTTAAGTTACTTTTTTATGATTCCTTTTGCACGTTAAAAAAATCGAATCACAGGATAGGGGTAGCCGCTATCCTTGTCTGTGAAGAAAATGCTAACCTTCTGTCCTCACTTGTTTATGGTGAAAGGCGGAAGGTTTTTTTCGTATTAACGCATATGTGAACGTGGAATCGATTATTTTTTATGAAAATGATGGAACCTGTATGTAAAACAATGTAGAATAAAGTCAGCAAGGTTAAATGAAACGGGAGTGAATATACCACATGCAGATTGATCCACGCAGTTCACGGCAGCTACTGGAGCTGCAATTGTCCAATATGAATACCCAAACGAGCGGGTCGGCTGGGGCTGATTCAACGAATGATTTTTCCGATGTGATCAGCGGTTTGTTAAATACAAATGCTAGCGGTGCAAGTAATGCGGAGAATCAGGCTTTACTTTCCAAAAGGTCGAATGATGGCCTGCTGTGGCTGCAGCTTGGCGGTACATATAGCCCGGATATGCATACAGGAAATACAACCGATACGAATGCTTTGAGCGCTCTGCTTGCATCCTCTGATGCAGGAGCAGTGGATTCCGGTAAATCGGTACCTACCGATTATGAATCGCTAATCGCACAGGCAAGCATCAAGTACGGTGTACCCGAATCTTTAATCAAGGCTGTCATTGATACCGAATCGGGCTTTAATCCGAATGTGGTCTCTTCTGCAGGGGCGAAGGGTCTAATGCAATTGATGGATGGCACAGCTGCTGGCCTTGGCGTAAGTGATTCATTTGATCCGGCTCAAAATATTGATGCGGGAACCAAATATTTATCACTTCAGCTCCAGCGTTTCGGAGGTCAGGAAAAGATGGCTTTGGCTGCTTATAATGCCGGACCCGGAAGGTTATCGAGACTTGGGATTACGAGTGATAGCGAGCTGATGAGCATGCTTCATCTTCTGCCTGTCGAAACCCAGAATTATATTTCCAAGGTAGAGCGGGCTCGCTCTAAATATATGCTTTAATTGAACATGTTAAACACAGCAATCGGCACATCATGCTGTGCACGAAGATCCAACGCAAAAGGCGGGGCTTAGATACAGCCTGCTCCTGGTTGGTCTTTTTGTGTTGTACAGAGATCGTGGTACAATGCTCACTGTAGGCTGATGAACGAACTGATAAGGAGGGTACACCTCGTTTTGAAATATTTTGATTATGCTGCAACGACACCCCCGCATTCTGACGTGGTCCGCACGATATCGGAAATTATGGAAACCCAGTTCGGGAATGCCTCTTCCATCCACGGATATGGTGAACGTGCAGATCAATTGCTGCGCCGGGCGCGTGCGGGTTGTGCTGCTGCCATCGGTGTAAAAGCAGATGAGATTATATTTACATCCGGGGCTACGGAGAGCAACAATCTGGCGATTAAGGGAGCAGCGCTTCGGTATGCTTCTAGGGGGAAACATATCATTACGACTGCTGCGGAGCATGCCTCTGTGTATGAGAGTGTGCTGCAGCTTCAGCAGTGGGGATGGGATGTAACCTTTTTACCAGTGGACTCGGGAGGTGTGGTTACTGCGGAGCAGGTGACAGACGCTGTGCGTTCAGATACAGTGCTTGTCAGTTTAATGCATGTGAACAATGAAACGGGTGCAGTTCATCCGGTGCAGGAGATTGGCAGGCAGCTGAAGCAAAAGGCACCGAAGGTTCTTTTCCATGTAGATGGTGTCCAGGGCTTCGGAAAATTACCTGTGGCGCCAGCCCGGTGGCAAGCAGACCTGTACAGCCTGTCTGCCCATAAAGTTCGGGGGCCGAAAGGCACGGGATTGCTTTATGTACGAGATGGTGTAGAGCTTACACCTCTCCTGTCCGGAGGTTCGCAGGAACATGGTCTCAGGGCAGGTACAGAGAACGTAGCCATGATCGTGGGTATGGCTAAAGCGATGCGAATCGCGGCGGAAGGACAGCCTGATTTTGCAAGGCGTATACAAGTTCTTCGTGATCGAATGATCGATACAATTGCTGTTATTCCTGGACTGCAGCTGAACAGCACCAAAGAAGGAGCCCCGCATATCGTGAATTTCTCTTACCCCGGCATGAAGGCTGAGGTGGCACTTCATACGCTGGAACAGCTGGGGTGTACTGTATCTACCCAATCTGCTTGCTCCTCGCGTTCGGCTGAACCGAGCCGTGTGCTGCTTGCAATGGGGAGAGATGATGCCTGCGCCGCGGGGGGATTACGAATCAGTTTTGGCGATGAACATACAGAAGAGGATGCAGCAATGCTGGAACAGGCACTGCATCAGATGGTGGCACAGCTGCGGCCACTCGAAAGGCGGATGTAACTTAAATGTTGAATTATGATATGCTGCTTCTCCGTTTTGGAGAGTTTATGTTAAAAGGAAAAAATCGTGCACGTTTCGAAAAAACGATAATTACTCAAGTCAAAGCGCTGCTCAAACCTTACCCTGGAGCCTCGCTGCGTAAAGAATACGGACGGGTCTACGTGGACCTCGGCGGGGAATCCCATACACAGCTCATCCCAGTACTGAAACGAGTGTTTGGTGTAATGTCAATTAGCCCAGTTAAAGTTACACCTTCTGAGGTTGACGCCATAGTACAGACGGCGGTTGCATTTATGGATGAACGTGCAGAGGAATTCGGAGAAGATACAACCTTTAAAGTAAATGCGCGGCGGGTATGGAAGGCGTTCCCCCATTCCTCGCATGAAACGAATCATTTGGTCGGCTCGCCGATACTACGTAAATTTCAGCAGCTGAAGGTGGATGTGCGTAATCCTGATATCGAACTGCGTGTGGAAATCCGTGAACAAGGCACGTACATTTTCAGCGAAGTGATTCCAGCGGCAGGCGGATTCCCGCTTGGAACCAATGGCAAGGCGATGGTGCTGTTATCTGGTGGCATCGACAGTCCTGTGGCAGCCTGGTCTTCCATGCGCCGGGGACTTGAAGTGGAATGTGTACATTTTTACAGTTATCCTTTTACAAGCCAGCGCGCCAAGGAAAAGGTCATTGATCTGGCCCGTGCGCTTGCCGATCATGCGGGATCGATCAAGCTGCATCTCGTTCCGTTCACGGAAATCCAGACCGCATTCACCCAGTTGGGGCAGGATAATCTGATTATTACATTGATGCGCCGTTCGATGCTGCGTATTGCTACGAAGCTGGCTGAGCGTGAGCGTGCTCTTGCCCTGATTACCGGAGACAGCCTGGGACAGGTCGCGAGCCAAACGCTTCCAAGCATGAATGTCATCGGACGTGCTACAGACTTGCCGCTGCTGAGACCGCTGGTCATGATGGACAAACAGGAGATCGTGACACTTTCCAAACAGATTGGCACCTACGATATTTCCATTCTGCCCTATGAGGACTGCTGTACACTGTTTGTTCCAAAATCTCCGTCTACCAATCCAAATCTACGTATCGTGGACAAAATTGAAGCGACGATGAGCCAGCTGCCGGAATGGCTAGATCAGGCGGTTGAACAGACTGAAACGATTACCTTGCATGCAGGCGAAGCTTCCGTGCTCACAGGGCAGCCGGAGGACAGCGTAATGAAGGATGATTGGTTTTAAATTGCGGACTTTGCAGCCAGGAATGGGTAGACATAACAAATGAAATGTTAATAGACACAAAACAGGACTGGCCGACATAAACGGACAGTCCTGTTTGTGTTTGGAATATTCATGCGCTGCAAGTTTGTATTTTTACTGTGCGGGCTATGAATAGGAACGCTGGCGTTCGCCCTGGGCTTTGCTGCTTGCACTGCGTTTGCGATAACCTGCTAGAACGATGCCGACAATCACCGCAATGATAAACAGAATGCGCAGCGCCGGGTGTTCGGTGAAAAAAGGCATGAGCCGCTTCTCTTCGGTAATCATGTTAGAGGCGGTGTAGCCCAGTACAATCGCGCCAACATAAATAATCCATGGAAACCGGTTAATCAATTTGATAAACAAGGTGCTGCCCCAAACAATAATAGGCACACTAATCAGCAGTCCGAGGATGACAAGCACCAGATGCTGCTGCGCAGCCCCCGCTACGGCAATCACATTATCAAGTCCCATGGCCGCATCCGCGATAATAATCGTGCGCACGGCGGCCCAGAGTGAGGTTCCTGCCTGAATGTCGGTGTGCTCATCCCCTTGATCAGCCAGCAGCTTGTAAGCAATCCATATGAGCAGCAAGCCTCCTACAAGCAGCAACCAAGGTACTTTGAGCAGCCATAGTACAACGACGGTAGCCACGATTCGAATGAGAAGCGCGCCGCCAGTGCCGTACAGAATAGCTTTTTTTTGTACAGAAGGGTGTAGATTTCTGGCAGCAAGTCCAATAACGATGGCATTATCGCCAGCCAGAATCAGATCAATAAAGACAACGTTCAACAAAGCCAGCCAGAATGCGGGACTAAACAGCTCCATGGCAATATGTCACTCCCTGTATATTCTTCAATCACTAAGAATAGCATGTACAACTTCGACATACAAGTTAGAGTGGGGGGATGAGGACATGGATACACTGTGGCTGTTAACTCAAATTTTAATGATCAATCTGGTGCTGAGTGGAGATAATGCGGTAGTCATTGCACTAGCAAGTAAAGACTTACCTCCAGCTCAACGTAAAAAGGCGGTATGGTGGGGGGCGTTCGGAGCGGTGCTTCTGCGCTGTGTGCTTACGTTTGCTGCTGTATTGCTGCTGGGCATTCCATTTATTCAGGCGGCTGGCGGATTGTTATTATTCTGGATTGCCTTTAAACTGCTGCTTCAGAACGATGACGAAGTACATATTCGCAATGCGTCCACAACCTGGAAGGCGATTCAAACCATTCTGGTTGCTGATTTTGTGATGAGCCTGGATAATGTATTGGCTATTGCAGCTCTGGCAGATGGAGATCTGGCTTTGATTGTCATCGGAATTGCAATCAGTATCCCTATTGTTGTGTGGGGCAGTGGTATTATTGTAGGTTTGCTGAAGCGTTTCCCCATTCTGGTGTATGCCGGATCAGGCATACTCGCATTTACGGCTGGTGAGATGTTAATGAAGGACCCGAAGCTTGGAGAGTGGCTGGGAGGTATGGCGGGGGAAGCACACGCGATGCTTCCTGCAGCCATGGCTTGTCTGGTCATTGCGGCAGGAGGCGCACACAGATTCGTTCGCCGCAACGCATAAATGATTCTGAAATAAAACGATTGCTCATATTAGGCGGGGTGTCTTAGGCGGACACCCTCTTTTGAATGTGTAAAAAATAAATCAATGTATACGAGTGACTGAATTTATAATTGTTCCTGCTCAGGGGAATACAGAATCATATTGGACTCTGATTTCATACGTCTTGAATAGGGAAAACAGGTTGGTACTGTGACTTTTGATGTGTTAGTTCTGGCTTGTCGAATGAGTGTATTTTCGACATCAAGTATAGTTTTTTGCAGAAACATCAGATACACTAGAGATAGTGAGACAGCTTGTTTTTGCGAATAGAAATGTGTTCAGTGCTAAAAGTTGGCACAGCTTGGAAATTACATAGCTAATGAAAACAAGAGGTGAATAAGATGAAAAATGAAAAAGCGATCGGACTGTTTATAGTTGCTGCCGGGCTGGTGATTTTGCTTGGCAAGCTAGGGGTGTTTGCATTTATCGGACGAAACTTCTGGCCTCTTCTGCTTTTGCTGCCGGGTATCGCGCTGTATGTATTATTTTATGCTCGCATGACACCTGCCTGGTCGTTATTACCAGCCGGAGTGCTCACCGTATATGGCCTACTGTTCAGCATAACGAACATATGGGGGGCTGGACTGATGAGAAATCTGTGGCCTGTTCTGCTGCTGGGCATTGCTGTCGGTTTGCTTGGATACGGCATGGTTGAGCGGCGAAGACCCGAATTTGTATACCCTGCAGCATTGATCATCGGGGCGGTATCTGTTGTCTTGCTGGCGTTTACATTGCTGCAAACCGGTATCATTTATGTGTTTGCTGTCCTGCTTATTCTGGGCGGCATCTGGTTGCTTGCTGGACGAGGACGTACAGGCCGAGGCAGGGGATGGTAAACATCTCCGCTCCTGAACTGTGCAGCTTCGAGCGAAATATCTTGATTTTTACCTATGATAAACTATAATATAAGGGATATAGACATGCGTCGGGTTATCACCGACGCTTATTTTGTGAGTAACCTGCGATTTTTGCGGGAAGTTTAGTAGATAAGAATTGAAATTGGAAAGGATATGGATACAAACCATGCATTCAAGAGAACACATTCGCAATATTGCGATTATTGCCCACGTCGACCACGGGAAAACAACACTCGTCGACAAGTTGCTCCAGCAATCCGGTACATTCCGTGATCACGAGACGGTACAGGAGCGCGCAATGGACTCCAACGATTTGGAGCGTGAACGCGGTATTACGATTTTGGCCAAAAACACGGCTATAACTTATAAAGACTACCTGATCAACATCGTGGACACACCAGGACACGCCGATTTCGGCGGTGAAGTAGAACGTATCATGAAAATGGTTGACGGCGTATTGCTCGTTGTTGATGCTTATGAGGGCTGTATGCCACAAACGAAGTTCGTACTTCGTAAAGCACTGGAGCATAACCTGACTCCAATCGTTATTGTAAACAAAATCGACCGTCCAGCGGCTCGTCCGGCTGAGGTTATTGATGAAGTACTTGACCTGTTCATCGAACTGGGTGCCAACGATGAACAACTTGAATTCCCTGTCGTATATGCTTCCGCATTAAACGGAACATCCAGCATGGAAGACGATCCTGCCAAACAAGATGACAACATGATGGCGATCTACGATACCATCGTAAGTCATATCCCCCACCCAACAGAGAACGTTGAAGAGCCGCTGCAATTCCTCGTTACTCTGATGGACTACAATGAATACCTCGGACGTATCGCTATCGGTCGTGTAAACCGCGGTGTGATTCGTCAAGGCCAATCCGTTACTGTTATTATGCGTGATGGCAAAAGCAAAACAGCTCGTATCGAGAAACTGTTCGGTTTCCAAGGACTGAAACGTGTGGAGACAGAGGAAGCTGGCGCAGGTGACATCGTTGCGATCGCGGGTATTAAGGATATCAACATCGGTGAAACGATCGCTGATCCGAATAATCCTGAAGCTTTGCCGGTTCTGAAAATCGATGAGCCAACACTGCAAATGACATTCCTCGTAAACAACAGTCCATTCGCAGGACGTGAAGGTAAATGGGTAACTTCCCGTAAATTGCGCGAGCGTTTGTTAAAAGAATTGGAAACTGATGTATCCCTTCGTGTTGAAGAAACAGACAGCCCGGATGCATTTATCGTTTCCGGACGTGGTGAGCTTCACCTGGGTATCCTGATTGAAAATATGCGTCGTGAAGGTTATGAGCTTCAAGTATCCAAACCGGAAGTTATCGTCAAAGAAATTGACGGTAAAAAAATGGAGCCTATCGAGCGCCTGTTGATTGATATTCCTGAAGAAAGCATGGGCTCCGTAATGGAAAGCCTTGGCGCACGTAAAGCAGAGATGGTTAACATGATCAACACAGGTAGCGGTCAAGTGCGTCTGGAGTTCCTGATCCCTGCACGTGGTCTGATCGGATACAGCACGAACTTCCTGACATTGACTCGTGGTTATGGCGTAATGAACCATGCATTTGACAGCTACGCTCCAGTCGTATCCGGTCAAGTAGGTGGACGTCACCAAGGTGTGCTTATCTCAACTGAAACGGGTACATCTACGTTCTACGGAATGATGGGCGTTGAAGATCGTGGTACGCTCTTCCTTGAGCCAGGAACAGAAATTTACGAAGGTATGATCGTTGGTGAGCATACACGGGACAACGACATCGTTGTCAACATTTGTAAAGAAAAACAACTGACTAACGTTCGTTCTTCAGGTAAGGATGACACGGTTAAAATTAAAACTCCGATTATCTTCTCGTTGGAGCAGGCGCTTGAATATCTGAATGAAGATGAATTTTGTGAGATTACACCAAAATCTATTCGTCTTCGCAAGAAGATCCTGAACAAATCCGAGCGTGAGCGTGCAGAAAAACAACGCAAAATGGCTCAAAATAACGCGTAATACCACTACCCTAAGAGGTACAAAAGTCAAAGTTTGAGGGGACATCATTGCACGATTGAACGATTCCTGCCTCTCGCCACAGGTAGTGGAGGGAGAGGAATCGATTCTGAAGAAGCGAAGCGTTCGCCTTTGTCACCGAATTTCACCACTTGATAGAGTGTTCAAAGAAATTCGGGGACAACAGCGATCAAAAGAACGATCCGAACCCGGAATGGTCGAACGAGCGACGAAGAATCTCATGGTGCAGCAGTAAGGTCCGATCAATGAATTGATTTTTGTACAGCATGATCATGAAAGGAGATGCTTTAACATGCAAGCATGGTTTGCATCACACCCGATCATTGCCTATATCGTCATCTTTGTACTGATTACTTACGTGTATAACAAGGTCTTTCGGGTACGTCAGAAATTGCCGATCGGTAAGGAAATTGTGTTATATATATTGATGGCGATGGGCACGTTCATGCTTCTTATTTTTCAGATCGACAAGCTGCCCATCATTCAATGTTTGCTGGTAGCGGTAGGTTTGATGCTGTTAGTGCGCGTGCGTTATTTCGTTGAAGGTCGTCAAAAGAAAAAAGCGGAAGCTGCCACTCGAAACTCATAATGCTGTCTATGCATAAATACATCCGTTTTCCTTCGGGAAAGCGGTTGTGTTTTATTTAGAACAAACAGATGTGATAAAGGTGTTGAACATATGAACTCAAATTCAAACGGGCTGCCTCCACGGAGACAAGCTTCGAATTCATCAGGCACTTCAGGAAATAGAAACAGCAAAGGGAAGCAGCCGAAGAAGAAGAAACGCATGAACGGGTTTGTAAAATTTTTTCTGAGTATACTGGTCATCGGCATTCTGGTGGGTGGGGGTTATTTGTACTGGATCTATAATCAAGTGGCAAATACAGGTGTAGACAAACCTGTTCCTCCTGGTATGTCGGCAACGACGAAGCCCCTTACGATGCTGCTGCTGGGTACGGACAATCGTCCCGAAACTGGTACGTTTTTATCTGATGTGGTTATGGTTGCTGCTCTCAATCCGAATACGAAAACGGCAACGGTGGTCTCCCTGCCTCGTGACACGCGCATTCAGCTTGATGGATATAAGTCCAACAAACTTAACGCTTATTATCCAAGGTTCAAAGCGCAGGAGAAGACCTCGGGCAAAAAGGCTGAGGATCAAATGAAGGATATGATGGGACAGTATCTGGGAGTAGATATCAATTATGCGACAGTAATCAACTTCCAAGCCTTTCGTGATGCAGTGAATGCTGTGGGCGGAGTAGATGTCACGGTGGATAAAAATATGTGTTGGCGAGACAAAGCTGACAATACAGATATCAATCTGAAGGCCGGTGCTCAGCATTTGGACGGTAAAGAGGCGCTCGATTTTGTACGTTATCGTAAATCCAATTGCACACCCAAGACAGCAGAGTCAAACGATTTTGACCGAAACAAAAGACAGAATCAGGTCATGAACGCGATGCTTGATCAGATGAAATCTCTCGGTGGCATTGCCAAAATTGGCAAAGTAATCAGTGCGGTAGATAAAAATATGACCACGGATGTGGAATCCGAGCAAATGAAAAATTTCATTGCTACCTACTGGAATATCTCGACCACCGATGTACACTTTACTCCGGTTACCGGTGAGTGGAGAAGTCCTTATGTTTATATTAATGAAACGGAACTGGCAAATGCAAAACAGGCGATTCAAGATACACTTGAAGGGAAAGTGAAGGCCGCGACATCAGCTCAATAGACTCAAGCTTTGGGGATTGGAAGCCGGGTTCGCAGTGTGTTATAATAACTTCACAAGATAAGAATTGCATAAAGAAGGTTAGGGGGCTGGTTGAATGTCCGAAGCCGTCACACAATTAACAGAGTCTTTGTTACAGCAATTCAAAGATGAGACCTTTGTGCTTCTGAACACCGTGGATGTGGAATCCGGAGGTCCGACTTCAACAGCAATCTCCTGGATTTATGCCGAGAATGCTTCTACTTTTCGTTTGGCGATTGACCATCGATCCCGTCTTGTGAACAATATGATTCAGAATCCGTTGATTACGATAACCGTTTTTGGCGAAGAAATGGTGTATGCGGTGAACGGACGTGCCTCCGTGCGACAAGATCCGTTGCTGGGTGTACCCTTTAATATGTGCTGTTTCGACATAACGATTGAAGCGGTGAGAAATGCGCTGTTTTATGGCGCTCAGCTGTCCTCTGTGCCTCAATTTGTCAAAATATATGATCAGCGTGCTGCGGAGAAGCTTGATGAACAAGTTTTTGCAGCCATGAAAAAAGCCTAGTGAGAGATCACTGGGCTTTTTGTTGTCTTTTTTCAGAGGTGTGCTGCTGCATATACTGATCTTGGGCAGGTTCATCCGGGTTTTGACGAACTTTGACATCTTTCGGAAGCTGTGGAATGATGCGTCCAACCATATCAGCCAGCTCTGAAGCAAAACCGGAGATCGGATGTCCTTTGCGGATATGTTCACCAATTTCTTTAACTCGTTCGGTGACGTCCGCATCAGCGGTTACGATGGAGTCGACACCTTCCGGGTCTTTGCGCAGGGCTTCTGCAACTGCATATTTAATGGTGCCGACACGAGCGCGTTCCAGATCACCATCTACATCAATGCCGACAACAGCTGTGTTGCCAAGGATTACACAGTTTGCATCTTTCACACCTTCAACTTGTTTAGCAAGTGCCTTGAGATGACTTACTCTTTTTTGATTTGACATACGGCCTGTCTCTGTTTCGTTGGCAGTATTAAGGTTAGGGGCTTCACCGGTATTTTCATTTAAATGATCCAGCCGTGAAGCATTCATTCGATCTTCCTGCTGTGTAGTTATGTTTCCTCCGTAGCTTCTCGGATGCATCTCGTGCAGGTCTTGTGAAGCATTGCGTGTAGAAGAGTTACAGCCTGTCAGTATAAAAATCAGAAGCAGCGTGCAGATCCCCTTTTTCATAAATGTTCAATCCTTTCTTGGCGTTTTTCAGAATGGTTGACAATTATTTTGCCCTAGTCGAATACATTTATGTATGGGAGCATGATTGTCCATGCCGCTGCTGAAGATCACACGACCAAGATGAACTCGGGAATGAAGGGAAACGGACGGCTCATAGAGCCCCTTCGTCATTCCCGAGAACACGTTCCAGCCCATGCATTTAACGACGCCGCTTTGGAGGGGATTGAATGAAAAAGATTTTTGTATTGGATACCAATGTGCTTCTGCATGACCCCAATGCCATTTTTGCCTTTGAAGAACATGAGGTAATCATTCCCGCGGTAGTACTGGAGGAGATTGACTCCAAAAAAAGAAATGCCGATGAGATCGGCCGGAACGCCCGCAATGTGTCCAGACTGCTGGATGGACTTAGAGAACTCGGCCATCTGCACAGCGGTGTACCTCTTGCGAATGGAGGCAATCTGAAAGTTGAACTGAATCACCGCAGCTTTGTGAAGGTTCAGGAGATGTTTGGGGAAGTGTCCAATGACAATCGAATCTTGGCCGTCGCGCTGAATTATCAGATTGAAGAAAACGAAAAAGAAGTGGTGGAGCGTCAAGTTGTTCTTGTCAGCAAAGATGTTCTGGTACGAATCAAAGCGGACGTACTTGGATTGTTCACACAAGATTACTTATCGGATCGTACGGCAGGTCTTAGTGAGATGTACCCGGGATATACCGCACTGAAGGTTCATCCGTCCGTGATTGATGAGTTTTACACATATCGTTTCTTGCCGATCAAGCCATTGCAGCTCTCCTACTCGCTCTATCCGAATGAGTTTGTGATTCTGAAGGATGAGATGGGTACGAACAAATCCGCTTTGCTTAAAGTGAATACGGAAGGCACCAAGCTGGAGCCGCTGTTTCTCAGCAATGATAGTGTGTGGGGGATAAGCGCACGTAATGCACAGCAGCGGATGGCACTGGAGCTTCTGCTGAATGATGATATTCCGCTGGTGACTATTACTGGAAAAGCAGGCACAGGTAAAACGCTGTTAGCACTGGCGGCAGGACTGCTGAAGGTGGAGGATGATCACAAATATAAAAAGCTGCTGATAGCACGGCCGGTCGTACCTATGGGGAAAGATATCGGCTATCTGCCAGGAGAGAAGGAAGAAAAGCTTCGTCCATGGATGCAGCCTATATACGATAATCTCGAGTTTTTGTTTGATACCAAGAAGGCTGGAGATATTGACAAAATTTTGATGGGTCTTGGCAGCATTCAGGTAGAAGCACTCACTTATATTCGCGGCAGATCGATTCCTGGTCAGTTCATCATCATTGATGAGGCCCAGAACCTGTCACGTCATGAGGTGAAAACAATCGTATCTCGGGTAGGGGAAGGAAGTAAAATTATTCTGATGGGAGATCCTGAACAGATTGACCATCCTTACCTCGACTCTGCAAGTAATGGCTTAACGTATATCGTAGAACGTTTTAAACAAGAGGGTATCAGCGGACACATTATGCTTGAAAAAGGAGAACGTTCCAAGCTGGCTCAGCTTGCGGCAGATTTGTTGTAATAAAAAGTTAAACCTATGTCTCCTGGATTTATTTCCCGGAAAATGTTTTGAAGAAAGCCGACTCTAGCAGTCGGCTTTTTTTGCTAAAAAAAGAAAAGCGAGTTGTTATACAGAACTGGATATGCTCGTAATATGCAAAAGAGATGAAAAGTGTTTTTTGGCAGGATAGGACAACAGCACTATATATTTGTTACAATGGTTGTTGCGGGAAAATATCAAAGGAACAGAAATGATCTAAGGAGGAGAGTGAATGAAGCGTAGACATCAAGTAGTTTTATTTGCAGTGCTGCTGCTCTCGCTAACGATCCTTTCTCCTAGCTTTGATTTTAGAGGTTCGCAGCATAATCAGGAACGAAATCAAGAGAACGATACATATCCGGGAACTTTATCCCGAGCTGATGATACAAGAGCACCTTTGAATGTAACGGTATCGATGTCCAAAGAGGAATTTGCTGCTTTTGAGAAGCTGGCCGAAGAAGTGGCGGCTGCTCGTTATGTTGAAATTAAACTTCGGAATGTGGAGCCTGGAGAATATAATGATGTGCTTGATCAGGAGTTTTCTTTGGGGGAGAACGGAGATGTTATTCTGCTCGAAAATGGTCAGGTACAGCTATACGCCAAAAAGGGGTACTTGCTTCCGTTAAACGGAACGCAGCTGTCTAAATCTATCGGAGAAACGGTAGCTGAACTTCGCGCCATAACAGAGTGGAACGGGTACCAGTGGGGGCTGCCTTTTGATTTTGACCCATATGTAATGGGGGCCAGAACGTCATTTTTGAATAAAGCCGGGCTGCAAGCGTTCCCTAACAATAAGGAGCAGTGGTCCAAACTGATTCAGGAAGCACAGGCGGAGGGCACGGCTTTGATCTCGCTGGGCATGGAAGATATTGAAGGAGCAAATGTATGGATGAGCTACTTGCCGCCTGGAATGAGTCCGGATCAAGTGCTCCGTTCACAGTCTGTATCCCCTGCAGATGAGCTTCAACGTGGAGTCAGATTGCTGAGTGACTTGCAGCCATACATTAAAACGATGGCTGCTGTTCCGGTGCTTTCTTCGTCAAATTATAACGTAAAAACGCCGATGTTTGTGACCACATTGTCCCGAATTCTTTACGCAGACGAATCCGCACAGGATGGAGCAACAGTTCGTGCGTCCATTTCCTTGGAACCGCTTCAGGCGGTAAAATCCAGAACCCTGGTCATTACGGCCGGTTCTGCGGAGACCGATGCGGCCAGCCGATGGATTGAGGGAATGACGTCTGCGGCAGTTCAGAATAAATGGTATGTCCAGACCAAACGTTTATCTGCCAGGCAGCAGGAGCAGAACCAGCAAGCTTCACAGGTTCAGGCGCGTTATAACGCGCAGCTGAAACCATTGTGGTTTTCGAAAGACGACGATCCGATCCGGCTGGCTGAACGTCAAACCATGCTTGTTCGTTTTCAGAAACAGGTGAGGCAGGTTCTTCAAGGAGAAATAAGTGTAGCTCAATACGTGAACAGTATCAGAAATGCGATTAATCCCTAGAACGAAATTGCTAATTTCACTTCCAGAATACCTTCATCTGTGGCAACATCGGTTGCTTTGACAAAGGAAAGAATTTTTTGCGGGTAAAAACCGAGATCGAATTCTCTCTCCAGCATGCTGCGTGTTGTGTCTGGCAGTTCAAGTTGATTGAACACCAGCTTATCTACATGATAACGAATCGCGTTTTGTGGCTCGTTTTCAACCGTGTAGTGCCCTTCAATGCTTAGCTGCAGTTGATCACGTTGGCCTGACGCTGTAATTTTGTCCTGTTCAAAGGTAAAAGCAAAATCGTTGAAAATTTCATTTTGTGAGCGCAGAAATGTATTTAACTCGTCTTGACCAATGCGAATCGTATACGTTGTTCCTGTGGTAGAGATGGCCCCGTTCTGCTTCTGAATAAAATCAGGAAGATTCTGCATCGCGGATGCCAGTGCCTTGAAGTAACGCTTCACCTCATATATTCCGATATTTTCCCAATACAAGGTCAATTCGTTCATTAATTTCTGAATAGCTGCCGCGTCCCCGCTGGCGGTTATTTGCTCATCGACTTCATTTTGCAGTGATGCTACGCGTGTGCGTTGATTTTGAAGGTTTGTTTTCATCTCCGCCAGTTCTACAGAGGTTTGCCGAATTTGATTGGAGGTTTGCTGAAGGCTGTTATACCGGGTCTGGTACTTGTCCAGCGTGGCTTGATCTCTGCCAATAATAATCTGATAGTAGTCATACAGCACAAACAAATCTTTAAATGATTTGGCTCCAAGCACCGTCATAAGCAGACTGTCCCGCTCTCCCGTATAATAGGACCTCACAACGGCTCCTGCCCGTTCTTGCTGGATATGTATCTCCTGCTCCTGCTGCTGCAGCTGTGCGGATAGTGTCTTATGCTGTGCGGCCAGTTCCTCCTGCTTTTTAGTGATGCGCTCAATTTCATGATCTATCTCTACAATAGATAACGCCTTTTGTAAAATGGCTTGTGTATCTGCGGGTGTAGATTCTCCATAGATATAAGATGATGCGGGCTGCAGGAATAATCCTATCGTTAATATGATGGCTCCTAAGTTATGTCGAAGCTTCACCAGGCATGCTCCTTTCCCTGCGAACTTGATTTATTCTTCCAGACAATATATGAAATCCATACGTAAAATATCCTTACTGGTTACATAACACCATAGCTTTATATGTAAGCTGAGAACAACAAAAAAGCAACCCGACATAGCCGGATCGCTTTGATGCTGCTGGCGGATTAGAGCGGCAGCCCCATTTGAAATACTGTCCAATAGCTGAACCCTGTGAACGTCACGATCATATAACCCCAGAAGAGCAATATGTATGTGCGTTCTGTAAACTTCAAGTATCCCAAAAGGACAAAAAACGCAGTCTGCAGGAAGAAAAGCAAAGCCATTTCGACCAAGTCTCCTGCAAAAGCCATCAGGCCAATCGCAAGCGTGAAGAACCCGAGTACCCGAAACATGCGTGCCACGGTAAATCCTCCTCTCTTATGTACGTTCATAGATTGTCTACACAACATTATACCGACAAAGGAAAAAGGTGTAAACAAATTTGGGTATGAAAGCGAATTCTTTTTTTGGCATAACTACTCAAAAGCAAGAGGATTTGCATCAATTACGTATGCGGGAGCTTGAATATGGAAATACATTTTAGTATGAAAATCAATTCTATGAACTCTATGAGAGGCATAAGAATGAGTAAAGCAACTTTTATACCTAATTCACATAACGGTTTACCGGTTATGCGGACGGTTATTTCAGGATGGTGTTAGGAGGGTATTATAGCATGACTGCAGTGAGACAGGATGCTTGGAGTACAGAGGATGATTTGATTTTGGCAGAGGTTACATTGCGTCATATTCGGGAAGGTAGCACGCAGCTGGCCGCGTTTGAAGAAGTGGGTGAGAAAATAGGAAGAACTTCAGCCGCATGCGGGTTTCGCTGGAACAGCTGTGTACGTAAAAAGTATGAATCAGCAATCAGTAATGCGAAAGCGCAAAGACAGAAGCGCAGTTATCTCAGAAAACAGCCGGCTATGCTTGGTCCACAAGTCGCCGCTCTGGCTGCAATGGAAACTGAAGAGGGGATTTACAAGACAGATGGTGTGTCTGAAGAGTCTCTCTCCATCGATGCGGTGATTCGCTTCCTGCGGCAGTGGAAGGGCACTGTACAGGAGAGCAGCCGCCAGCTTAAAATGCTGGAGAAAGAACTTCGTGAGAAGGAAGATGAGCTGCTTGAGCTTCGCTGTGAAAACGACCGACTTTCCAAGGAGGTCAACGAGGTTCAGACGGATTATCGTGTTGTCAACGATGATTACAAGGCATTAATCCAGATTATGGATCGTGCACGCAGGCTTGCCTTTTTATCAGAAGAAGAAGAGGAACTCAAAACAAGATTTAAGATGGATGCTAACGGAAATTTGGAACGAATTGAGTAGTGTGATTCGATCTGGATGTAACATTGTAATATGAGCCCGCCACACCTCCGTGACATTACGGAAGGTATGACGGGTTTTTAGTGTGTGCATTTTGTTCTATTATAGAAGAAGAAAGATTGAGCCAGTTATATGAGTCAGGTATGGAAGATCAAAAATGGAATCAGGAAGCCTGAAGGATTCGAGGCCATGAAAGTGGGGATGGTAATATGAATATAGACGTTGTCGGAGCGGGATCATTAGGTCTCTTATTTGGAGGCAAGCTGCAGGCGGCTGGCATCAGTGTACGGTTCTGGACTAGAACCTTAGAACAGGCGGAGCAGCTTCAACATAAGGGAATTGTTATCACGGAGAGGAGCGGAGATAGCTATATCAAACCAGAGGTTGTTCAGGCCAAGCCTCTATCGAAACTGGCAGAGATTTGGCGTGAGGCGCCGGGAGACTGGATGCTTCTTACGGTGAAGCAAACCCATGTGCATGATTTTATAGATCAGATGAAATCTCTCAAAGAGCTAAAAGACAGGCAGCATGTAAGGATAGCTTGTTTTCAAAATGGTATGGGACATCTGGACAGGCTTCATGCAGCTTTACCAGATTCTTTGTTATGCAGTGCCATTACAACAGAAGGCGCAAAACGTGATGTATCCCGGGTGCATCGGGCAGGAGCAGGAGAGACACATCTAGGTTTTAGCGTTACTTCAATGGACAGAGGTGAAGATGCGGAGCGGGAACTAAGTATATTTACTTTGGCTGAGGTTATGCGGCAGGCAGGATTTGACTGTACAGTGTCGAATGAAATCGATAAGCATTTCTTCAGAAAACTGTTGATTAACGCGGTGATTAATCCGCTTACGGCAATATGGAGAATCCCTAACGGTGAACTGCTTCAACGCACGGAGCGATTAAATATGATGAGGCAGCTGTATGATGAGGCCATTGCTGTATATAAGGCTATGGGGGTACAAATGGATGAGGACTTGTGGGAACAAGTGATGGGCGTGTGCCGCAGCACGGGTTCCAATACATCCTCCATGCTTGCAGATGTACTGCATAAACGCACAACAGAGGTTGAATCGATTAATGGATCAATTATAACTATGGCGAAGCAGTTTAATTTGAATGTATCTGCACATGAAACGCTGCTTCATCTGATCCAAGGCATGCCATCAGAAGGAGTGAGTTAATGGAGATTTTCATCGTATTGAGCATATTGCCCTTTTTTCCTTTTCTTCTAGTGTACTGGGGCATGATTGTTTGGAAGAAGGACAAGTCCATTGCGCTTCGAACAGCGATGGACGTCACTACATTTTTTCTTATTTTCTCTGTATCAGCGTTATTCAACTTAACATTTGACTCGAATTTCGGATTTTATTTAACTTTAATACTCATACTAATTGCGCTTGGATTTATCGGAGGTGCGCAAAATCGACTAAAAGGGAAGGTTGATGGGGGAAGAATGTTCCGGGCCGTATGGCGCATGTCATTTGTGATCATGAGTTTTGGATATATTTTGTTTACTTTATTTGGATTATTTAGATACATTATGAATCAAATGTAAGGTTACATAACGCGAAATGCCCAAATATTGTGGCGAATTTGTCGAAAACTGAAAAAAACATTACTTTCTGAAAAAGTAATGTAGATTTTTTTGACCGGTGGTTGTATAATCTATAAACATAAACCACATCAATTTAGGGGGAAAAGTTAGATGAAAAGGAAAAGTCTATTAGTCCTTTTGACGCTGATCTTGGCGTTCGGTACCGTACTTGCAGCGTGCGGATCGAAAAATGAAGGCACAGGTACCACAACAGATAACGGTTCTGCAAGTGAAGAAAAGGGTCTTGCCAAAGATCAGGTTCTGAAAATTAACTTGTCAGCTGAACCTCCTACGTTGGACCCGGCTCAAGCAAAAGACAGCCAAACCAACACGGTACTGAAGTTCTTGTATGAAGGTCTTGTTCGCATTGGTGCTGATGGTAAAGAAGCTCCAGGTGTTGCTAAAGACTGGACTATCTCTGAAGATGGTTTGAAATATGTATTCAACCTGAACCCGGATGCTAAATGGAGCAATGGTGATCCTGTAACAGCTGAGGATTTCGTTCGTTCCTGGGAACGTGCTTTGAAACCGGAAACAGCTTCTCCTTATGCATACCAATTGTACTACATCAAGGGTGCAGAAGGTTTCAACATGAGCAAAGACAAAGACTTCAAAGGGACTAAAATCACTGATTTCTCCCAAGTGGGTGTGAAAGCTACGGACGAGCACACACTGGAAGTAACGTTGGAAAATCCAACTCCTTACTTCCTGGGTCTGACAGCATTCTACACATACTACCCAGTACACAAGTCTGCTGACACAAATGACAAATTCTTCACAGATTACAAAAACATGATCGTTAACGGACCATTCGTAATGGATCAATACGCTAAAGGTCAAAAAATTGTTGTGAAGAAAAATGAAGGATACCACGCAGCTTCTGATATTAAATTGACTCAAATTGATATGTCCCTGACAAACAGCAGTGCTTCCGAGCTTCAAGCTTACAAATCAGGACAATTGGATTACACAGGTGCACCTAACGGTGAGATTCCTTCTGACCAAATTCCAGCTGTAAAAGCTGAATTGCCAAACGAGTTTAAAGCTACTGGTATTGCAAGTACTTACTACTACCAGTTCAACGTAAATGAAGCACCATTCAACAACGCTAAAATCCGTAAAGCATTTGCAATGTCCATCAACCGTCAACTGATCGTTGATAAAGTAACACAAGGTGGTCAAATTCCGGCATTCGGATTTGTACCTCCAGGTATCCGCGGTGAAAATGGTGAGTTCCGCGATGAGCACAAAGATGATTACTTCAAAGAAGATGTAACTGAAGCTAAAAAGTTGCTTGAAGAAGGTATGAAAGAAGAAGGATACACTACACTTCCAGCTGTTACTTTGATCTACAACACAAGTGATGGTCATGCGAAAATCGCTTTGGCAATCGCTGATATGTGGAAACAAAACCTTGGTGTTGATGTGAAAACAGAAAACCAAGAGTGGGGCGTATTCCTTGAGAACCGTCAAAACCAAAACTTCCAAATCGCTCGTGCGGGCTGGTCTGCTGACTACAACGATCCGTACAACTTCTTGGAAATGTGGACTACTGGCAACACAAACAATGACTCCAAATTCAGCAACGAACAGTATGACAAAGATGTTAAAGACACTGTAAAAACAGCTGATCCAGCTGCACGTATGGCTGCGTTTGCTGATGCTGAGAAAGTTCTGATTCAAGATGAAATGGCTGTAATGCCAATCTACTACTACACTAACGTATCTTTGACTAAGCCTTACCTTAAAGGTGTACAACTTGATTTCAGTGGAGCAATTGACTTCACTCGCGCATATTTGGAAGAGAAGTAAGTTGTTCTGAAGTCTAATATGATTTACTTCGGGATATATATGTGGAATTCCATATATATCCCGATTTTTTTGTATGTGCACTGATTTTCCTTATAATTCTTGAAATTTCCGATAAATGGATTGGACTTTATCGCTGTCTAATTCTACAATCGATTTGTATACAAAATATTGTTTGTGGAGGTGTGCAAGGGTTGGTTAAGTACGTTTTGAAAAAACTGCTATTTATGCTGCTATCGCTTTTCATACTCGCTTCAATGACCTTCTTCCTGATGAAGGCCATTCCTGGTGACCCTTTTACATCGGAGAAAAAAGTATCACCTGAAATCCGTGCGCTTCTGGAAGCCAAATATGGATTGGACAAGCCGATGTATGAACAATATCTGCAATACATGGGTGGAATCATCAAAGGTGACTTTGGAGTTTCAATGAAGTATCTGAACCGTGATGTGTCCGGCATGATTGCGGAAACATTCACTGCTTCATTGAAGCTGGGTATATTTGCGATCATTATCTCAATCATTGTCGGAGTGCTGCTGGGTCTGCTCGCAGCTGTTTATCACCGCAAACTGATTGATGACGTAACCATGGTTCTTGCTGTTATCGGGATCGCTGTACCAAGCTTCTTGCTGGCGTCCCTATTACAATATGTATTTGCATTTAAACTGGGCTGGTTTAACGTTATGGGCTTCGATGGACCACTAGACTATGTGCTTCCTGTTGCTGCCTTGTCGGCATCACCAATTGCCTTTATTGCACGTTTGACGCGTTCAAGCATGCTGGAAGTTTTACATGCAGATTATATCAAAACCGCTAAAGCCAAAGGTTTGAAATGGCCTGCAATCATGTTCAAACACGTTGTTCGTAACGGTATTTTGCCTGTTGTTACGTATGTAGGTCCAATGACCGCCAACATTATTACGGGTTCTGTTGTTATTGAGCAGATCTTTAATATTGGTGGTATTGGTAAAGTGTTTGTTGAAAGTATCACAAACCGTGACTATACAATGATCATGGGAATCACTATCTTCTATGGTATTCTCCTGATGTTGGCACGTTTCCTTACAGATATCGCTTACGTATTAATTGATCCTAGAATTAAGCTGGAAAGCCGGAAGGGGGCATAACGTTGTCTGGCACGAATAATAACAATAATGGAACGGCGAACACTGACCTGAACAGTCAGGCAGCGGTGAAGCCGCAGGAAAGTGTATCCCTTTTTAGAGACGCAATGTACAGATTGGCTACCAACAAAGCTGCGATGATCAGTCTTGGTGTATTGGTTCTCGTTGTACTCTTTGCTTTGATTGGACCAACTTCTTTGTTTACGAAATACAATTATTATTCCAATGATTTGCTTAATGCGAACAGTGCGCCAAGTGCGGAGCACTGGTTTGGTACAGATGACCTGGGTCGTGATGTATGGGTAAGAACATGGGTCGGAGCACGGGTATCCTTGACAGTGGGTCTTGCTGCAGCGTTGATTGACCTTGTGATCGGTGTAATCTATGGTGCAATCATGGGTTATTATGGTGGACGCGTCGATGGTATCATGAACAAGTTTTCCGAAATTTTATACTCTTTGCCATACATGCTGGTAGTTATCCTGCTGTTGGTTGTTCTGGAGCCAAGTCTTACAACAATTATTATTGCACTTACCATTACTGGCTGGATCAGCATGTCCTGGATTGTACGTGGTGAGATTATGCAGCTGAAAAATAGAGACTTTATCCTTGCCGCACGTTCGATGGGTGCAAGCACTGGACGTCAATTGTTCCGTCACTTGCTGCCAAATGCGGTCGGACCGATTATCGTTACATTGACATTGTCCATTCCAAATGCAATCTTTGCTGAGGCCTTCTTGAGCTTCCTCGGTTTGGGTGTATCTGCACCAAGATCTTCCTTGGGATCAATGATCAACGATGCACTTACAGGCTGGACACTGTATCCATGGCGGATGTGGTTCCCGGCAGGTCTGATGGTTGTTACGATGCTTGCATTTAATTTGCTCGGTGATGGATTGCGTGACGCACTTGATCCGAAATTACGTAAATAGAAACAGGAGGTGGGATTATGGAGCCGATTTTAACAGTCAAAGACTTGAGTGTATCGTTCTCGACACGCTCGGGAGAATTTGATGCCGTTAAAAATGTAAGTTTTGAAATTGGCAAAGGAGAAACGCTGGGAATCGTAGGTGAATCAGGTAGTGGTAAGAGTGTTACCGCCCAGACCATCATGAAATTGATTCCCTCCCCGCCTTCAAAAGTTAAGAGCGGAGATATTACGTTTCACGGGCAAGATCTGTTGAACAAAACAGATAAAGAGATGGAATCCATTCGTGGTAAAGATATCGGTATGATCTTCCAGGATCCGATGACTTCCCTGAACCCTACAATTAAAGTGGGTAAACAGATTACGGAAGTATTACGTAAGCACCAGAATATGTCCAAACAGGCAGCGGACAAAGCTGCGCTTGAGATGCTGGAGCTTGTAGGTATCAAAAATGCTGCAATTCGTATGAATCATTACCCGCACCAATTCTCTGGCGGTATGCGTCAGCGTGCCATGATTGCAATTGCGCTTGCTTGCCGTCCGTCTCTTCTGATTGCCGATGAGCCGACTACAGCACTTGACGTTACCATTCAGGCTCAAATTCTGGATGTAATGAAGGACATGCAGCGAAAACTGGGTACCTCCATTATGCTGATTACGCATGACCTTGGTGTCGTTGCGGGCATGTGTGACCGTGTTGTAGTTATGAAGGAAGGCGAAGTGGTTGAAACGGGAACAACGACTGAAATCTTCAGCAACCCGCAGCATCCATATACGATTAAATTGCTGAATGCACTTCCTCGTCTGGACGAGCCGAAAAAGGAAAAACCAGCGCCAGCAGGCATTGTTAAAGGCAGCAACAAACCTTTGGTTCAAGTGAAAAACTTGAAGCAATACTTTAACCTTGGTAAAGGTAACGTTCTTAAAGCCGTTAATGATGTAAGCTTCGATATTTTCGAAGGAGAAACACTTGGCGTTGTAGGGGAGTCAGGTTGTGGTAAATCTACGACTGGACGTACCATTTTGCGTCTTTACGAGCCAACGGGCGGAAGTGTGAACTTCAATGGCACGGACATTTACAAGTTGTCCCCACGCAAAATGAAGGAAATGCGTAAGGATATGCAGATGATTTTCCAAGATCCATACGCATCGCTTAATCCACGTTTTAACGTTATGGATATTATCGGGGAGTCCCTTGATATTCATGGCTTGGCGACTAGCTCCAAAGAGCGTAAGAGACGCGTGGAAGAGTTGCTTGATCTGGTAGGTTTGAATCCAAGTCATGCACTGCGTTACCCGCATGAATTCTCTGGTGGACAGAGACAACGGATCGGTATTGCGCGTGCGCTTGCCGTTGACCCTAAATTTATCATCTGTGACGAGCCGCTTTCTGCGCTTGACGTATCCATTCAGGCACAGGTTGTTAAATTGCTCGAGGAGCTGCAGCAGCGCCTTGGCTTGACGTATCTCTTCATTGCCCATGACTTGTCTATGGTTAAACATATTAGTGACCGTGTAGCCGTTATGTATATGGGTAAAGTGGTAGAATTGGCAGAGAGTGAAGAATTGTACTCCAACCCGATCCACCCGTATACCAAAACATTGCTTTCTGCGATTCCGGTACCAGACCCGGAAGTGGAAGCGAATAAACGCCGCATTTTGCTGCCGGAAGAACAATCCGGCCCAATTCAAAATGCTGCGGGCGGTCCTGTAAATGATCCATATAACCTGGAGAACGCTCAATTAATTGAGGTTTCCAAAGGACATTGGGTCGCAGAGCCCTACGTATAATAGTCAGCAAAAAGAATATGCTATTATATACATCATAACCGCCGACATGTTCGGCGGTTTTTTTTATATAATTTATGACTTTGCTTTGACGAAGCGCTACTGAATTCGGTACAATCAAGGAAGGCTCTTTGAAGCAGAATAGGAGGCAGACCTCATGAAAGGGATTACTGAGGCGCTCCGCAGCGGATCAAAGCTTGCAGAGGATTATATCTGTACGGCAGATGCTGCGCGAAGCCTGTATGAATATGATATTCGCTGGGAAAATGGCCTCCACGCGCGCGCTGAATGGCTTAAACAATCGGAGCATACACGTGTTGATCGTCATGAACTGGCGTCATATTTACGTATATATAATAAACGAGTGAACAATCATGATCATGTTCATGCTTCCATTACCCGTCTTGTGGAAGAGAACGCATGGGTCGTTACTGGAGGGCAACAGAGCGGGCTTCTCACCGGACCTTTGTTTGTCATATACAAAGCAGCGAGTGTGGTTGCCGCCGCTCGTGAAGCAGAGAAGCAATTAAAACATCCGGTTGTACCTGTGTTCTGGATTGCGGGTGAGGATCATGACTGGGATGAGGTTAACCATACGTATCTGCCCGAACCACAGGGGGATATGCGCAAAGTAAAACTGCAGGGACACTTTACGGGAAGAGACTCTGTCAGTCATGTGCAGGTGAAACCGGAACAGTGGGAGCATGTGCTTGAGCAGGTAGAGCACTTGCTGCCGGATACCATTTATAAGCCTGGACTAATAAAGCAGCTTACAGAAATTCATCGTGCCAGCTCTAATCTGAGCGATGCTTTTGCCCGTATTATATCGGCTTTGTTTGCAAGCAGCGGCCTGATTCTTATGGATGCAGCCGATCCGGAATTGCGTAAACTGGAGCAGCCTGTATTTGCAAGAATGATTCAGCAAAATACGTCATTACGTACCTCTTACTTACAGGGTGCTTCGTTAGTTGAACAAGCGGGTTATGCGATGCCAGCCGAGGTGGCAGAGGATGGTGCCAACCTCTTTTATATTCACGAAGGGGTCCGTTTGTTATTGACGCTCAAGGATAACCTTTATCAGGACCGCAAAGGGCTTGTATCGTTTACAGAAGAGCGTTTGCTGCAGGAACTGAAGCAGCATCCTGAACGTTTCAGCAACAACGTACTGACTCGTCCATTGATGCAGGATTCTTTACTGCCTGTGGCAGCTGTAATTTTGGGACACGGCGAGATTGCATACTGGGGTCTGACACGCGAAGCGTTCCGCACATTTGGCTTGCAGATGCCTATACTGCTGCCGCGTCTCTCTTTCACGATTCTGGAGGATGTGCACGATAAACATATGAAACAATATGGACTTTCTTTCCAGGACGTGCAGTATCATTTGCAGGAAAAGAAAGAAAATTGGCTTGCACAGCAGGAAACGTTCCAAGTAGATGAGCAGTTTACACGGATTCGTGAAGAGTTTATGACACTGTACCAACCGTTGCTGGAGCAGGTAGCAGAGCTGCATCCTGGACTGGGCCGAATCGGTGAAGCGAATGTGGGTAAAATTCATGAGCAGATTCAATATCTGGAGCGGCAGACTCGCAAGGCTATTGAAGATAAACATGCAGTGAGTTTAAGGCATTGGAACGGTATTCAGCATGCTCTGTTCCCGATGGGGAAACCGCAGGAACGAGTACATAATGCACTCTTTTACCTGAATCGTTATGGAACGCATTGGATTGAGGAATTGATTCAAGCATCTGCTGAATTCAAAGGGCAGCACCAGGTTATTAAATTGTAAGTATGTTGATAATATCAATCTTTACTAAGTGTGATGATGACATGAATGTTTTAAATAGAAGAAACACATATGAGGAGGAGATCGAGTGACCACATCTTCACTGCAGAACAGTATCGTTAAAGATATGGGCCTTGCTTCAGAGGGACATTTGAAAATTGATTGGGTTGAGGCGCATATGCCGGTGTTGAACCGAATTCGCCGTCAGTTTGAACAGGATCTTCCGTTTAAAGGGCTCAAGGTTGCTATTTGTCTTCATCTGGAAGCAAAAACAGCTTATCTGGCAAAAGTCATTCAGGCTGGAGGGGCTGATGTAACGATTACACACAGTAATCCGCTCTCCACTCAAGATGATGTCTGTGCGGCATTGGTTGAAGACGGTGTGACGGTATATGCTAAATATAATCCGGAGCCAGCAGAATTCAAGGCATTGCAGCTTCGTGCTCTTGAAGTGAAGCCTGATCTGATTATAGATGATGGCGGAGATTTTGCCACGATTATCGCGTCGGAGCGCCCTGACCTTGCTGCTACGATTCGCGGCGGGGCAGAAGAAACGACAACAGGTATTATTCGACTGAAAGCTTTGGCGAAAGAGGGACAGCTGAGATTCCCGATGGTTGCGGTGAATGACGCATATTGCAAATACCTGTTTGATAATCGCTATGGTACGGGACAATCCGCTTTTGACGGGATTATTCGTACAACCAACCTGGTGGTTGCTGGTAAAAATGTTGTCGTTGCTGGCTACGGATGGTGTGGCAAAGGGGTAGCGATGCGTGCCAAAGGCCTGGGGGCCAATGTCATTGTCACTGAAATTGATCCGATTAAAGCGGTCGAAGCTCACATGGACGGTTTCCGGGTGATGACGATGCTGGAGGCGGCGAAGATCGGAGACTTCTTTATCGCAGTGACAGGTAATAAGGATGTTATTACAGGTGAGCATTACGATGTAATGAAAGACGGAGCGATTTTGAGTAATGCTGGTCACTTTGATGTTGAGGTTAACAAACCTGAGCTCGCCAAACGTTCCGAATCCATACGCACCGTTCGCCGCAATATTGAGGAGTATCGCTTCAAGGATGGTCGCAAAATGTATCTTCTTGCAGAAGGACGTTTGGTTAATCTGGGAGCTGCTGACGGGCATCCGGCTGAAATTATGGACACGACCTTTGCGTTGCAAGCGCTTGGGCTGCGGTATGTAAGTGAAAACTACGAGGCTCTAGGCAAAAACGTGGTAAATGTTCCGTATGAGATTGATCAGCAGGTCGCAAGTTACAAGCTGGAAAGTTTGAATATCGCGATCGACACCTTGTCTGCTGAGCAGGAAAAATATTTGGATAGCTGGAAATTTTAAACGATATCCATTAATTACAAGCTGATAACCTGATTCAAAAGATATAGAATGGTGTATTGATGATATGGCTCATATGCGGGTACACATAATACGATTGCCCGTAACCGGGAAACGTCTTTGATCCTGAATGACAGGATCAGAGACGTTTTTTTTGATGAAATGAAAATAAAAAGCAGGAATGTCAAGAAGGGTTTTGATTTTTTTAACCGAATCTATTATGCTTAGGTGGTGGAAAGTGGGGCAAAGTGGGGGAAATGGGTGAGGGGTGAGTGGACCAATGTTTATGGGAGAGTTTCAGCATAGCATTGATGATAAAGGTCGGGTTATCATTCCGGCTAAATTCCGCGAATCACTCGGACCTTCTTTCGTTGTCACACGAGGTTTGGACCAGTGTCTTTTCGTGTACCCCATGGAGGAGTGGGGGATCATGGAACAGAAGCTCAAAGCACTGCCACTGATGAAATCTGATGCACGTGCGTTTACCCGGTTTTTTTTCTCAGGTGCAACCGAATGTGAACTGGACAAACAGGGCAGGGTAAATCTGCCGGGCAACTTGAGAGAGTTCGCCAAACTGGACAAGGATTGTGTTGTTCTTGGCGTGTCCAACCGGGTGGAGATTTGGAGCAAAGGCATATGGGAGAGTTATTTCAATCAATCCGAGGAAGCATTCAACGACATTGCCGAAAAGCTGGTCGATTTTAATTTTGACTTATAACGTTAGGAGGGGTGCAGGTTGTTTCACCACATCACCGTACTCAAAGAAGAGGCAACCGAGGGACTAAACATCAAGCAGGACGGTATATACGTGGACTGCACTTTAGGAGGCGCGGGACACAGCTCTGTCATTGCATCCAAGTTAGGTCCGGGGGGACGTCTGATCGCACTGGATCAGGATGATTGGGCTTTGGATAATGCACGAGAGAAGCTCGCTGCTTATGAAAACCAGGTTACATTGGTGAAAACCAATTTCAGGGATTTGGAACAGGTTCTCAAGGACCTTGACGTTCCGATGAAAGATGGCATACCGCAAGTTGATGGAATTTTGTATGATCTGGGGGTTTCCTCTCCACAATTTGACGAGGGAGAACGCGGGTTCAGCTACAATCACGATGCACCGCTGGACATGCGTATGGATCAGGATGCTTTTCTGACAGCCAAAGAGATTGTGAATGAGTGGCCGGAAGAAGAGATTGCCCGGATTCTCTATCGTTACGGGGAAGAGAAGTTTTCCAAACGGATCGCTCGCGTCATTGTGGAGAAGCGCAGTCAGTCCGAGATCGAAACGACAGGTGAGCTTGTGGAATTGATCAAGGAAGGTATTCCGGCAGCTGCCCGCCGAACCGGTGGACATCCTGCCAAACGAAGTTTTCAGGCGCTGCGTATTGCTGTGAATGATGAACTGGGTGCTTTTGAAGAAGGGCTGCATCAGGCTGTTCGTTGTCTCGCGCCAGGGGGGCGCGTATCTGTGATTACCTTCCATTCCCTTGAGGATCGGATATGTAAGCAGATCTTCAGCAGTTATCTTGAAAAATGCACATGTCCACCTGACTTTCCGTTATGTGTATGCGGCGGCAAAGGGACCCTGCGTCTCGTGAACCGAAAACCGCTGACTCCAACGGAGGCGGAACTTACTGAAAACTCTCGTGCGCGATCAGCCAAGCTGCGTGTAGCTGAGAAATTGTAGAACAAAAATGGAGGAGGAGCCTTCGAATGGCATATACACGTGGCAATCTAGCGGTAAAACCAAAAGCACAAGAGCGTGTAACGCAGCAGAGGTATAAGGAAACCACCAAAGTAGTTACACGTCGAACGGGTCTGCCAGCTCGCGAAAAGTTTCTATATCTGCTCACGCTTATAGCAGTGATTGTTGTGGGGGGAATGCTGATGTCTCGCTACGCACATATTTATGATCTGAACAAGCAGGCCCAGTCCACCATTGCAGATGTCAAGAAAGATCAGAATGCAATTGCTGATTTGCAAGTGGAGAAGGAAAGACTGAACAATCAGGTAATAGAAAATGCAAAAGCTCTAGGTTACGTTGAAGCTTCCGACAAGGATGTTATTTTTGTACCTCGCACAACAACGACAAACACATCAACGGGTGCTGAATCATCCTCGAATGCAGCTAGCAGCAAATAAAGAGGTGTTTCGATGGTAAAACGAATAAAAATGCGCACGTTGTTAATAGGGGGATTTATTACCCTCTTTTTTCTTGTACTCGTAACACGTATATTTTTCATTCAGGTAGTCAATGGCGGCGAATGGCAGGAACGGGCAGCAGGTCTGATTGAGAGGGAACAGACGATCAAGGCTGCTCGGGGAACAATTACAGACCGCAATGGCAATGTGCTCGCCACGGATTCACCGGCCTACACGGTTTCAGTGAACCCGCTTTTGATTAATCAATTGGGCATTGAGGACGAAGTGACACAGAAGCTGTCCGCTTTGCTGAAAAAAAATGAGAGTGAGATGCGTGCTCTTGTTACAGCGAAGAAGGATGATGGAGAATTCTTTCAGCAGCGTGAAGTGCGCAGTGAAGGCTACAAAATCAGCCCCGAGCTTGCTGAAAAGGTTAAAGCACTGCGTGAAGAGCTGCAGGATGAGTACAAGGCTGGTAATGCAATTGTCATGACACAGGAATCCAAGCGTTTTTATCCTGAGCAGACGCTGGCTTCTCATGTGCTCGGTTATATGAGCCGTGATGGTAAAGCAGTCAATGGGCTTGAAGTATCATACAACGATGTTTTGACAGGCACAGACGGCTATTTGAACTATCAGAAGGATGCCAAGGGCATCAAGCTTCCAGATTCACAAGATAGCTACCTGCCACCTCAAAACGGTAAAAACCTGAAGTTGACGATTGATGATACGATCCAGCTCTATATTGAGGAGGCCATGAAAGAGACGGTTGCCAAGTATAATCCGCTTAGTATGACCGTCATTGCTGCCGATCCGAACACGATGGAAATTCTGGGCATGGCCAATTGGCCAACCTTTAATCCGAATACGTATGCGTCCACGCCGGATCAGAAAAACTTTATCAACCATGCAACGCAGTCCATCTATGAACCGGGTTCCACGTTCAAAATTGTTACCCTTGCGGGCGCCGTGGAAGAGAAGCTGTTTGATCCAAATGCGATGTTTGAATCAAAACCAACACGTATTGGTGGCTATACCATCAGTGATAATGGGCATTCCTATGGATTAATTTCTTATCTTGAAGGCGTCAAACGCTCCAGTAACATTGCTTTTGTTAACCTTGGTTATAAAATGCTTGGAGGAGAACGGTTGCGCCACTATATTGATGAGTTCGGTTTTGGTAAAAAGACGGGTATTGATCTGCCAAGTGAAGCAGCTTCGCCAATCAAACCACTGATTTATAAATCGGAAATTGCTACCGCTGCTTACGGTCACGGTCTCGTTCAAGTAACTCCGATTCAGCAGTTAGCTGCCATCTCGGCCGTTGCCAACGGCGGAAAGTTAATTCAGCCTCACCTGGTGAAGGAAATTATTAATCCGAATGACGGTTCAACAGAAGTGATCAAACCGAAAGTTGTTCGTCAAGTGATCTCGAAAGAGTCTGCCAAGCTCGTCAGCGGGTATCTGGAACAGGTCGTGGCAGATCAGACGATGGGTACAGGTCGCAATGCCTATATTGAGGGCTACCGAGTTGCAGGCAAGACGGGAACAGCGAGAAAGGTTATTAATGGTCAATACAGCAAAAGCAAAGATGTCGTTTCGTTTATCGGTTTTGCACCAGTCAACAATCCGAAGATTGCCATGCTGATTGTTATTGACCAGCCAGATGGTACCAACATTGGGGGAGGCACTGCGGCTGCTCCGGTGTTCAAAAAGGTTGTAAGCCAAACGCTGCAATATATGGGTGTTCCGAAAGATACCGCCAAAACGAATGACAAAAAGTCAAAAGAAACGGTTGTATTGCAGGCCAAGGCTCCAGACTTGAGTGGTAAAACAGCGAAGCAGGCCAGAAGTCAGCTTCTGAACTCAGGTATCGCTTATGTAACACTGGGTCAGGGCGAAAATGTCATTCGACAGTATCCGCAGGCCGGGGCTTCGATGAATCCGGGTCAGCGTGTGTATCTGCTCACTGAGGAAAGCAGCAAGATGAAGGTGCCTGATCTGACCGGTGAATCCCTGCGTGATGCTTTAGAAATACTTTCACTCATGAAGGTGGGAGTTACAACCAAGGGTGAGGGATACGTTGTGAAGCAAAAGGAACAGGTGTCAGGCGAGCAGCGTACAGTACAGCTGACGTTACAGACAGCGAAGGCCGCTGTAACCGGCATCGCTGATGACGCGCCAGATTCATCCGATCCGGACGCAGAGAAGAAGGATGAGAACGCGAAAACCAATGATAAGGTTGCAACGGAGGAGAAAGACGAGTCTGGGGGAACCCAGAGTCAAAGCGACTCCCAAAAGCAGACAAATCAGGAAGCAACCTCGGATTCATCAGCCGGTGAAGGGGCTTCGCTTCCATAAGCTTCATAGACAGCTTGTTCTAACCCCCGGTTGTCCTGAATATTCATGAATGAGACAGTTCATGATTTTGGGACGAGTGGGGGGATCTTTTCGTGAAGGGATCAAGTGTGAATCTGCGGCGCAGGCTGCTGTGGAGTTTATTGATTTTGGTGATGTTATTCTCAGCCTTGGTAATCAGGCTTGCTTATGTACAGTTGGGTCAAGGCCCGGAATTATCGGCAAAAGCGGAGGAATCCTGGCGCCGTAACATACCTTACACAGCCAAAAGAGGAGAGATCCTTGATCGAAACGGCACCGCTCTGGCCTATAACGTAACTACTCCGACAATTATGGCGATCCCGGCTCAGGTCAAGGAAGCCGAGACAACGGCTCGTGCACTTGCACCGTTATTGGGGATGACGGAAGAAAAAGTGCTGGCAACCATCAAGAAAAGAGAGCTAATCGTACGACTACAACCCGGCGGCCGCAAAATTACGATGGAGAAAGCTCAGCGCATCCGTGATTTGAAGCTTCCGGGTATCGTTGTTGCCGAGGATAATAAACGTTTCTATCCGTATGATGATCTGGCCGCCCACATTCTTGGATTTACAGGTATCGACAATCAGGGGCTGACGGGTGTGGAGAAAAGGTATGATGACAAGCTGAATGGTCTGAATGGCAGTGTATCCTACTTGTCCGATGCGGCCGGAAGGCTTATGCCGGGCTCATCCGAGAAGTATGTGGAACCGAAGGATGGGCTTAATCTCAAGCTGACGATTGATAAATCCATTCAGTCGATTATGGAACGTGAGCTCGATCAGGCTATGGTCAAGTTTCAGGCCAATTCCGCTCTGGCGATTGCCATGAATCCCAAGACAGGCGAGATTCTGGGGATGTCGAGCCGCCCGGGCTACGAGCCGGCAGATTATCAGCAATACCCGTCGGAGATTTATAACCGCAATCTGCCCATCTGGATGACCTATGAACCAGGTTCAACCTTCAAGATCATTACACTCGCTGCTGCGCTGGAAGAAAAAAAGGTGAATCTGCAGCAGGATCAATTTTTTGATCCAGGCTTTGTCGAGGTCGGCGGTGCGCGTCTGCGCTGCTGGAAGAAGGGGGGGCATGGAAGCCAGACCTTCCTTCAGGTGGTAGAAAACTCTTGTAACCCGGGCTTTGTCGCTTTGGGACAAAAGCTTGGCAAAGAGTCCTTGTTTTCCTACATCCGAAATTTCGGTTTTGGTACCAAAACGGGAATCGATCTTAGCGGTGAAGCAAGCGGTATCCTTTTTAAATTATCCAATGTAGGTCCTGTCGAGCTTGCCACAACGGCTTTCGGTCAAGGTGTATCTGTAACGCCTATTCAGCAGGTAGCTGCAGTATCCGCTGCGATCAACGGAGGCAAGCTCTACAAACCTTATGTGACGAAGGCCTGGGTACATCCCGAAACCGGAGAGGTATTGGAGGAAGTGAAGCCCGAGCTGGTTCGTCAGGTGATCTCGGAGAATACATCCAAGCAAGTGCGAGAAGCGCTTGAAAGTGTCGTAGCCAAAGGTACAGGACGTCCGGCATTTATTGACGGGTACCGGGTCGGCGGCAAAACGGGTACAGCTCAGAAGGTTATTAATGGACGTTATTCCTCCACCGAGCATATTGTATCTTTTATCGGATTCGCTCCAGCCGATGACCCGCAGATCGTTGTATATACTGCAGTGGATAATCCCAAGGGCATTCAATTCGGGGGTGTGGTTGCCGCTCCGATTGTGCAAAATATTCTGGAGGATTCACTGCACTACATGAATGTGCCTGTACGCAAGGATCAGCTTTCCAAAGAGTATAAATATGGTGAAACCAAAATTGTGACGGTTCCTGATCTTACCGGCGCAACGGTTGCAGATTTGTACGAGGACCTGAACATGAATTTTATGTTGGCAAAGTCCGGCAGTGGCAAATATGTAATTAATCAGGCACCCAAACCCGGGGCGAGGGTGGATCAAGGCTCAACGATACGCATATATATGGGTGACGTGCTGAAGGATGGGCATGACCATAGCAAGGACGAATGAGTGGGCAGGCGCGGGTTTCAGGCTTACACCGCAACAAAATTCTTTAAAGTGCGTTTCATTATTTGGTGATATGGCCGATATTAATAATGCAGCGTATCCGTTAATTACAGAAGTCTATTTGAAAAGTGAGGTTATTCATGTGCTTTTAAACCAATTTGAATCCAAGTTGACGACCGCTCGTCTCGTAGGCGACTCCAATATAGAATGCCACAACCTTCAGACAGATTCCCGGCAGGTTCAGCCGGGTGATCTGTTTATCTGTCTTCCGGGGCATACGGTGGACGGTCATGATTATGCTGCAAAAGCAGTGGAAGCTGGAGCATCAGCTCTTGTGGTGGAGCGTCAGCTGGATCTGCCTGTGCCGCAGCTGATTGTCAAAGACAGCCGTTTTGCAATGGCAGTTCTTTCGGACTTCTTTTTCGACTCGCCAAGCCGCAAAATGAAAATGATTGGTGTAACAGGCACCAACGGCAAAACAACCACTACGTATTTGATCGAGAAAATTATGAGCGATTATGGTCAGAAAACGGGGCTAATCGGTACGATTCAGATGCGCTATGATGGGCGTACATATCCGATGTCCGGAACAACGCCTGAGGCGCTTGATCTGCAGCGCAGTCTGCATGATATGGTTCAGGCCGGTACGGACTGCTGCGTGATGGAGGTTTCATCTCATGCGCTGGAGCAGGGGCGTGTCAAAGGTACAGATTTCCGCACAGCGGTATTCACCAACCTGACGCAGGATCACCTGGACTACCATCACTCGATGGAGGAGTATCGTGGAGCTAAAGGGCTCTTCTTTGCACGGCTGGGTAACACTTACGCTGATGAAGCTTCCCGTCGCAAATATGCGGTAATCAACGCAGATGATCCGGCATCGGCATATTTTATTTCAGTAACAGCTGCTGAAGTGATTACATACGGCATGGGGGAAAAGGCAGACGTGCGTGCTTCTGAAATCTCGATCACAGCTCAGGGAACGTCATTCCATGTAGATACCTTTGCAGGCAGCACTGACATTGGGCTGCGTATGGTAGGCAAATTCAATGTGTACAATGCAATGGCAGCAATCTCTGCAGCACTGGTGGAGGGGGTTCCACTGGAAGAGATCAAGCGCAGTCTGGAAACTGTTCCAGGCGTGGATGGCAGAGTGGAGGCCGTTGATGAAGGGCAGCCTTACGCCGTTATCGTCGATTACGCTCATACACCGGATGGACTCGAAAATGTACTGCGTACCGTCAAAGAGTTTGCAGCAGGACGAGTGATCTGTGTGTTTGGCTGCGGCGGTGACCGTGATCGAACCAAGCGGCCGTTGATGGGGAAAATTGCTGCGAAATATAGTGATTTTGTGCTGGTAACTTCCGACAATCCGCGGACAGAAAATCCGGATTTGATTCTGAAGGACATTGAACAGGGGCTGATTGAAGATGCTGTTCCGGCTGAGCAGTACACTTTGATTGTGGATCGGCGTCTGGCAATCCAGGAAGCTATTGAAATGGCAAGCCCAGACGATGTAGTATTGATTGCGGGCAAGGGTCACGAGACTTATCAGATTATCGGTACGACCAAGACTGATTTTGATGACCGAATCATAGCCAAAGAAGCGATAAGGGGCAAATCCAATTGATAAAACGAACATTGGCGCAAATCGCCGAAATGTGTGGCGGTACAATAAATGACGCTGCCGTCTATAGCGGAGTTATGGCCGAAGGGGTGTTTACCGATTCCCGTAAACCGGTGAAAGGCAGTCTGTTTATCCCTTTGGTTGGTGAACGTTTTGATGGACATGAATTTGTGCAGGCATGTCTGAAGCAGGGAGCTGCGGGTGCCATGTGGCAAAAGGATCACGGACTTCCGCCGCAGGGCGCTGTTATTATCGTCGAGGATACACTCACCGCTTTGCAGTCACTTGCTTCAGCCTATCTGGCCGAGAGTCAGGCGTCTGTCGTAGGCATCACGGGCAGCAACGGCAAAACAACAACGAAGGATATTGTAGATGCTCTTCTCTCCACAACATTCAAAGTGCATAAAACGCAGGGCAACTTCAATAATCATATTGGCCTGCCCTTGACGGTATTGAGTATGCCCGAGGATACAGAGATAATCATTCTGGAAATGGGCATGAGCGGCCGGGGCGAAATTAAAGAGTTGTCTCTGATTGCGCAGCCCGATGCTGCAATCATTACAAACATTGGTGAATCACATCTGCTGCAGCTTGGATCAAGACTCGAAATTGCGAGAGCCAAGGCTGAAATTGCCGCGGGATTGAAAAAGAACGGGCTGCTCATCTACAACGGAGACGAGCCTTTGATTGCTCAGGTGCTGGGTGAGTCCGAGACCAGACAGCCAGAGAACATGCAGCGATTTACCTTTGGCCTGCAAGCCGGGAATGATGATTATGCAACAGGGCTGATGAACGCGCAGAATAGCATGGTGTTTACAACGAAGCAGTCCGGGGAGCAAGCATATACCCTTCCGCTGCTGGGCACGCATAATGTGGTCAACTGCCTGGCTGCGATGGCTGTGGCACGTCATTTTGGCGTTACCTCAGAGAATATGGCGGCGGGTTTATCACAGCTGAAGCTGACAGGCATGCGTATTGAGGTGACACAGGCGGTTAGTGGGCTGACTCTCCTGAATGATGCATACAATGCAAGCCCCACTTCGATGAAGGCGGCCATTGATGTGTTGGAAGGTCTGAAAGGATACCGGATGAAGGTTGCTGTGCTCGGAGATATGCTTGAATTAGGTCCTCAGGAAGAGCAGCTTCATCATGAGATAGGCATGTATATTACCCCTGCCAAAGTGGATAGAGTGCTGGTATACGGACCGTTATCCCTGCATATTGCCGAGGGAGCGAGGAAGCATATGGCGGCAGATGCTGTGCATGCCTTTGACAGCAAAGAAGCGCTGACCCGTTATTTGCTGGAGCATCTTCACGCCAGAGACGTTGTTCTGTTCAAGGCCTCCCGAGGCATGAAGCTGGAGGATGTGGTTCAGGCACTGCAGACAGCACCATTACACAATCGAGTAGACTAGAGGGGTGAACCCATGGATTTCCAAGTATTACTGTTAACAATCGGCGTTTCATTTATTCTGGCGGTGATTGCCGCACCGCTTCTCATTCCGCTGCTGCGCCGAATGAAATTCGGGCAGCAGGTCAGAGAGGATGGACCTCAGAGCCATCTGAAAAAAAGCGGGACACCAACGATGGGCGGAGTTGTGATTTTACTTGCCTTCACGTTGGCTTTTCTTAAATTCTCGGCGGTCAAGAACACCGATTTTTATGTGCTGCTTGTCGCAACGCTGGGATTTGGACTCATTGGGTTTCTCGATGACTATATCAAAATTGTATTCAAGCGCTCGCTTGGACTTACAGCCAGACAAAAAATGCTGGGACAGCTGCTCTTTAGTGCCCTGATGTGTTATTTGCTTATTCAAAATGGACACAGCACCGCGATTTCCATTCCCGGAACCTCGGTTTCATTTGACTGGACAGGATGGTTCTATTATCCGTTTGTTGTATTTATGATGCTTGCCATTACGAATGCGGTGAACTTCACGGACGGACTTGATGGTTTGCTTTCTGGAGTCAGTGCGATTGCGTTTGGTGCCTTTGCTATTGTAGCGATGCAGGCAACGTCAATGCCAGCCGCCGTGTGTGCAGCTGCGATGATTGGAGCTGTTCTTGGTTTCCTAGTCTACAATGCACATCCAGCCAAGGTATTTATGGGCGATACGGGCTCACTCGGAATCGGGGGAGCAATCGGTGCGATTGCTATCGTTACGAAGACAGAGCTTCTCTTCCTCGTCATTGGAGGTATTTTTGTCATCGAGGTTCTCTCTGTCGTGATCCAGGTCGTATCTTTCAAGACCCGTGGCAAACGTGTATTCAAAATGAGTCCCATTCATCATCATTTTGAGCTGAGTGGCTGGTCAGAATGGCGGGTTGTCATTACCTTTTGGGCGGTAGGTGCGATTTTGGCCGCTCTTGGACTTTATCTCAACAAGGGGTTGTAAACTATGAACCATCCAGAAACCTATCGCGGACAGCAAGTGGTTGTGCTTGGACTTGCAAAGAGCGGTGTACAAGTTGCCAAAGTGCTGCATCGTGCCGGGGCAATCGTTACGGTAAATGACAAAAAAGAAAGAGAACAGTGTCCCGAAGCTTCCGAACTGGAGGCTTTGGGAATTTCTGTTGTATGCGGTGGACACCCGACTGACCTCATTCATGATCAGGTGAAGCTGGTTGTGAAAAACCCGGGCATTCCTTACCATGCCGCTCCAGTGCAGCAAGCGCTGGAATTAGGAATTGAAGTGGTGACAGAGGTAGAAGTGGCGTACCATCTCTGTGCAGCACCTATGATTGGCATTACAGGCTCTAACGGAAAAACAACAACAACAACCTGGGTTGGGAATATGCTGGAGCAAGCAGGCCTGAAGCCTATTGTTGCCGGCAATATTGGCACTCCACTCTGTGAGGCGGCTGAGCAGGCTACGCCCGATAACTGGATGGTGGTAGAACTGAGCAGCTTCCAGCTGAAAGGCACCGTTGAGTTTCGACCGCGCATTGCTGCGCTGCTTAACGTGGCAGAGACTCATCTGGATTACCATGGAGATATGGAGGATTATGTCGCTTCCAAAGCAAAGCTCTTTGCAAACCAGCAAGCAGATGATGTTGCTGTTCTGAATTGGGATGATGCGGTCTGCCGTGGGCTGGTTCCTTATATCAAAAGCAAACTGATTCCGTTCTCGCTGACTGAACGACTTGAGACAGGAGTATATGCTGACCCGCCATATGTGGATGACCAGGAGGATGATGTGAAACGTCAGGTGGTCTACGCAGATGACCAGGGCAAGAAGCTTGTCATCATGGACATAGAGAACATTGGCCTTCCCGGCCGCTTTAATGTGGGCAACGCACTTGCTGCTGTAGCGATCGCCGTTGCGGCTGGTGCTGATCCTGCACAGCTGGCTGCGCCCCTTGCTGAGTTCAAAGGCGTTGAGCATCGACTTGAATATGTGCTGGAGCACAATGGCGCAGCGTATTATAACAATTCCAAAGCAACCAATTCCAAAGCAACGGTAATGGCATTGAATTCCTTTAAGAAACCGGTTGTGCTCATTGCGGGCGGCCTGGATCGTGGCTCGGATATGATGGAGCTGCTGCCAGTGTTCGAAGATCGTGTCAAAGCGGTCGTACTGCTGGGTGAAAATCGGGCCAAAATTGCCAAAGTCGCAGAGCTTGCCGGACTAAAGCAAATTAAGGTCGTCGATAATGAGGAGGACGCTGCCCGTACATTAACGGCTGCCGTTCAAGAGGCAGCAAGGCTTGCTGCACCGGGTGATGTTGTTTTGCTGTCACCTGCATGTGCAAGCTGGGACATGTTTGCTTCGTATGAAGAACGGGGACGCATTTTTAAACAGGCGGCGCATAACTTGTAAGTAGGGGGGTGGAAAAGCCCCTACTTCCATGCAAGGGGTGGCCTCCTGATGAAACAGACGCGACCGGCGCCGGACATTTGGCTCCTGATTTGTATTTTGGCTTTGCTTGCCATCGGCATCATCATGGTATACAGTGCAGGTTCGGTGCTTGCTTTTCGCAACTATGGCGATTCATTCTATTTTGTGAAAAGACAGGTTTTGTTCGCCGTACTGGGACTGGCAGCGATGTTTGTAACAACGAATGTGGATTACAGGGTATGGAGGAAATATGCCAAGCCCATTTTAATTGTTTGTTTTATTATGCTCATTGCTGTGTTAATCCCGGGGATTGGTGTCGTTCGTGGAGGTGCACGTAGCTGGCTGGGCATCGGGTCCTTTGGTATTCAACCCTCGGAGTTTATGAAACTGGGCATGATCCTGTTTCTTGCCCACTGGCTGAGCAAAGATCCTGGCAAGATTCAGACCTTTACAACGGGGCTGCTTCCTCCCTTGGGGCTCATGGGGGGCGCCTTTGGCATCATTATGCTGCAGCCGGATTTAGGTACAGGCACTGTAATGATGGGAGCTTCCATGCTTATCATTTTTACAACGGGTGCACGCATGAAACATCTGGCTTTGCTTGCATTAGGGGGAGTGGCAGGTTTTGCGGCATTGATCGTGGCTGCGCCTTACCGTTTGCAGCGAATTACTGCATTTCTGGACCCGTGGTCCGATCCGCTTGGGGCAGGGTATCAGATCATTCAGTCACTCTACGCCATCGGTCCGGGTGGACTGGCAGGTCTCGGTCTGGGCATGAGCCGGCAAAAGTACAGTTATGTGCCTGAGCCGCAGACGGACTTTATTTTCAGCATTTTGGCAGAAGAGCTTGGTTTCATTGGTGGAATAATCGTTTTATTATTGTTTCTGGTACTGGTGTGGAGAGGCATGCGTGTAGCGATGACCGTTCCAGATGCCTTTGGCAGTCTGCTGGGCGTGGGCATTATCGGCATGGTTGCCGTGCAGGTCATTATTAATATCGGTGTCGTGATTGGCCTGATGCCTGTTACGGGCATTACACTGCCGCTGATTAGCTATGGTGGATCATCCTTAACGCTTATGCTGACAGCACTAGGTATATTATTGAATTTATCCCGTTATGCGAGGTGACTTATACGATGCGAGTCGTTCTTAGCGGCGGCGGTACGGGGGGACATATTTATCCGGCCGTTGCCATAGCAAGACAATGCGAGGCGGAGAACCCGGACTCGACATTTCTATACATTGGCGGGACGCGCGGGCTGGAGAGCAAACTTGTTCCGCAGGAGGATATTCCGTTTAAGTCTATTGATATTACTGGCTTTCGCCGTAAGTTATCTCTTGAAAATGTGAAAACCATTATGCGTTTCGTTCAAGGGGTACGCAAGTCCAAAAAAATGCTGAAGGAGTTCAAGCCGGATGTTGTGATTGGTACAGGCGGATATGTTTGCGGACCTGTTGTGTATGCGGCAGCGAAGCTTGGAATTCCATCTGTAATTCATGAACAAAATGCAATTCCGGGTTTGACCAACAAGTTCCTGATGCGTTATGTGGACACTGTTGCGGTCAGCTTTGAAGGCTCTGAAAAATCATTCTCGGGTGCTAAAAAAGTTATTTATACGGGTAACCCGCGAGCAACAACGGTCGCTCAGGCCAGTCGGGATCGAGGCTTCGCTACACTTGGAGTGCCGATGGACAGCAGGGTTGTGCTTGTTGTTGGCGGAAGCCGGGGAGCCAAAGCCATTAATCAGGCGATGATCGAGATGGCGCCTCTGCTGGAACAGTTACATGATGTACATGTGGTTTACGTTACAGGAGAGACCTATTTCGATGAAACCCGTGAAGCGATTCGCAGTTCACTTGGAACGATGCCTAATCATCTGCATGTGCTTCCTTATGTGCATAACATGCCTGAAGTGCTGGCCTGCACCTCGCTGATTGTCAATCGGGCGGGAGCTTCATTCCTGGCAGAAATTACGTCACTGGGCATACCGTCCATTCTGATTCCTTCGCCAAACGTGACGAACAACCATCAGGAAGCTAACGCGCGTACCCTTGAAAAGGGCGGGGCATCGCTCACTATGCTGGAGAGAGATCTTACAGGCCAAGGATTGTATGAAGCGATCGCAGGTATTATGAACGATGAATCGGGGCGTAAACAGATGGCAGCGGCCTCACGAAAATTGGGTAAACCGGATGCCGCTGAAGTGCTTGTGAGCGAGATCAAACGTCTTGCTTCACGGCGGTAATGTGCGTTAGTGGGCGATTGTCACACACCAGGCGGGACTGACATAAGATACCGTATAAATCGTGACAATCGTTCCATGATACCGCAGCACAGCATTCAAGCCGCAGAAAACGCATGTTGAGGTGAAGAGTTTGGAGCCAGGCCTCAAGGTGTGATATTCCGGTATTGTTCGGTGGAGCTGTAGGATGGATTGCAGGTGCTCATGGATCGGATGTGTCACGGATATTTCAATTCGCTGGGATTGTACTGGAGATGATCCAGGCCAAGCGACAGCAGAGGACGTCTTCACCCTTATGCAGCCTATTCAGAGCACGATATCATCTCATAACGGTATGAAGGTATATTCTTGGTACCGTATGTCTTCGCAGTGGGTGAGCGTAAACCCCGGAGGTGATACATTGGACAAATTGGTGATTGAAGGCGGGAGACCCCTATCAGGAACCATACGCATCCATGGAGCAAAAAATGCCGCTTTACCGATTATGGCCGCAAGTTTGCTCGCAGACGGTGAAATTACGCTGCACAACGTTCCACACTTGCTGGACATCGAAGTAATGCTGTATATCTTGGAACGGCTTGGATGCACGTGTCGGCATGAACAGGGAACCGTGACGATTAATACGTCGCAGATTCGGTCACATGATGTGCCAGAAGATCTCATGAAACAGATGCGCTCCTCCATTTTTCTAATGGGGCCATTGCTGGCAAGATTCGGGAAGGTTTCCGTATATCAGCCCGGTGGCTGCGCGATTGGAGAACGGAAAATTGATCTTCACCTTCGTGGTCTGGAGGCTCTCGGAGCACGGATTGAAGAGCAGGATCAGCAAATCATCTGTCATGGAGCTCATCTGACAGGTGCGGATATTCATCTCGATTTTCCAAGTGTGGGAGCAACCGAGAATATTATGATGGCAGCTGTGCTGGCTGAGGGGACAACGACGATATTCAATGCGGCGAGAGAGCCAGAGATCCAGGATTTACAGCACTTTCTGAATGCAATGGGTGCACGTATTATGGGGGCAGGGACCGACACAATTACGATCAGTGGTGTTAAGAAGCTGCAGCCATGCACCTATGAGATCATTCCAGATCGCATTGTGGCCGGCACGGTTATGATCGCTGCTGCTGCAACCCGAGGTAATGTTACGCTCACACAGTGCAATCCGTCACATCTTACTTCACTTATACATGTGTTGAAGCGCACTGGTGTTCAAATCACAGTCTGCAATGATATAATGACTGTGAGTTGCATGACTCGCCCGAAATCGGTGGATCGTATTGTGACTTCTCCATACCCCTCATTCCCCACCGATCTGCAATCACAGATTATGGTGCTGCTCAGTTTGGCAGACGGGTTTAGCGTGATGAAAGAAACGGTATTTGAAGGCCGATTCAAACATGTGGATGAGTTGAACGTCATGGGAGCCGATATTTCGGTGGATCTGAACGCAGCATTTATCCGTGGAGTTCCGAGGCTGTATGGCGCTACTGTGGAAGCAACAGACCTCCGTGCAGGTGCTGCTTTGGTTATTGCAGGACTAGCGGCTCAAGGTAAAACGGTTGTGGAGCAAGTGCATCACATTGACAGGGGATATGATCGGATCGAAAAGTTATTTCAGAGTCTTGGAGCCTCGGTGGAGAGACAGTCAACTGTTTCGAAACAGTTGGATTTTGCCAATTAACGTCCTTGGCGTCCCCTTCTTGAAAGGGAGGGGGACCTGAGGCTTTGTGGAGCGTTATTATGCCTAAAAGTCAAATTCCGGTTCTCAAGGAGAATCGCCCAAAAAGAAACACAAGCCGAAAAGTTGTAATTATCCTGTTATTATTATTTATTGTATTACTGGCCGTATTATTCTTTCGTTCTTCGATGAGCCGTATATCAGCCATCGAAATTACGGGTAATGTATACACGGCGACTTCGGAGCTACTGGATAAAAGCGGTTTGAAGGAAGGCGACCAGTTTTTTGGAACAACCGCTTCTGAAATCATCGAACGTCTCAAAACGATTAAAGCTGTTTCAACCGTTACTGTGGACAAGCAGTTTCCCGGAACGATTCACATCAAGGTTCAGGAATATCCCACTGTCGCTTATGAGCTTGACTCCAGCGGCGCATTGAAAGCAATCCTGTCCAGTGGGACAAGCCTGAATGTTCCACCAACGATTGGCGTTGCAGTAGAGAAGCCGATTCTGACGCAATGGAAGCCGAATGATCCGCTCAAAGCAAAACTGAGTCAGGCGCTGGCTCAAATTCCGAACGAGCTGACTACAGACATTTCTGAGATTATTCCGAACCCGACACCTTCATTTCCGGATCAGATTCGCATGTACACCAAATCACAGTTTGAAGTGATTACAACGATATCGTTGTTAACGGATAAAGTGGAGTATTTGAATCAGGTGATTGAAACAGAGCGGCCGGGCAAAATTACGATGCTTGAGGCAGATACGTATGTGCCGTTTATCCCCGATGATGAAGAGAATGACGCAGAACCAGGAACAAAGCCCTGATCATTCGCTTGTCTTGCTTTATGCAATACGCAAAAGTGTAGGCGGGATAAGGCTTTGGGCCCGATTGATGTGTGAAACTTGTTCTTTCTGAAAATAAGAAAAAATGGTACACTTGAGCTTATGGCGCCTGAAATGCCTCCTTCTTTTTTCTTCAAGGTTTTATGTTTCGCAACCAGAACTTGGCACCCAAAAAAATTGTAGAAAAAAGAGGGAAAGTCTAAAGTGTGTTGAATATGTTTTAATGAGTGTTTGAACCCGAACGTAATTTATTATTGAAGTCAGGAGGTGCCACAGACTTGAGCAACAATGACATCATTGTTAGTTTGGACATCGGTACATCCAAAATTCGCGCTATTATTGGGGAAATTAATAATGGAACCTTTAATATTATTGGAGTTGGATCTGCCGACTCGGAAGGAATTCGCAAAGGTGTAATCGTAGATATCGATCAGACGGTGCAGTCGATCCGCAATGCAGTGGATCATGCAGAGCGTATGGTAGGTATTCAAATATCCGAAGTATATGTTGGAATCTCAGGGAATCATATCGGACTGATGAGCAGTCATGGTGTGGTGGCAGTATCGAACGAGGATCGTGAGATCGGAGAAGAAGACATGGAACGGGTGTTGAAAGCAGCCGAGGTCATTGCGGTTCCGCCGGAACGGGAAATTATCGATGTTGTCGCCAAGCAGTATGTTGTAGACGGCTTGGAGGGCATACAGGACCCGCGGGGTATGATTGGTGTTCGTCTCGAGGTTGAAGCGACTATCATTACGGGTGCAAAAACCGCGATACATAATCTTTTGCGCTGCGTGGAAAAAGCGGGATTAAAAGTGAGTGATCTCGTTCTCATGTCACTAGGGGCTGGCCAACTGGCTTTGTCCAAGGATGAGAAAACGATGGGATCGGTACTCGTGGATATCGGAGCCGGGGCAACAACCATCGCGATCTTTGAAGAGAACAGCATGGTTGCAACTTCAACGTTGCCAATTGGCGGGGAATTTGTAACGAATGATATTGCTTATGGTTTACGTACTCTGACGGATCAGGCGGAGAAAGTAAAGTTGAAATACGGCTGCGCCTGGCTTGATGATGCTGCTGCAGATGTGATGTTTAAAGTTACCCGCATTGGCAGCAATGTAGACAAGGAGTTTTCACAAGAGGATCTGGCGGCTATTATTGAACCAAGGGTTCAGGAAATATTTCAGATGATCGGTCAAGAAGTGAAACGCCTTGGTTACAACGAGCTGCCTGGAGGTTATATACTTACGGGTGGTACGGTCTCCATGCCGGGTGTACTGCAAGTAGCACAGCATGAGCTTGCTGCATCGGTACGGGTTGCCGTTCCGGATTACATTGGTGTGCGTGATCCTGGATACACCAGCGGTGTTGGCATTTTGCACAATGTTATTCGCGGTTTGCGCATCAGGCCCTCGAGTAGCGGCGGCGGTAACAATAATAACACCAATAACAAAAAACCGACGAACCGTCCGAAGCCAAATACGGCACAGGAATCGGAACAAAAACCCGGTCTGTTCGAACGACTGAAGAATATGTTCAGTGAATTTATATAACAGGTTGGATCCATTTCATACATTCTTGAAGCCGTCTGAATGCGCTGGTACTAAAATAAACGCTTTCGTTCGTCGATATATGAAATTGATTCGGTTCAAATCAAAAATTGGACGGGCCATCCATGCACATTGAGGGGGAGATGGAATAATATGTTGGAATTTGATTTTGAGATGGAGAGCTTGGCTCAGATTAAGGTCATCGGGGTAGGCGGCGGCGGAAGCAACGCGGTTAACCGAATGATTGAAGGTGGAGTACAAGGTGTTGAATTTATTACAGTGAATACGGATGCTCAGGCGTTACACCTGGCAAAATCCGAGCATAAATTGCAAATCGGTGATAAATTAACCCGTGGTCTTGGCGCTGGTGCCAACCCGGATGTAGGTAAAAAAGCAGCGGAAGAGTCTCGAGAGCTGATCATGAACACTCTTAAAGGGGCGGACATGGTATTTGTTACAGCAGGTATGGGCGGCGGTACAGGTACTGGGGCAGCTCCAGTCATCGCTGAAATTGCCAAGGAGTGCGGTGCACTTACTGTCGGTGTCGTAACACGTCCCTTCACTTTTGAAGGCCGCAAGCGTTCCACCCATGCAGAACAAGGGATTGAGGCACTCAAAGAAAAAGTGGACACGCTGATTGTCATTCCGAATGATCGTTTGCTTGAGATTGTTGACAAAAAGACGCCGATGCTGGAAGCATTCCGTCAAGCGGATAATGTACTGCGTCAAGCCGTACAAGGTATCTCCGATCTTATCAAGGTGCCAGGTCTGATCAACCTTGACTTTGCAGACGTCAAAACGATCATGCATGAGCGCGGCTCAGCCCTGATGGGGATTGGTGAGGCAACTGGTGAGAACCGTGCAGCTGAAGCGGCACGCAAAGCTATTATGAGTCCGTTGCTTGAAACGTCCATTGAAGGCGCGCGCGGTGTCATCATGAACATTACAGGCGGCATTAACCTGTCTCTGTATGAAGTCAATGAAGCAGCTGAGATCGTCACTTCGGCTTCCGATCCGGAAGTGAATATGATCTTTGGTGCGATTATTGACGAAGATCTGAAAGAGGAGATCAAGGTTACGGTCATTGCTACCGGATTCGAAGATAAACCAGCAGCTCCGCCAGTGCGTAAACCTGCCGCGGCAGCAGAAACAGGAGAGACCCGTTCGCCGAATCTTCGTCCATTCGGAAATCAGCCGAGCAGTGATCAGCTGGACATTCCGACATTTTTACGGAATCGTTCCCGCAACAACAATAACGAATAAATGATCGATCTTTACCTGGAAACCCGGTACTGCTTCTGAAGCAGCCGGGTTTTTTGCTGTTTTTTTATCTAGCGTAACATACAGGAATGAACAAATTCTGAACAAGTCGCCTGCGCATTCCGACAAAAAAAGTTGGAAACAAGCTCCCACATTTAGACAGACTTTGAACAGGAGGCTCCGTATACTTGGGAATATGCTCATGAAATATCGAGAAGATTAAGCAGCTGAGGTTGTTACAGGTCGGATATACCTGAGTTCGTCTAATGGGTTGCATCTGTAGTCATTACAATCTGATACATCTATGATCGTTGCAATCCTTCGTTTCGGCAGGTTCCGATGCAGGCAGGTGAAGAGCGTGGTTGTGTATGTCGATCTGATTTTTTTGACCAATCTGATTATTGATGGAGCGCTCATTGGACTGACCGCCTGGATGCGCCAAACGAAGCTGGTCTGGTGGAGATGGCTGTTATCGGCCATTGTTGGCGCGTTATACGTGGTGATGATGTTTGTACCGCAGTTTGATTTTATGTTCACGTTTCTGATCAAGTTTGGCTTTTCTCTCGTTATGTTAAGTATTGCGTTTGGATATAAAGGGCTGCAGGCATTTACGCGGATACTGGGCACATTCTACGTCATCAACTTTGTCGCGGCTGGAGGTATTCTGGGTGTGCATTACATGCTGCAGAGCTCGGGAGAGCTGTTCAATGGCATCTGGTTTACAGCTTCGGGCGGCATGTCATTTGATCTGAAGATTGCGTTCTGGTTTACATTCATTGTATTCTTCGCGGTCCTTTTATTATTCAAAATTGTGCAGAGTGCCAAACGAAAATCGGATCGGTTATCCACCTACCTGGGTAAGGTCGAGGTCTGCATTGATGAGATAGTTGTGTCTTGTACAGGCCTTCTGGATACGGGCAATCAGCTTACCGATCCTTTGTCGCGAATGCCGGTGATGGTGATGGAGGTGGCATTGTGGCAGGAGTGGCTGCCTGATTCCTGGAAGCACAGACTGAAGCAGGAATCACCGGATAAGCTCATTATGGAGCTGGATCAGGAGCAGTTTAAGTGGCAGGACCGACTGCGGCTGGTTCCCTACCGGGGGATTAACAAAGGAACAGCCTTTATGCTGGCTATCAAGCCGGACCGCGTAAGAGTGACGATGGAGGAAATGGCTTATGAGACAACCAAGGTTTTGATTGGGCTGGATGGGGGCGTTTTGTCGTCCGATGGAAAATATCAGGCCGTGATTCATCCTGAACTTGTGCAAGAAGCTGCTTCTGCGCAGTCTACGGCTCAATCCGCGGAAGCTACAGAAAAGCCGCTGAATGTGGTATAGGAGGAACCGACATGCTTGTGAAATGGAAACTGGCTGCTCAACTGAATTATTACCGCTTGTTATTCCTGTTTGGGCTGAAAAGTGAAGAGATTTATTATATCGGGGGAAGTGAAGCGCTCCCGCCTCCACTGACACGGGAAGAAGAGGAATATTTGCTGCAGAAGTTATCGTCTGGGGATGCTGCTATTCGTGCGATGCTGATCGAGCGCAATCTGCGTCTGGTGGTGTACATTGCACGCAAGTTCGAAAATACAGGCATTAACATCGAGGACCTGGTATCGATTGGTGCGATTGGCTTGATCAAGGCCGTAAATACATTTGATCCCGAAAAGAAAATCAAGCTCGCTACTTACGCCTCGCGCTGTATCGAAAACGAAATATTGATGTACTTGCGGCGTAACAGTAAAATTCGTACCGAAGTTTCTTTTGACGAACCGCTGAATATTGATTGGGATGGAAACGAGCTTTTATTATCCGATGTGCTCGGTACCGAGAACGATACAATCTATCGAAATATTGAAGAACAGGTAGATCGCAAGCTGCTGCACAAGGCACTGGAGAAGCTCACGGATCGGGAGCGAATGATTATGGAGCTTCGTTTTGGCTTGACCGATGGCGAGGAGAAGACACAGAAAGATGTGGCTGATCTGCTTGGAATCTCCCAATCCTATATTTCTCGTTTGGAAAAAAGAATCATTAAAAGGCTTCGCAAAGAGTTCAACAAAATGGTCTGATCCGGTTAAAAAGGAAGAATGGGTATTACTGGCAAGGGTGCCAACTACGAATAAAAAAGCCTGCCCCGGAGATAATGTACATTAATGTTTCTCCTTGGGAGGTAAATCACGATGACCCGAAACAAAGTCGAGATTTGTGGGGTGGACACCGCAAAATTGCCTGTTCTCACCAATATTGAAATGCGGGAATTATTTCATTCCCTTCAACAGCACCATGATCGCTCAGCAAGAGAGAAATTGGTGAATGGTAACCTGCGTCTGGTACTCAGTGTCATTCAACGTTTTAACAATCGGGGGGAGTTTGTCGATGATCTGTTCCAGGTCGGCTGCATCGGCCTGATGAAAGCCATTGATAATTTTGATTTATCCCAGAATGTCAAATTTTCAACCTATGCGGTACCGATGATTATCGGTGAAATTCGCAGATATCTGCGTGACAATAACCCGATTCGAGTATCCCGTTCTTTGCGGGACATTGCCTATAAGGCACTTCAGGTTCGGGACAGCCTGACCAATAAAAATTCACGCGAACCGACGATATTTGAAATTTCCGAGGCGCTGAACGTGCCGAAGGAAGATGTTGTTTTTGCACTCGATGCGATTCAGGACCCGGTATCCCTGTTTGAACCGATCTACCACGACGGTGGGGACCCGATCTATGTGATGGATCAGATCAGTGATGACAAAAACAAAGATGTGTCCTGGATCGAGGAGATTGCTTTGCGCGAAGCGATGCACCGACTCGGCCAGCGGGAAAAAATGATTTTGTCGATGCGCTTCTTTGAAGGAAAAACGCAAATGGAAGTTGCAGATGAAATCGGGATATCACAGGCGCAGGTTTCACGACTTGAAAAGTCAGCCATACAACAGATGCAGAAACATGTGAAGTCGTAGTGTGATCGTGTGAAATAAGTAAAAGGGCGATTGATCGGATAACAACTCCATTGATCGTCCTTTTTTTGTGCACAGCCACAGCAAAATTTGCAGCTGAAGCCACTATCTCGTTTATGATTTTGGAGCATGCAAGCGAAAAAACAGGACATTTTTCACCCAAAGGACATATATTAAATACAGATGGATGCAGAACGGGAGACGAGTGTTAACAGGGGGCGGAAGGAATGAGAGTGAATACAAATGAGCCGGCTTCGCGCGGTATGAAAATTTCCGATTTTCAAACGAAGGATGTTATTAATATCACGGATGGCAAACGACTTGGACAGATTAGCGATCTGGAACTGGACCTGCAGCAGGGCAGAATCGAGGCCATCGTTGTACCGGGGTATAGTCGTTTTATGGGGTTGTTTGGCGGCGGAACGGATCTCATCATTCCTTGGAGAAATATTGTGAAAATTGGTTCGGACGTCATTCTTGTGAAAATGGATGAGGTCAAAGAACAGACCTATGACGAGCGTGAGCGGGAAGCTCGGCTTTACGATGAGCAGCAGCAGAGCCGCACCGACCGAGCAGAACGACTGGAACGCCTGAATCGGAGTCAGCGCAGAACGATATAAATGATAAGTGAGACAGAACTCTGCTCATTTGGTACACTGGAAGTTGTGAGGTGAGAGAATGGAACCATTTGTATTGGACAAAAATGTATTGAAGGAAATAGCTGAGCAAACGTATCGTAATGATCAAGATCCACTTTTGTTATACATTCAACCTTGGCAATCGTTCGAACGGTTGACTGCCGGATTTACAACCAGACATGGTGGCATTGGTCAAGCGCCTTACGCTTCGCTGAATTGTGCGTATCATGTCGGGGACGATGCTGAAGCTGTATTGAGCAATCGTCGTCTTGTTACGGATAAACTTGCTTTTCCACTGGAGGCCTGGACTTGCGGAGAGCAGGTGCATGGCAAGCATGTAGCTGTTATTACCGCTACAGAGCGCGGCAGAGGGCTGCTGGATCGTCAATCGGCCTTACAGGATACAGATGGCCTGGTGACCAATGTGCCAGGTGTGCTGCTGACTTCATTTTACGCTGACTGTGTTCCGCTGTATTTCTATGACCCTGTGAAACAGGCTGTAGGCCTTGCACATGCGGGATGGAAGGGCACGGTAGCAGGCATTGCTGTCTCTATGGTGGAAACGATGGAACGCGAGTATGGAAGCCGGAGAGAAGATATCCGGGCGGCTATCGGTCCATCTATCGGGGAATGCTGCTATGAAGTAGATGAGGCTGTAATGCAGCATGTCCGGGTTTGGCTCGATGAACCTCAGGGTAATGATGAATACGAGCGCTCTGTATCCAGAAGCGTATATACCCCTGCTGAAGACGGCAAAACGATGTTAAACTTGAAAGAATGTAATCGACACATTATGATGAAAGCAGGAATATTGCCGGATCATATCGAATGTACAACATGGTGTACAAGTTGTCATCCTGAGCTTTTTTTCTCTTATCGTAAGGAAAACGGGACTACAGGAAGAATGGCAAGCTGGATTGGGCTGGAAGAGAGGTGACCTCTGTGTCATTGGAGGAGCGTATTCAACAAGTTAATCAGAAGATTGAAGATGCGTGCAAGCGCAGCAACCGTCAGCGTGAGCATGTGAATGTGATTGCGGTCACGAAATATGTCTCATTGCAAACGACAGGGTCTGTGCTTGAACACGGTCTTGAGCATATTGGAGAGAATCGCTGGCAGGATGCACAGGCAAAATGGGAAGCTTTCGGGCAGAAGGGCACCTGGCATTTTATCGGTCATCTGCAGACAAACAAAGTGAAGGACGTCATTGGCAAGTTTGCATACATACATTCACTGGATCGTTTGTCACTGGCCAAGGAACTGGATAAAAAAGCCGGCTCACTCGGCCTGAAGGTAAACACATTCATGCAGGTGAATATTTCGGGTGAAGAGAGCAAGTATGGATTGCAGCCTGAACAGGCAAGTTCATTTTTGAAAGAAATTCAATCGTTGAACAACCTCAATATCATCGGTCTGATGACGATGGCACCTCATGAGGAAGATCCAGAGAAGACGCGTCCTGTATTTCGAGGGCTGCGCGAGCTGAGAGATGATCTGAATGGACAAGCGTTGACAGCACAGCCGCTGACGGAATTGTCAATGGGCATGTCCAACGATTTCGAAGTAGCCATTGAAGAAGGGGCAACCTGGGTGCGGCTTGGATCAATACTCGTAGGAAAAGAGGAGGGAACACGATGGGCGTAATGAATAAATTTATGAATTTCCTTGGACTTCAGGAAGAGGAAGAGATTGTGGAGCGTGAGCGGCTTGCTGCACAGGAGGAACAAGAGCCAGAGCAGCAAGAAAATGAAACCTCTGCGTTAGATAAACGTAGAAACCAAAGGGGTAATAATGTGGTCAGCATTCATTCCCAGAAAAATGTTAAAGTTGTCCTGTATGAACCTCGTTCTTATGACGAAGCACAGGAGATCGCCGACCATCTTCGCTCGCATCGTACCGTTGTGGTCAATCTGCAGCGAATCCGTCAGGATCAGGCTTTGCGTGTCATTGATTTTCTGAGCGGCACGGTATACGCATTAGGTGGCGGTATATCTAAAATTGGCGGCAACATTTTTCTCTGTACGCCAGATACGGTTGAAATTCAGGGAACCATTACGGAAATACTGGCTGACAGCGAGCAAGATTATAACAGAATGAGGTGAGCCGCTTTTGTATCAAGTTGAAGTTATATTGTCAACGCTATATCAGATTTATTTTTACATGGTCATTGTCTACATATTGATGTCATGGCTTCCTAACGCGCGGGAAAGCTTCATCGGTGAATTGTTAGGCAAATTCGTGGAGCCGTATTTAAGTCCTTTCCGCCGGTTTATTCCGCCTTTGTTCGGCGTGCTGGATATTTCCCCGATCGTTGCGCTGCTTGTTCTTCGACTTGCGCTTGTAGGGTTAATCTCGGTACTTCGGTATTTTGTATACTAGGCTAAGGGTGACATAGATGAGCAATGAAATTTACGAACATTTTAGCCATGATGAGCGGGATTTCGTAGATAAAGCCTCCGATTGGATTGAGCGGGCGAGCAAGTATCATGATATGAAGCTCACCGACTTTCTTGATCCAAGACAGGTCTTTATTTTGCAATCCCTGGTTAATCGCAGTCAGGACGTTCAGGTTCGTCTGGATGGCGGATATGAGGCGGCTGAACGCAAACGAGCATTAATTGCACCGGATTATCGTTATCTCGATGAGGAAGATATGGGAATGCAGGTGCTCAGCATCACGTCAGATGACGCGAAGATTTCGGAACTGGAGCATGGGGACTACATGGGTTCCCTGCTCGGACTCGGGATGAAGCGTGGCAAGATTGGAGACATTCAAGTGCTGGAGGAAGGTTGCCACACAGTCGTGGCAGCGGAAACCGGCGCTTTTTTATCGCTTCAACTGAATCAGGTCCATCGGTTGCATGTGTTCACAGAGCTGCTGCCGCTGGATCAGATGAAATGGTCTGAGACAAAATTGGACACCATAGATATTACCGTAGCTTCCTTGCGGCTTGATGGCATCTGTGCGGATGTGTATCGATTGAGCCGCAGCAAGGTGCTGGTTCCCATCAAGGCAGGGCGCTGCAAGGTGAACTGGAAAGTGGTGGAAGATCCCTCGAAACCGCTTAAGGCAGGAGATGTCGTATCCATTCAAGGCTTTGGTCGTTTTAAGGTGCTGGAGCAGGAAGGAATGACCAAAAAGGGACGCTGCAGGGTGAAAATCGGGAAATTTGCTTGATCATGTTGCAGGAAAATCTGAATTCTTGTCGAAATGTTAAACGTAAAGGGTAAAAGGGTAAAAAAATACTTGGTGTTTCCGATATACATTAAAGTACATGTTGTCAATGGACCTCTGATAAGTCGAGGCAGGTCCTTCATTCCGTACCAGATGCCAGCTACAGGTGTCTTGCTACGGCTTCTTGGGTGGAACCCATGTGCTGCAAACCTTCTCTGGATTGGGAAGGAATTTTTACAGGAGGTGGACAGCATGCCATTAACGCCGCTGGACATACATAACAAGGAATTCTCCCGACGCTTGCGCGGGTATGACGAGGATGAAGTCAATGAATTTCTGGATCAAGTCATCAAAGACTACGAAGGCGTCATTCGCGAGAACAAGGAGCTGAGCAATCAGTTGCTGTCCGTTCAGGAGAAGCTGGATCATTTTGCTACGATTGAGGAAACCCTCAGCAAAACAATCATCATTGCACAGGAAGCTGCGGATGATGTGAAAAACAATGCGAAGAAAGAAGCGCAGCTCATCGTGAAGGAAGCAGAGAAAAATGCTGACCGAATCGTGAACGAAGCGCTTGGCAAGTCCCGCAAGATTGCTTTGGAAGTGGAAGAACTGAAAAAGCAGGCTTCGATCTATCGCGCACGTTTCCGCACGCTTGTAGAAGCTCAGCTTGAATTGCTGACTCAGGATGGCTGGGAAGCGCTGGAGAGCCGGGAACAGGAAGTAAAGGACCGTGAGCGGGAGATGAAAGAGATTTATTAGTCTGCCGCCCGGTTGACTTTTGCGGGCAAAGAAGCTATAACTATATTCATATTGAATAGTGATTCCATGACGGGCTCAGTACGTTATGATCTCATCCCTCAGAGAGTTGGTGTCTGGTGCAAACCAACGGATGAGTTATAGCCGAATATCTTCCCGGAGAAGTGACGCTGAAGCGGTGTAAGCATGACCGTGTGTAAGCTGAACCGTAAGCCGTACGTTATAACGGTACCCTGCAGCATTACAGCGGGGCTTAAGCGCTGTTGATGACAGAGCATACTCAGAGTGATCTGAATGTGGTTTGTGATGAACAGAATTAGGGTGGTAACGCGAGCAGAGCCTCGTCCCTTTCCAGGGATGAGGTTTTTTTGTGTTCTCAAACGGCGGTTGGAGCGGAAGGCAAGGAAAACCTGAAGAGGTTGAAGTGCTCGTCGCGAGCAATCCAATATTGATTTAATAAGAGAAAGGAAGTTGAGTAGCATGCAGCGAGTTGATGTCAAAGAGAAAGCACGTGCGAGAGAATTACGCATGTTAAATAAATGGAAGACAGAGAACACCTTTAAACGTTCCATTGAAAATCGGGAGGGCAAGCCAAACTTTGTCTTCTATGAAGGCCCGCCTACAGCGAACGGTAAACCTCATATCGGGCACGTGCTCGGACGTGTAATCAAGGACTTTGTTGGTCGTTACAATACGATGAAGGGATACCGTGTCGTTCGTAAAGCCGGATGGGATACCCATGGTTTGCCGGTAGAGCTCGGAGTACAGAAAAAATTGGGTATCTCTCACAAGTGGGAGATCGAAGATTACGGTGTGGAGAAATTCATCAACGAATGTAAAGCGAGCGTATTTGAATACGAGCAGCAATGGCGCGACTTGACGGAAGGCATCGGTTACTGGACGGACATGGATAATCCATACATCACACTCGATAACAACTATATCGAAAGTGTATGGAACATCCTTGCGACAATTCACGAAAAAGGACTATTGTATCGCGGTCATCGCGTTAGTCCATACTGTCCTTCCTGTCAGACAACGTTGAGCTCGCATGAAGTTGCACAAGGCTATAAGGATGTCAAAGACCTGAGTGCTACAGCCAAGTTCAAATTGCATGATAGCGGTGAGTTCGTGCTGGCCTGGACGACAACACCTTGGACACTGCCTTCTCACGTGGCACTTGCGGTCAACCCGGACATGGATTATTCCCGTGTACGTCAAAACGATGAAGTATACATCATGGCAACCAATCTGGTAGAGAAGGTCATGAAGGACAGCAAAGGTGAATATGAGATCATTGGCACACTGAAGGGCGCCGATCTGGTTGGCAAAACCTACAGTTCGCCATTTAATTATGTTCAGGCAGAGAAAACAAATATCGTATTAGGTGCCTCCTTTGTAACGGATGCAAGCGGTACGGGTATCGTGCACATGGCTCCTGCACACGGTGAAGATGACTATCGTGTCTGCCGCGAGAATGGCATCAGCTTTGTTAATATGGTTGATCTGGAAGGTAAATTTGTCGCACAAGTGACGGATTTTGCTGGCCGATTTGTGAAGGATTGCGACATCGACATCGTCAGATACTTGTCCGAAAATGGTCGCCTGTTCAGCAAGGAAAAATACGAGCACAGCTACCCGTTCTGCTGGCGTTGTGATACACCGCTTCTGTACTATGCAATGGACAGCTGGTTTATCCAGACCACAGCGATCAAGGATCAGCTTATCGCCAATAACAGCGAAGTGGAATGGTATCCAGGGCATGTGCGTGAAGGCCGCTTCGGGAAGTTTCTGGAGGACCTCGTGGACTGGAACATCAGCCGTGACCGTTACTGGGGTACGCCGCTGAACATTTGGGTATGTGAAGAGACAGGGGAACAATTTGCACCACACAGCATTGCTGAGCTTCGCGCCCGTGCGATCGGAGAGGTGCCTGAAAATCTCGAGCTGCACAAGCCGTATGTGGATGAAGTGAAGGTGCTAAGCTCATGTGGCAAATATGAGATGAGACGTACGCCAGAAGTGATTGATGTCTGGTTCGACAGCGGCTCGATGCCGTTTGCACAGCAGCATTATCCTTTTGAAAATAAAGAAGTATTTGAACAGCAGTACCCTGCGGATATGATCTGTGAAGGCATCGACCAGACGCGCGGCTGGTTCTACAGCCTGCTCGCGGTGTCCACTCTTTTGACAGGCAAAGCACCTTACAAAGCCGTTATGGCAACAGGGCACGTACTGGACGAGAACGGCCAGAAGATGTCCAAATCCAAAGGCAATGTCATTGACCCATGGGAGGTTATCGAGGAATACGGTACGGATGCGTTCCGCTGGGCATTGCTGTCTGACAGCGCGCCATGGAACAGCAAACGTTTCTCCAAAGGCATCGTCGGGGAAGCCAAATCCAAAATGGTCGATACATTGGTGAACACCCATGCATTCCTGACGCTGTATGCAACGATCGATGGATTCGATCCGCAGGAGCATCCGTTCCAATTGTCTGCACACAAGCTGGACCGCTGGATTCTGTCGAGACTTAACAGTCTGATCCTTGTTGTGGAAAAAGCACTGGCAGTGAATGATTACCTGAATTCCTCCAAAGCTATTGAAGCGTTTGTAGATGAGCTGAGCAACTGGTACATCCGCCGTTCCCGTGACCGATTCTGGGGAAGTGGTCTGACAGAGGATAAGCTGGATGCGTATCGTACCCTGACCGAAGTGCTGGTGACTTCAGCGAAGCTGGTGGCGCCATTTACACCTATGCTGGCTGAAGATATCTATCTCAACTTGACGACGGGTGAGAGCGTGCATATGGACGATTACCCGACAGCTAATGAAGCCTTGATCGATGCAGCGCTGGAGCAGGATATGGAAACGGCTCGCCGCGTGGTAGAGCTGGCTCGTAACGTTCGTAATGAAACGGGCATCAAAACACGTCAGCCATTGTCCGAACTGATCGTTTCTTTGGATAAAGGCTTTGATCTGGCAAGTTATGAAGAGATCATCAAGGAAGAGATCAATGTCAAAGGAATCCGTACCGAGCATAATGATGCGGAATTCGTAGACTTTACACTCAAGCTTAACTTGAAGGTTGCGGGTAAAAAATACGGCAAAAACGTAGGTTTCCTACAAAACCTGTTTAAAGGCATGACTGCGGATGAGACACGTAAAGTGGTAGCGGAAGGCGTATTTAACGTCGTTTCTCCAGAAGGAGAGGAGCTGCAGGTGACGAACGAGGAACTGCTGGTTGAGAAGCAGGCGAAGTCCGGGTTTGCATCGGCGTCAGGTTATGGTCTTACTGTTGCACTGAACACAGAAATTACGGAAGCACTTGAACAGGAAGGCTGGGTGCGTGAAGTCGTTCGAGCTGTACAGGATACACGGAAACGACTCGATCTGCCGATTGAAAAAAGAGTGCGTTTGACGCTGGATGTCGATGCGGATCTTCAAGCAGCGATTCAAGCATTTGACGAAGTTCTGCGCGAGAACGTACTTGTAACAGACGTGACCTTTGGTACGGCTGATGACATGGAACGTGTAGATGCCGGAGGCAAAGCGATCGGAATCTACATTGAAGCGTAGCCTGTAGAGTAGTTTAATTAAAATAAGGATAACCTAATTAAATCGTGAACCAACATAAATGAGCCTCAGCCAGGGAAGCAATTCCTGAAGCTGGGCTCGTTTGTTTTTTGCACGATAAGGAAATGATTAAATTGTGAACTTCCATCAAATGCTTGAATTGTGCACTTGTATCAAATGATTAATTGTGAACCTTGCATTAATATTATAAACGATTGGAGCGAAATATGAGCAAACAGGACCAGCAAGGCGCATCCACTCCTGCCGTCTCTAGTGCGGGATCTGTGCATACGCCTCAAGACAAAATTGAAGAATTACATACATTAACGAGCAGGATCGCAAATGAACTGGAGCGTTCACGCATTGCACAATATACAGAGCTGCTGAACCGACCATGGAAGCTCATCTGGTTAAATCTGTTGTCTGGAACGGCGAGAGGTGTAGGGATCGCCATTGGATTTACTTTTTTTGCAGCAACGATTATCTATGTGTTACAGGTTCTGGGCGCATTAAATCTGCCGATTGTCGGAGATTACATCGCTGATATTGTGCGAATCGTGCAGCGTCAGCTGGATATGAATACGTATTAATCCTCCTCGGAGCCCGGTTCGAGCAGTCCTGACCCTTCACCATTTTCCAGGTACTTCCGATACTGCCGATTACGAACAATGGATACATCATGACCATAAATATCTGTTGCCACAAAGCTCTCGTATGCTTCAACAAAACCGTCCAGCTCTTCTGCAGCTTCAATAGCCATCACATCGTAACTGTCGATATCACCGCTTTCTGCCATTGCAGGAGTATTGGAGGTTCCCCAGCTCTCTACAATCTGCCAGGCATCTTCACCGTCGAAGCCGTTCTGATCCTCTCGTTCGTCCAGACTGGTACGTCCAAACGCCGGGGCAAGAAATTGTTCTTCCACAGGACGGTTCTCGGAAACGACCGTTTCGGGTTGATGTTTTTTGCAGTATTTGGTGTACGGGACAGCTTCCATACGCTCATAAGGAATCGGCTGCTGGCAGACTGCACAGGTTCCGTAGTGACCTTCTTCCATCGCATGCAGTGCAGAATCAATGCGTTCAAGTTGAAACTCATCATGCTCAAGCAGGGAAATATCCTTCTCTCGTTCATATACCTCTGTAGCCAAATCGCCAGGATGATTATCGATGGGTGACAGTTCTCCGGTCTGGAGCTTTAGAGAATCCCCCAAGCCATAATGTTCATTCTCGGACAATCGGTGTTCAATATCACGTTTATTGCTCATTAGCTGGGAATGCAGTGATTGCAGTTGCTTGGCTGTGAAATGTGACATGGCTTTCCCCTTTCTGGTTCGTTCGGAATCCGGTTGATGTCTCCAATCTAGGATGTGCCTTTTCAGGCGGGATTACAGAAGGCAAATGTTATCGCTTTTTCCAAGGCTTTTTCCAAGGAATCTGCGGACCGGAGCGTTTGCCTGTCATGGACGATCTCTGAATAGCTGTGCTACAATAAATAAGTCTGGCGAATGCGTGTTATCGCTGGAAAAGACAAGAACGGAGTGACAACAAACGTGGTGTATTATATCCTTGCTTTTATCGTATTTTTAGTCGATCAGGGAACAAAGTACCTGATTGCTACCCGGATGGAGCTTAGAGAAGAGATTCCGGTCATTGGCAATTTTTTTGTCATCACTTCCCATCGTAATTCAGGTGCGGCGTTTGGCATTTTGCAGGACCAGCGCTGGTTCTTTATTGTGGTTACAATTATTGTGGTTGTCGCTTTGATCTGGTATTTGCAAAAGGTAAAAGATACACCGCACAAATTGCTGCCAGTGGCTCTTAGCCTGGTGCTTGGTGGAGCGATCGGCAACTTCCTTGACCGGGCTTTGACAGGGGAAGTTGTAGATTTTGTACAGCTTAATTTCGGAAGTTACACGTTTCCCATCTTCAACATTGCTGACTCGGCGATCTGTATCGGAGTAGCATTAATTATTGTGGAGACATTATTGGAAGGACGCCGTGAGAAAGCGGCTGCAAAGATTGAAGGGAATGAGCATCATGAGTAATGTGAATGAAGAACAGGTTCATAACGAAGAAGAATTTAACGGTGAGGAACGTATGGAATGGACCGTTGCCGCTGAACATAAGAAAGAACGCGTGGACAAATACATTACCGATGCTTTAGAGGACGTATCCCGTTCACAGGTCCAGCTATGGATCGGAGACGGTGCGGTTACAGTAAACGGTGCTATTGTGAAAGCCAACGCCAAGCTGTCTGAAGGCGATCAGATTGTTCTGCAGATTCCTGAGCCGGCAGCGGTGGAGATTATTGCAGAAGATATCCCGCTCGAAGTGGTTTATGAAGACAGTGACCTCATTGTCATTAACAAACAGCGTGGACTTGTTGTGCACCCGGCACCAGGTCATACGTCAGGCACGCTTGTAAACGCTTTGATGTATCATTGCAAGGATCTGTCCGGCATTAACGGGGAGCTGCGTCCGGGAATTGTGCACCGGATTGATAAGGACACGTCAGGTTTGATTATGGCAGCCAAAAATGATCGTGCCCACGCCTCCCTGGCTGCACAGTTGAAGGAACATAGCGTAAACCGACGTTATATTGCGCTGGTGCATGGTCATCTGAGCCATGATCAAGGTACGATTGATGCACCAATTGGCCGTGACACGAATGATCGTAAAATGTACACTGTGACCGAGCGCAACAGCAAACATGCGGTGACTCATTTTACAGTGACGGAGCGCATTAACGATTACACTTTGCTGGAGTTAAAGCTCGAAACAGGACGTACCCACCAGATTCGGGTGCATATGAAATTTATCGGACATCCGCTCGTGGGTGATCCGACATACGGACGCAACAAAGGGATCAAAATGAACGGACAGGCCTTGCATGCTGCAACGCTTGGCTTCGTACATCCTTCTACAGGAGAATACATGGAATTCAGCGCGCCGATCCCGCAGGATATGGAGGATGTACTGGCTTCGCTGAGAAGCCGCTGACGTTTGTAGAAAGTACAAATGTTCGGATATTTTGTCCATGGTGTTGTTTGCTCAAATGCTTCATATTAAGACATGAGAAATTTGCGTCACAATGAGGAGATGAATCGCATTTATGAGTATTGAACAATATCAAGAAACGTACATCCAAACTAATTTTGCCGACCGTATCGGCGGCTCCAACTATGGTAAAGACACTAACATCTATAAATTCGAGAAAATCAAACGTGCCAAAGCTTCTGCCAAAAAAGACTTTCCCGATGTCGAGCTGATCGACCTTGGGGTAGGTGAACCGGATGAAATGGCAGATGCAGGCATCGTTGCTGCACTTGCTGCAGAAGCGGCCAAGCCGGAGAACCGCGGTTATGCCGATAACGGTATCCCTGAGTTCAAGGCAGCGGCAGCAGCCTACCTGAAAAACGTATTTAACGTGGATGGAATTGATGCAGATACGGAGATTGTTCACTCCATCGGCTCCAAGCCCGCTTTGGCGATGCTGCCTTCCTGCTTCATCAACCCGGGAGACGTAACCATTATGACGGTTCCTGGTTACCCGGTAATGGGTACGCATACCAAATATCTCGGTGGAGAAGTGTTTAACGTTCAATTGACGAAAGAAAATAACTTCCTGCCTGATCTGCAAGCAATCCCTGAGGATATTGCAAAACGCGCAAAATTACTCTATCTGAACTACCCGAACAACCCGACTGGTGCAAGTGCAACAGTGGAGTTTTTCACTGAGGTTGTTGCATGGGCGAAAAAATACAATGTCGTTGTTGTACATGATGCACCCTATGCAGCCTTGACATATGACGGTAAAAAACCGTTCAGCTTCCTGTCCGTGCCTGGCGCGAAGGATGTTGGTGTGGAGCTTCACTCCTTATCCAAATCCTACAACATGACAGGCTGGAGAATTGGCTTTGTTGCTGGTAATCCGCTCGTTGTCAAAGCATTCAGTGATGTGAAGGACAACAATGACTCCGGTCAATTCATCGCAATCCAGAAAGCGGCAGCATATGGCTTGAATCATCCGGAAATTACAGAGAAAATTGCTGAGAAATATTCCCGTCGTCATGACATGCTGGTAGCGGCATTGAATGAACTTGGCTTCCAGGCTGAGAAACCGAAAGGTTCCTTCTTCCTTTACGTAGAAGCGCCAAAAGGTGTTGTTGGCGGACGCCGCTTCGAATCCGGTGAGGATTTCTCTCAATTCCTGATCCGTGAGAAGCTGATCTCCTCCGTACCTTGGGATGATGCAGGTAACTTTGTTCGTTTCTCCGTAACGTTTATTGCAAATGGCGAAGAGGAAGAGAAACGGGTTATTGCTGAAATTAAACGTCGTTTGAGCGATGTAGAGTTTGAATTTTAATTGAAGCATACAGTGAAATAGACGATGTAAAGTGTGAAGAGTGAACTGTGACCCGTAAGATGGACACTTTGAAAAAAGTGCCCTCTTACGGGTCTTTTGTGTTTTAATCAGATTATAAAAGTTTGTGGGGATGTAGATTATGAGGAAAATTAGACGGGTTTTTACGGAGAAAGAGATCAAGCTACTGGAGTCGAATCCATCCGTTCTTCGCGTATCAGAGAAGAATATCACGTATTCCCCTGCCTTTAAGATTGTGGATGTACAGGCCAGTCAGGCGGGGCATACACCCATGGAAATCTTCTTACAGGCAGGATTTAACGTTGAACTGATCGGACAGGAGACGCCAAAAAGATGTTTGGAGCGTTGGTGAAAAACATATGTTTCTTCAGGTGAAGCTGGACTACTGGAAGAGCGTAGGGGGAAGGGAAGCTCGGGAAGACCGGTTAGTCGTGAGCTTTCGGCTGAGGAAAAGCTCCGTCTTGCCGAGGCACGTATCAAGCTTTTGGAAGCCGAGAATGAACTCTTAAAAAAGCTAGAAGCGCTCGAAAGGCACAAGGACAACAATGAATTACTAGCGTCTTCCGAGCGCTTTCAGCTCATCAATCAGGTCATTCGTAAACATGGACCTGAGACGCGTGACTCGCTATCTTTGTAAGCTTGCTGAGGTAAGTACAAGCGGGTATTATCGCTGGTGTGCGGCGGAAGAACACCGCCAGCTTCGAGAGGCTGCCGATGAACGAGACAATGCATTATGGAAATGGCCAGCGGGCTTATTTGTCCTGTGTAAAAGATGGTGCAACCAAAGAAATCTTAGCTCACTATCTGTCCTCATTTTTGGGATTGTCTCTTGTTCAACGAACAGTGAAGCGACTGCTTAACCGTTTAGATGGGGAAGTACATCCGGAGGCTTTAAAGAATAGGGACCCTTTTTAAGAGGATTCATAAATGGGGTCACAGTTCAGAGACCGGAAACGGTCTCTTTTTTCCTATTCGCTTATGGAAAATCTATTGGAAAGTCTTTATAACTAATATTTACACTTTAACGGAGAGGACAGAAAAAACCTGAAAAAGCGAAGCGTTCGCCTTTATCACCGGATTTTACCCTTTGGAAAAGGGAATCCAAAAAATCCGGGGATAACAGCGATTGGAAGGTTATTCTGTCATTGGAGTGGACTGTGTAAAATCTTTAGTTCAAGTTATATAGATGATGAAGTAAAAATCAATCAAGCGATGATTTTTGTTTTTTTCGCATTTTCGGCGGAACGCTTGGTCAGACTGCTTAACGGTCGTTTTAACAACAGAGCCAGAACCAGACTTAGTACAATGAACAGACATAACCACAGAATGTCCTTAATAGCAGAGGACCATAGAATGCCGCCAACCGCTTCTCGCAGCAGGCTGATCGCATAGGTGAACGGCATGAACGGATTGAGCGCCTGGAAAAAGGGCGATGTCATGCTGATCGGAAAGGTGCCGCCCGAACTGGAAAATTGAAACACCATAAAAATAATGGCAATGCCCTTGCCGATATTACCGAACACGGACAGCAGCGTGTATGTGATGGTTACAAAGACGGCACTTACGAGCATTGCAAACAGAATGAACCACCATTTATCTGCCACGTAAGTTCCGAGAATCAGAATATCTCCTGCCGTGACGCATATCGCCTGTAAAAGTCCAATCGTCAGAAACGTGGCGAGACGACCAAGGTACAGCTCATATCCGCGATATTGTGCCTCCGGATTTTCCGCTTCCGCACGCAGCAATGATATAAGGAGGGTCGAGCCCACCCACAAAGACAATACGGCATAGAAGGGAGACATGGCTGAGCCGTAATTCGGAATAGGGTACAGCTGCTGTTCTTTAATCTGTACAGGACTCGCTAGAAAGGCACTTTCCTTTTCGATATCCCCCCGCAGCAGCTTGGCAAGCTCGGCAAACTGATTATTGCCTTCGACTTCTCTCAGCTTGACTGCAGCTTTGCGGATTGCATTTTCCAGTGCAGGCAGGTCATCACGTACAAGGCCCGCTACACGATGAACACCCTTCTGCACCTCAGGCAGCTGATGTTGTACAAAGCTGGACGCCTTGCCAATCTGCTTCTCTGCCTGCGGCAAATCATTACGAACGAAGTCGGCGGCTGCATTCAGCTTGTCCTCAAGCTTGGGCAGGTCACGCTGAACAAGAGAGGACACGGTATGGATTGCCTGGATGAAGGCTTTGCTTTTCGTATCCAGAGCTTGCGAGATTTCATGTATTTTAGCCTGAATCTGAGGCAGATCACCCTGAATTTTCTCAAGCTCGGATTGCCCAAACGTAATCCCTTGCTTTGCCGTTGCAAGAATGTCTGCTATGTCGGGAAGACGCTCCTGTACTCCCTCCAGTGTAGTTGCTGAAGTCGAGAGGATCGATTTTAATTGATCCGTACCTGCCGAGAGCGCAGGGGAGATTTGGCTGTCATAGGTGCTGATGAACCGATCTATGCCGCTGCTTATACTACTTGTAATCTCGTTTAATCTGGCAACCATGTCTGCCGGGGGCGTAGTATTGTTACGCAGTGCGTTACTGATGATGCCGGCAATCCTTATCTGCTGCTGAAGCTGATCGGATATCGTTTGCAATTGCTGTACCTTTGCAGATAACGGATGAGACGGCAGTAAGTCATCCATTTTCCCAAGCAGGGCAGCCATGCTGTCCACGATCTTCAAGGCAGTGCCTAAACGTGATTTAATACGGTCTATATCGTCTGCGCTTGGAAGCTTGCTCAGATCGGTTTTATTTAATTGTGCAAATACATCACCAGCCGCATTGGTGATTTGCTGGATCAGCAGCAGGTTTTGCCTAATCGTTGGTGTAATTGTCTGGAATGCCTCCTGAGTGGCATCAACGAAGCGATTCAGGCCCTCCGTCAGCTGCGCGCCACCTGCAGCGATGTCGGATATTTTATCAAGATCCTGCTCGGCAGCAGATACTATAGCCAGTGCTTTGTCGGTTTTATCCAACGCAGTCTGTATTACGCCGGATACTTGTCCGAAGTTGGCATCCACTTCTTGAATGCGGGCAACAGCCTGCTGAATGTCAGGAATGCGAGTCTCCAGAGCCACGACTTCGGCAGCGGCTGCTTTAATCTGCGGCCAGTATTGCTGTACCTTCAGTACGTATCCGGCCGCTTCATTGATTTCAGGCAATCTCTTCTCCAGCTCTACGATTTTTTGTGCTTGTGTCACAATCTCGGGCATGGCCTGATCCACTTCCAATACCTTTTGACCAGCCTCCTGAATGGCAGGAAGATTTTTCTCCAGCATAAAGATGCCGTGTTCCATTTTACGCAGCGTTGGAAGCTGGGCATTGACCTCGATCCCGGCTTCCTTCAGCTTGGTGAGCACTGCTTCACTGACGGCTTCGGTGAAATTCTCGTTAATTTGTTTGGTAATCGCCGACACACCGGAACCCGTTATTTTGGGCGCGATGGCGTTTACCTTTTCATTAACGGTATAGATTACTTCCGGCCGATCCAGCTTTCCTTCCACAATGCCAGTTATTTTGGACGAAAAATCAGCAGGAATCAGCAAGCTGGCGTAATACGCTCCTGTTTGAACTCCGCGGCTTGCCTCTTCCTTATCAACGAAGGTCCATCCCAGCTTTTTGTTTTGCTTTAAACTTCGAATGAGCTCCTCACCTATATTGACCGAAGTTCCCGTGACAGTTGCACCTTGATCTTCACTGGTAACAGCTATTTTGATGCCTTGTGTATTGCTGTACGGGTCCCAGACGGATTTCACATTTACCCAATCATACACACCAGGTAGAAGAATAATTGCAGCAATCAAAAATATGCCTGTCGGTACTTTCAAAATATGCATCCAGTCTGTCTTGTAAATATGCCATATGTGACGCATTGATGTCCTCCTTCTTATAACAGTGCGGGAGTTTGAGCATAGGAAGGCTGGTCATCCTTCCGTCGTCTGCTCCCAAGCTATATGTATATCGGAAAAAGAAAGCTTTTATTAAATGGTGCTGTGTATAAACTTTCCCCAATTTACAGTGGACTGATTCATGTTATTACATCTAAATAAGGACTGGTTTGCACAGGTGAAAATTGGATAAGCAGCTTGCTGTAATTGTCTATGGATAAATATGCAGGTTTGTTGTATAATTATAAACGACGAATGACATGTGATGTGACATGGATGTTTTTCGGCCCAAATGCTGATTCTAATCATAGATAAAGCAGAGGATATGCACCTGAGATGGTGAGGTGTTGACAGAGAGTTGTCTTTCTGTCATAATTCATGAAGACAAACGGGCATAATGAGATAGAACTCTGTGAGGTTCCTCATATGCACGACATGAATAGCACCTTTAAATCAGTCCCGTGAGACTGGCAAGGTAACGTGAATGATACATCGTTTATTTGCTGCGGCAGATAAGAGATGCATCCTGAGAGTAAACGTTCTTCAGCGACGTCTGAAGTTTGGAGACTCCTTGCCAATAAACACGGCAAGGAGTCTTTTTTGTTCTCCTCGTCACGGGGCCATGGTTTCGAAGGAACATCCTGAGGAGGCTGAACGCATGAGCACAGAAACACATGTCATTATGGATGAAACGGCGATCCGCCGAGCACTGACAAGGATTGCCCACGAAATACTGGAGAAGAACAAAGGTATCGACGATTGCGTACTGGTTGGAATCCGCACACGCGGAGTGTACCTGGCCGAACGAATCGCCGCCAAGATTGAAGAGATTGAAGGCGCCAAAGTTCCATGGGGCGAACTGGATGTAACCCCTTATCGCGATGACCGTCTGGATAACAATCAGGCGAGCCGCAAGGAGCTGTTGATTATGACGCCTGAATCCCTTTCCATCCACAACAAGAAAGTGATCTTGTTCGATGATGTGCTGTACACCGGACGTACGATTCGGGCCGCGATGGATGCGCTGATGGACTGCGGGAGACCCCAGAACATACAGCTGGCTGTACTCGCAGACCGCGGACACCGGGAGCTTCCGATCAGGCCTGATTTTATCGGCAAAAACGTGCCGACGTCCAAATCAGAAGAGATCGAGGTTGCACTGATGGAAACGGATGGACAGGACGAAGTCAAAATCATTCAGAACCGGGGGGAGCAGGCATGATGATTACACAGACAGCGTTGAAAGACCGAAGCTTGCTTGGACTTAAGGACATTAGCCGTGAAGAGATTGAATCCATTCTGAATCGTGCAGCCCACTGGGAAGCCCAGCAAGAAAAGCTGGTTCCGATTCTGGAATCTCGCTTTGTAGCTAACATGTTCTTTGAGAACAGCACGCGTACCCGCTTCTCCTTCGAGATGGCCGAGAAACGTCTGGGAGCTCAAGTGCTGAACTTTACGGCAGCCGCATCCAGTGTGGAAAAGGGAGAATCGATCTACGATACGGTTCGCACACTGGAATCAATGGGCATTGATGCCGGGGTTATCCGGCTGAAACCGGCTGGTGTGCTGCAGCAGCTGGCCCAGAAAGTGAACGTGCCACTTGTGAATGCGGGAGACGGGAACAATGAGCATCCGACGCAGGCGCTGCTTGATCTCTATACGATGCGGAAGACCTTTGGTGAACTGAAAGGCTTGCGAGTGTCAATCATCGGAGATATTTTGCACAGCCGGGTCGCGCGCTCCAATCTGTGGGCATTGCAAAAGTTTGGTGCAGATGTGCGCTTCTGCGCACCACCAACAATGCAAGCACCCGAGCTTGCACAGCACGCACCTTATGTGGCTCTTGAGGAAGCGCTGGATGCTGATGTAGTCATGATGCTCCGGGTTCAACTGGAACGTCACCAGCATGGACTGATCACTTCAGCTGAGGATTATCGTGAACACTACGGATTGACGGAAGAACGGGCATCCCGCCTGAAGCCAAGCACAATTATTATGCACCCTGCTCCGGTAAACCGTAACGTCGAGGTGGATGATGCGGTTGTGGAGAGTGAAGCTTCACGAATTTTCCCGCAGATGGCTAACGGAGTTCCGATCCGCATGGCGGTTATGGAACGTGCGATGAAGCTGTAACAGGGTCTGCACGATAATCATAGGCTGGCGAGACGATGTTTTCTGCAGAACAAATAAACAGAGTAGACGATAAACCATTCATTCAGCGGATTCATCTGCTGGACAGAACTGAAGCGGAGGTCAATTATGGTACAGGTGATTAAGAACGCAAACGTCTTGAATCAAGAAGGGGAACTTGAACGGAAAACCATTCTTATAGAAGAAGGTAAAATTAAAACGATCGCTGACCCGGAAAGTGAAATCGTACGGAATGCCGAGAAGTCAGCGCAAAATGTAACAGATGCTTCAGGAAAACTGGTCATTCCTGGATTGATCGATATGCATGTGCATCTGCGAGAACCTGGATTCGAACATAAAGAAACGATTGAAACAGGCGCACGCTCTGCTGCACAGGGTGGTTTTACAACGATTGCCTGCATGCCAAACACAAGACCTGTCACCGACACACCAGAGATTGTAGAGCTGGTGCTGAACAAAGCGAAGGAAGCGGATCTGGTTAAAGTGCTGCCTTATGCGGCAATAACCAAAAACGAACTTGGACGCGAGCTGACCGACTTTGCTGCCTTGAAAGCCGCAGGCGCGATTGGTTTCACGGACGACGGAGTAGGTGTACAGAACGCACAGATGATGAAGGATGCCATGAGTCTGGCAGCCAGCATGGATATGCCGGTCATTGCTCACTGTGAGGATGATTCACTGGTTGTGGGCGGATATGTGACCGAAGGTGAATTCTCCAAGCGTCACGGGATCAAGGGTATTCCGAATGAATCCGAAGCGATCCATGTAGGCCGCGACATTCTGCTGGCTGAAGCAACAGGTGTTCACTACCATGTGTGCCACGTCAGCACAGAGCAATCGGTTCGTTTGATCCGTCTGGCGAAATCTATCGGTATCAAGGTGACTGCAGAGGTTTGTCCGCATCACCTGGTGCTGTCGGATGAAGATATTCCAGGTATGGATGCGAATTGGAAAATGAACCCACCACTGCGCTCCCCGCGTGATGTGCAGGCTTGTATCGAAGGTTTGCTGGACGGAACACTGGATATGATCGTGACCGACCATGCACCGCACAGTGAAGAAGAGAAGGCAAAAGGCATGGAGCTCGCACCATTCGGTATCGTTGGATTCGAAACAGCCTTCCCGCTGCTGTACACCAAGTTTGTTGAAACGGGATTGTGGACACTGGATTTCCTGGTGAAACGCATGACGACTGATCCGGCTCGTGTATTCAGACTGGATACGGGTAAACTGGAAGCGGGAGCACCTGCCGATCTGACCATGATTGATCTGGGTGAAGAGAAAGCGGTTGACCCGGCAACGTTTGCGACCAAGGGAAGAAACACACCATTCACAGGCTGGAAGCTGAAAGGCTGGCCGGTACAAACATGGGTGGATGGCAAAAGCGTATGGAATAACACGTTACAGCAATAAAACAGCACTATGCTGACGTAATACATCGTTAAAAAGATACAATTGCACTTATAACATATATTTTTAAACGAACTAAATGCTTGATCAGTAATAACTTTTTATGAACAAACTCAAGGCAAGTCAAGCCTTGAGTCAAAATATACGCAACAAAGAAAAGTTGAATCCTGCTTTTGAACATAGACTCGAACGTAACTGCGGAGTGGGCAGAAAAGACCCGAAGAAGCGAAGCGCTCGCCTTTATCACCGGATTACCCCATTTGAAAAATGGAAAGAGAGTAATCCGGGGATAACAGCGATCGCAGGGTTTTCTGACCACGAAGCTTCAACCTACGTAACATCGCTTATGTTCAACTCCAAGTATTCAACTTTGATAAACACAGAGGGAGTGAGATGGGATGCAGGGACAGGCAAGATTATTGTTGGAAGACGGCACACTGTTCACCGGTAAAGCATTTGGTGCGGAAGGTGAAACGACAGGTGAGGTCGTTTTTAATACGGGAATTACAGGCTATCAAGAGGTGCTTTCAGACCCTTCATACTGCGGACAGATCGTGACGATGACATACCCGCTGATTGGTAACTACGGTATTACTCGGGATGACTTTGAGTCCATTCGTCCATATGTGCATGGCTTTGTCGTAAGACGCCATGAGCCAACACCAAGCAACTGGCGTGCGGAATACAGCGTGGATAATCTGCTGAAAGAATACGGAATCGTAGGCATCAGCGAGATTGATACACGTATGTTGACTCGCCGGATTCGTCATCAGGGTACAATGAAGGGAATTCTCACAACAGGATCGAAACCTGTCGCAGAACTGCTGGAGATGATGGGCGACACTACGATTGCCGAGCTGCGCAACCAGGTTCCAATGACTTCTACGGAGCATGTGTACAACAGCCCGGGTACAGCAGAGCGTATTGTACTGGTGGACTACGGTGCCAAAACAGGTATTTTGCGTGAGCTGAGCAAACGGAACTGTGACGTCGTTGTGGTGCCGCATAACGTAACGGCTGACGAGATTCGCCGCCTTAATCCGGATGGCATTCAGCTCTCCAACGGTCCTGGGGACCCGAAAGACGTACCTCATGCCGTGAACATGATCAGTGAATTGCTGGGCGAATACCCAATCTTCGGCATCTGCCTTGGTCACCAGCTGTTCGCTTTGGCAGCAGGTGCGGACACGGAAAAACTCAAGTTCGGACATCGCGGTGGCAACCACCCGGTTAAAGAGCTGGAGAGCGGACGCTGCTTCATCACATCCCAGAACCACGGCTACACTGTAAACGAAGAGTCTGTGAAGAGCACAGATCTTGAAGTTACACACATCAACAATAATGACAAGACCATTGAAGGTCTGAAACATAAAAAATATCCTGCCTTCTCCGTACAATATCACCCGGAAGCAGCGCCAGGACCGTATGATAACAGCTACCTGTTTGACCGTTTCATCGAGATGATTCGTCAGCACAAGATCACTAACCCGCAAAAGCCGCGTCAAGCCGTATTGGCAGCCGCAGTGAAAGGAGCGCAATAACATGCCGATTAACAAAGATCTCAAAAAAATCCTGGTGATTGGTTCCGGTCCAATTGTCATCGGTCAGGCGGCCGAGTTTGACTATGCCGGTACACAAGCTTGCCAGGCCCTGAAAGAAGAAGGCGTGGAAGTTGTACTCATCAACAGCAACCCTGCAACAATCATGACAGATACAAATATGGCAGACAAAGTCTACATCGAGCCAATTACACTCGATTTTGTAACTCAGATTATTCGTCAGGAGCGTCCGGACGGCTTGCTGCCAACGCTCGGTGGTCAAACGGGGCTGAACATGGCGGTAGAGCTGGCACGTGCAGGCGTACTTGAACGTGAAAATGTGAAATTGCTCGGAACACAGCTCACTTCCATCGAAAAAGCGGAAGACCGCGATCTGTTCCGTGATCTGATGCGTGAACTGGAACAGCCGGTACCTGAAAGTGTTATCGTGACAACCCTTGAAGAGTCCCTGCAATTTGCAGGTGAGATCGGTTATCCAATCATCGTTCGTCCTGCCTACACCCTTGGTGGAACAGGCGGTGGTATCTGTGCGAACGAAGAGGAGCTTCGTGAAACCGTAGCAGCCGGACTTCGTTACAGCCCGATCGGTCAATGTCTGGTCGAGAAGAGCATCGCTGGCATGAAAGAAGTCGAGTACGAGGTTATGCGTGACAAGAACGATAACTGTATCGTGGTCTGCAATATGGAAAACTTTGACCCGGTAGGTGTTCACACAGGGGACAGTATCGTTGTGGCGCCAAGCCAAACGCTGTCTGACCGTGAGTACCAAATGCTTCGTTCCGCTTCCCTGAAAATCATTCGTGCCCTGAACATCGAGGGAGGATGTAACGTACAGTTTGCGCTTGATCCGCACAGCTTCCAATACTATGTAATCGAGGTTAATCCACGGGTAAGCCGTTCCTCCGCTTTGGCTTCCAAAGCAACAGGATACCCGATTGCGAAAATGGCTGCCAAAATTGCCATGGGATATACGCTGGATGAGATCGTTAACCCGGTTACAGGTCAGACGTACGCTTGCTTTGAGCCAACGCTGGACTATATCGTGAGCAAAATCCCGCGCTGGCCGTTCGACAAGTTTACAACGGCGAACCGCAAGCTGGGTACACAGATGAAAGCGACAGGCGAAGTCATGGCGATTGGACGTACCTTTGAAGAATCCATTCATAAAGCGGTTCGTTCCCTGGAGATCGGTGTACACCGTCTCTACCTGAAAGGTGCAGAAACACTGGATGAAGAAACACTGAATGAAAGACTTATCAAAGCGGACGATGAGCGCATGTTCCTGGTGGCAGAAGCGTTCCGCAGAGGATATACATTGCAGCAGCTTCAGGACCTGACGAAGATCGACTGGTGGTTCCTGGATAAAATTGAAGGGCTCATTAAGTTCGAAGATCGCGTTCGCGCAGAATCCGAATTGACTTCCGAAACGCTCTATCAAGCGAAACGCCTTGGCTTTACGGACCGTGCTATCGCTGAGTTGCGCGCTGAAGGGCAGCCTGGCGGTACGCTGACAACAGAGGCAGAAGTCAGAGCACGTCGTAACGAAGAGAACCTGCGCCCGGTATACAAAATGGTAGATACATGCGCGGCCGAGTTCGAAGCAACAACGCCTTATTACTACTCGACATACGAGACAGAAAACGAAGTTCTGCCTTCCGACAAGAAAAAGGTTGTTGTTCTTGGCTCCGGTCCAATCCGCATCGGTCAAGGGATCGAATTTGACTACTCCACCGTACATGCGGTATGGGCTTTGCAGAAAGCCGGATATGAGGCAGTTATTATCAATAACAACCCGGAGACGGTATCGACAGACTTCAACACATCGGATCGTCTGTACTTCGAACCACTGTTCTTCGAGGATGTCATGAACGTTATCGAGCAAGAGCAGCCAGTTGGGGTTATCGTGCAGTTTGGTGGCCAAACGGCGATCAACCTGGCGGCACCGCTGCGCAACGCAGGCGTGACGATTCTCGGAACAGACCTGGAAAGCATTGATGAAGCAGAGGACCGCAAAAAGTTCGAGCGTCTGCTCTCTCGCCTTGAGATTGCACAGCCAAAAGGCAAAACAGTAACTTCCGTAGACGATGCGGTGGAAACAGCTCAAGCGCTCGGATATCCTGTACTTGTTCGTCCTTCGTATGTCCTGGGTGGTCGCGCAATGGAGATTGTATACTCCGATGCAGAACTCTTGACTTACATGGAACAGGCGGTAAAAATCAATCCGGAGCATCCGGTTCTGATCGACCGTTACATGCTGGGTAAAGAGGTTGAGGTAGACGCCATCTGTGACGGCGAAACGGTACTGGTGCCGGGTATTATGGAGCATATCGAACGCGCAGGGGTACACTCTGGCGACTCTATCGCGGTATATCCTCCGCAGCACCTGTCTGCTGATCTGAAAGAGAAAATTGTAGAGATCACCATCAAAATTGCGAAGGAATTGAAAACGGTCGGACTGGTGAACATCCAGTTTGTTATCCATGAGGGTCAGGTTTATGTGATCGAGGTGAACCCGCGTTCTTCCCGGACCGTGCCTTTCCTGAGCAAAGTAACCAACATTCCGATGGCAAACCTGGCAACACAAGCGATCCTCGGTGTAAAACTGAAGGACCTTGGGTATGTCGATGGACTGTGGCCTGAAACAGATCATGTATCGGTTAAAGTACCAGTGTTCTCCTTTGCGAAGCTGCGCCGCGTTGAGCCTACGCTCGGACCTGAGATGAAGTCTACTGGTGAAGTTATGGGGCGTGATCCGAACTATGCCAAAGCTTTGTTCAAAGGTTTGATCGGAGCGGGCATGAAAATTCCGGCTACTGGAGCAATTGTGGTAACGGTAGCAGACAAAGATAAGGACGAAGCAGTACCTTTGCTCGAAGGTTTCTACAGACTGGGCTACAAAATCATGGCAACTGGCGGAACGGCAGCTGCGCTTCAAGCAGCGAACATTCCGGTAACGGTTGTGAACAAATTAAGCGAAGGCTCTCCTAACATTCTCGATATGATCCGCAGCGGTGAAGCGAACTTTGTGTTCAACACCCTGACTAAGGGTAAAACACCGCAGCGTGACGGATTCCGGATTCGTCGTGAAGCGGTAGAGAACGGTGTGGTATGTATGACTTCCCTGGATACGATTCGCGCGCTGCTGATTATGCTGCAAACGATCAACTTCTCCTCGGAGGCTATGCCAGCCTTTGTATAACAAATAGTCACTTGATGAAGGACATCAGTCAGCCTGCGGGCTGGCGGGATGTCCTTTATATCGGGCAAAAACGGAAAAATAAGCACGCGGAAGGGGCGCTGGGTTATGAATCACCCGAATTTCAATGAGATGGCCGGACGTCTGATGGTTGCACTGGATTATCCGGGAGTGGAAGAGGCTCAGAAGCTGGTACAGGCCCTTGAGGGCATCCCTTGTTATCTCAAGGTTGGTATGCAGCTGTTCTATGCAGCGGGGCCAGATTTCATTCGGCAGTTGAAAGCGAAAGGATACTCCGTGTTTCTCGATGTGAAAATGCATGATATTCCCAACACGGTGCGCGGCGGAGCCGAGAGCATTACCCGTCTTGGGGTGGACATGTTTAATGTGCATGCAGCGGGCGGAGCCAGCATGATGCGTGCGGCGTGTGAAGGCGCAGAAGCAGCGCTTGCCGTTGACCCTTCTCTGAAGAAACCCGAGATTATCGCGGTAACACAGCTGACCAGCACCAGTCTAGAGACAATGAATAACGAGATCGGCATTCCCGGGAGTGTGGAGCAAGCCGTGGTTCGTTATGCAGGACTTGCTCAGGAAGCGGGGCTGGATGGCGTAGTGGCCTCACCGCTGGAGGTGCCAGCTATTCGTGCTGCGTGCGGCAGTGATTTTCATACAGTGACTCCAGGCATTCGTCCTGCGGGCAGTGGCCTTGGTGACCAGACACGTGTCCTGACACCAGGTGAGGCCATCCGCAGAGGCAGTCATTACATTGTTGTTGGCAGACCGATTACGGGTGCACCCGACCCGCGTGAAGCAGCAGAAACTATTTTGAAGGAGATGTTGAACGCATGATCAAACTAAGTCAAATTCCAAACCATATCGCTTCCCAGCTGTTAAAAATCAAAGCCGTGGCGCTGCGTCCGCAGCAGCCATTCACATGGACGTCCGGCATCAAATCACCGATCTATTGTGATAATCGCCTGACGATGTCTTATCCGGAGATCCGTAACGACATTGCCGAAGCATTTGCGGCTATCATTCGTGACCAGTACCCGGATGCAGAAGTGATCGCAGGTACTGCAACCGCTGGTATTCCGCACGCAGCATGGGTCGCTCAGAAGCTGAACCTGCCTATGGCCTATATTCGTGATAAAGCAAAAGGTCATGGCAAGGAAAACCTGATTGAAGGCTTGATCAGCGAAGGGCAGAAAGTAGTTGTGATCGAGGATTTGATTTCAACTGGAGGAAGTTCGATTAAAGCGGCAGAAGCTGTACGTGCGGCAGGAGCTGAACCACTGGCTGTGCTGGCCATTTTCAGCTATCAGCTGGATAAAGGTGTGAAAGCATTCGAGGAAGCGGGCATTCCGCTGCAAACCCTGTCGAACTATACAGCGCTGATGGAGGTTGCACTCGCGGAGGGAACGATTCAGGAAAGTGACTTTGCTTTGCTTCGATCATGGCGTGAAGATCCTTCTTCATTTGGTAAATAATATCATTGGGCGAACGACAAGTTACCGTCTGGCAAACGGTATCAAAATTGTAATGATTGCCGTTACGACGGTAAAACGATTGAATATTCAGGTGGCATCCCGCATGTTGGGATGCTTTTTTGTTATGTTCATCAAAATATTAACTTTTTCACGCTGACGTTGTAAAAAGCTTGTAACTTTTAGTAGAGAGCAGTCGTTTATAATTCAGTGTAGTATGGAACAGATTTCTAGTTTTAGGGCGCATGAAGGAAATGCGCAGGATAACAAGAGAGGATGAGCGTGATTGCTGGCATGAAAAAGTTATTCTCAAAAAAAAGACCTGCCAAGAGCCAATCGGGCGATGAACATCAACTGGAGCAGCCTAAGCCGGAGGAGGGAGCAGCAGCGGAAGCATCTTCATACATAGTACAACCCGAGCCTTCTGTCGTTGCCGGGGTCTCTTCAGATGTGCAAGCTGCGGTGGAGGAGACAGCTGTTGCTGTCGAGGAACAACCTCAGAAGGCTGCAAAAAAGCCAAAGAAGGAGCTGCTTCCTCCGTATGATGGTCCTGTTCTGGAGGTTCGCAACGTTCATCGCAGCTTTCAGACAGGCAGTCGCATTATTCATGTGCTCAAAGGCATTGATATGGAAGTGAAGCCGCAGCAGCTTGTTATGCTCAAAGGACGATCGGGTTCGGGTAAAACGACGCTGCTCAATATGCTTGGCGGGCTTGACCAGCCTTCCAGCGGGGAGATTTTATTTGCCGGACAGCCCTTGCAGGATTGGGGAGACCAGCGGCGAACGGCTTTGCGGCGCAAGGAAATCGGGTTTATTTTTCAGGCGTATGCGCTTATGCCCTTGTTATCGGCTTGGGAAAATGTAGAGCTGTCGCTTCGCATGGCGGATGTGCCGCGCTCGGAATGGAAGGAAAGAGTAGGTCACTGCCTCGATCTGGTCGGCTTGACCAAACGGGTGAAGCACCGTCCTTTTGAAATGTCCGGGGGGGAACAGCAGCGGGTAGCTATCGCGAAAGCGATTGCACACCGGCCAAGGCTGCTGCTTGCGGATGAACCAACGGCTGAACTGGATTCCAAGATGGGCGCACAGGTAATGACCGTGTTCCGCAATATTATTGAAGTAGAGCAAGTAACGATATGTATGACTACACACGATCCTACAATTTTGGAGGTTGCGGACCATGTTTATGAAATGGCGGACGGCAGATTTCTCAAGTAAAGGTGCCGCTCCGAAGAGGGGGAAACGCGCAGCACTTATTGTACTTGGTGCAATACTCGCTGCAACGATGTCAGGCTGTTCATTGCTGCCATCCGAATCGGAGGAAGAGGTGCTTCCACCGATCACACCGCCAACGATCTCCAAGAAACCGGAATATGAGGTTCGCACGGAGACGCTGGAGAAAAAGGTCAGCGGAAGCGGCAAGATGATGAGTCAGCGCGAAGAGAAGGTATATTTTACACTGGATGGCATGCATGTCAAAGAGCTGAATGTTAAACCGGGGGACAAAGTGAAGAAGGGGCAGGTGCTCGCAGTACTTGATGTCGCCAGTGTGGAGAAGGAAATTCGCGGCAAGCGGCTTCAGATTCGCAAGTCCGAAGTACAGATGAAGGAAACGCTGCGCAAAAAAGACGAGATGGACCCGGTGGAGTTCGAGGAAGCAACCATCGCTTTTGAAGAGCTTCGTCAGGAGCTTGTCGATCTGGAGGAACAGCTTGGTCAGTCCACATTAACGGCCCCATTTGGCGGAACCATTATTGCGGTTCAAGTTGAGAAGGGGGCTGCGGTCAAAGCCTATGATCCCATCGCAACGATTGCGGATACGTCCAATCTTGTTGTGGCGGCTACGTTTGCGAAGGAGGATCTGGAGAAATTTACGGCAGGTATGAAGGCTGAAGTAGATATTAATGGTGCTGGCAAGGTGGCTGGCAAAATCAAAGTGATGCCTACCGCTGAAGCTTCAAACAACAACAATAACGGCAGCGGATCAGGCCAGGGAGGATCACCTCCTCCGAAGGAATCACTTGATCAGTATGTCATTGTTACCCTGGCGAAAATGCCGAAAGGTGTGGAACGCGGCACGCCTTTAACGGTTTCGATCGTAACACAGCGTACCGAGAACGCAATTGTCATTCCTGTATCCGCTCTGCGCTCCATCGGCTCCAGAACCTATGTACAGGTCATTGAGAGTGATGGAAGCAAGCGCGAGGTGGACGTTGAGGTTGGACAGCAGACATCGACCGATGTCGAGATTCTGAAAGGTCTGACAGTAGGTCAGAAGGTTGTGGGACGCTAATGGGGCTGCCATTGCTACGGCTGCTGTTCCGCAAAATGTGGAACACACGCTGGATGACCTTCAGTACACTAATCGGCTTGATTGTGGCGGTAGCGTTCACCGTCAGTATTCCGATGTATGCCGATGGTGCACTGAAACGGGTTGTCGCGCAGACGCTACAGGATAACAGTGAGGGTTTGCCAGCAGGATCGCTGCTAATGAGTTATCAGGCACCCGGGGGTGCAAAGACAGATTTAAGAGGCCTTGATGAGGTCGATCGCTACATTCGCGAGGATGTTGCCCGTGACATAGGCTTTCCATTCCGTACGTATGTGAATACAAGATCCATTCGCAGTACCGAGGTCAGTCCTGAAGATCCAACCAAAGTGGATGCAAGCCGGGTACGGAGCATGACGCTGGCAACGATGAGCGGGCTGGATGCACAGGTGAATTACTCTGCCGGTGTAAAACCCGGAAATCAGGTCAAGGACGATGTGATCGAGGCCGTGATGCTGGAAGAAGGAATGTACCGGAATGATCTGCATGTGGGCGATATTCTGGAGTATCCGATATACAGTGGTCTTGACATCACACTTCGTATCAAAATTACAGGTTCATTCAAAGCGGACGATGTAAACAGTCCTTACTGGGTACAAGGGTTCGATGGCATGATGAACGGGCTTTATGTGAATGATACGGTTTTTAATGACGTATTACTCAAGGAGAAGGGCATTCCGCTTCAAAACTCGCGTTGGTATTATGCCTTTGACCTGAAAGACATTCAAACCAGCCAGCTGTCTGGTCTCAGCGCTATGCTGGAAAGGCTGGATATTGATCTGTATCAGCGGTTGAAGGATACCAAAGTAGATATTACGTTCGGTGATCTGCTGAAGCAGTTCCGCAGTCAGAGTCTGCAGCTGCAGACGATGCTGTTTACCTTGGCTGCGCCGATGATTGCAATGGTCTTTTATTTTATCGCGATGAATGCAAGACAATCGCTGCAAAAGCAGGAGAGTGACATTGCGGTGCTTCGCAGCCGCGGAGCCTCGGCTCGTCAAATCTTCTCGCTGTATCTGTTGGAAGGCATCTTTCTGGGGGCTATAGCGCTGGTGGTTGGACCGTTTCTCGGGTGGTTCATGGCAAAAAGCATTGGCTCTGCAAGCGGCTTCTTGTCTTTTGTTGATCGGAAATCCATTCCGATCGGTGTATCCAAGGAGGCGGTGCTGCTCGGGATAGCAGCTGTACTCGTTGCCATTATTGCATCTCTGATTCCAGCAATCACTTATGCACGGGCGACGATTGTATCCGCGAAACGGCGTCAGGCTCGTACAGACCGTGCGCCGCTGTGGCAGCGCTGGTTCCTCGATGTCGGGCTGCTGGGATTGGCAGGATACGGCTATTATCTGTTCTATGAACGTCAGATGCTGACGTTCCAGACAGGCATGACCACAGATCAGTTACAGGTGCAGCCGTTTCTGTTCTTCGTACCTGCACTTGCCATCTTTGCACTGGGATTGTTTTTCCTGCGTTTGTTCCCTTGGATTCTGAAGCTGATTCAGTTCATTGGACGCAAGCTGCTTCCAGTCCCCCTGTATCTGACGTTGACGCAGTTGTCCCGTTCCTCTTCATCCTACTACCCGCTGATGATTCTGCTGGTGCTGACACTCGGTCTTGGGGTGTATAACTCGGCTGCGGCCCGCACCATTGATTTGAATTCGACAGAGCGTACACTATACCGTTACGGTTCGGATGTTATTATGCAAACGGTATGGGAAGGAACGCCGGAGATTAAGCCTGGAGGTTCTGGACAGGGCGGAGGATCAGGTGGCGGCCAGCAAGGCGGAGGCGGCAGTGGTGGCGGAGCTAATGGCGGTGCAGGAGGAGGAAATGGTGGTGGCGGTGCTGGTGGCGGTTCGTCACAGCCAACCAAAATTATTTACTCCGAGCCTCCGTTTGAAGTGTTCCGCAAGCTGCAAGGTGTAGATCATGCTGCGCGTGTCCTGCAAACGAAGGGGAACATCATTGTTTCGGGTAAATCTGGCGGTCAGGGGATGTTAGTCGGTATTGATAATGTTGATTTTGCCCAGGTAGCCTGGTTCCGAAACGATCTGTTCCCTGCCCATCCGTACAAGTATCTGGATTTGCTTGGAAAGTATGAAGGGGCTGTGCTCATCTCTTCGAAATTTGCAGACAAATTCAAGCTTAAAACCGGAGATATGGTCTCTATGGGTATTCAAGGTCAAGCGATCGAATTTGTTGTGTTTGGTATCATTCCATACTGGCCTTCACAATACCCGGATCAGATGCCGTTCTTCGTGGCCAATCTGGATTATATATATGATCAGGTGCCTCTAATCCCTTATGAGGTATGGTTGAAAATGAAACCGGACGCCAAGGTGGCTCCGTTAATGGAGAAACTTGCGGCTGAGGGGATTGAGCTGTCATCCGTTCGGGATGTACGAACAGAACTGGTTACTCAGGGAAAACATCCTTCAAGGGGTGGAGTGTTCGGTATTTTGAGTCTGGGCTTCCTGGTATCAGTAATTATCTCGTTAATCGGGTATGTGCTTTACTGGTTCTTTAACCTTTCGGGACGTGTGGTGCAGTTTGGTGTGCTGCGTGCCATGGGGCTGTCGAGGGCACAGCTTAGCGGCATGCTGCTGCTGGAGCAGGTGTTCACGGCGGGACTTTCGATCCTGCTGGGGATCGGTATTGGTCAGGTTTCAAGCAGGCTCTTCCTGCCATTCCTGCAAACGACAGATAATGTGTCCGCCCAGGTACCGCCATTCCGCATCGTCTTTGAACAGCAGGATATGCTTCAGCTCTACGGCGTAACCGTGGTCATGCTGATTATTGGAGCGTCCATGCTGCTTTGGCAGATTCGCAGGCTGAGAGTGCATCAGGCGGTCAAAATGGGAGAGGAGAGGTAAACGTGATCCAATGCGAGGGACTTGTCAAAATTTTTAAATCCAGCGATGTGGAAGTCGTTGCCCTTCAAGGCCTTAACTTGACTGTCAATCAAGGAGAGATGATGGCGATTATCGGCAACAGTGGCAGCGGCAAATCGACCCTGCTTAACATTCTGGGTGGTCTGGATCGTCCAACTGCCGGCACAGCCGTTGTAGGTGACTGGGATCTGCTCAAAATGACGGATGCTCAATTGGTCGAGTATAAACGTCACACGGTCGGGTTCATCTGGCAGAACAATGGGCGCAACCTGCTGCCCTATCTCACAGCGCTGGAGAATGTAGAGACACCGATGATTCTGGGAGGCAAGCGTGATCGTGCGTATGCGATGCAGTTGCTGGAATGGGTTGGTCTGAAAGACCGGATGCATAACAAGCTGCATCAGTTGTCAGGAGGGGAGCAGCAACGGGTAGCCATTGCCATCTCCTTGTCCAATCGACCCAAAATTCTGCTGGCAGACGAACCGACAGGCTCGGTGGATTCCGAGACATGTGATACGATCATGAATATTTTCCGCAAAATGAACAAGGAACTCGGGGTAACGATCGTTATCGTTACCCATGATTTGACACTGGCGGGCAAAGTGGACCGTATTGTTGCAATTCGGGACGGCCTCACAAGCACCGAATTTGTGAAGCGGAATCCCAATCTTGACGATGAACAGGGCCTGTCTGAGGCAGGGGCACCTGACGTTCATGAAGCCTTTGTTATTATTGATCGCGCAGGGCGGCTTCAGGTGCCTAAAGAGTATCTGGAAGCTTTGTCGATTGATAGCCGGGCAACGTTGGAGTTTGATGGTGAACGGATTGTCATTACACCGCCAAGATAATAAATGAGGGGGAAATTGTGAGATGAAGAACAGGTTGTGGGGAAAGCGTGTGCTGGCTATTATGGCAACAGCAACGTTGGCATTGCCTTTAATTGCGGGATGTACAGCCAGTGAGAGTAAAGATAACGAGCAGCGTGTGCTGCGTGTAGCTACACTGTGGGGAGGACAGGATGACAGCTATTTCCGTCAGCAATTCACGGATGCTTTTGAGCTTACACATAGCAATGTTACTGTCGAAATCGTACCGGCTGTCGATCAGGGCAGCATGTACGGCTATGGAAATTCGGAAGAGCAGCAAGAAATCCCGGATACGCTGGAAAGTTTGAAGAAAATTATGACTGGAGATAATCCGGTTGATGTTGTCATTGCCGGCACCTCTACAGTAAAAGCATTAATTCAGGAAAATATGGTTAAACAGCTTGATCCATTGATGCAGGAAGACAAGTTTGACACCAGCGATATTGTGCCAAGTGTACTTGAGGGAATCAAGGATCTGGGTGACCAGAACATCTATGCATTAACACCTACATTCTCTTCCTCGGCGCTGTTTTACAACAAAGGGTTGTTTGAAAAAGCAGGTGTTGAACCGCCTACAGATAATATGACGTGGGATGATATCTTTAATCTGGCCAGACGTCTTACAAAAGGGGAAGGAAAAGATCATGTCTTCGGATTGGCATTTTCCACCTATCAAGGCGGTTCTTCGTATTACTCCATGGCGCAGTATTACAACGCGCTGCAGTTGAAGGTGTTTGACGATAAGGCAGAAAAGATGACGGTGGACTCTCCGCAGTGGGAGAAGGTATGGAGCACGATCAGTAAGCTGGCGATTGATAAAGTGATCCCGAAAGGTGATGAGCAGCAGGATCAACAGTCGGAAGGTCGCTACAATCCTATGCAGGGCGACTTGTTCATGAGTGGTGAGGCGGCGATGGCGATCGGAGATTACAGCTATATTAATCAACTGATTGATGCGAACAAAAATGCAGATAAAATGAAGGATTTCACCAAGGTTGAATGGGACGTCGTAACACCACCGGTTCATCCGGAAGCGCCTGAAATTGGCGGCAACATTTACTTGAGTAATTTGATGGCAATCAACAGCTCGGCTCAGAATCCGGATGATGCCTGGGAACTGATCAAGTATATGAACAGTGAGGATTGGGCGAAGATCAAGGCACGCAGCAGCTACGAGATGGTATCCCGGAAGAGCTTTATCAAATCGAAAGATGGTCTGGACTATAATATTCAGGCATTCTACACATTGAAGCCGGTACCGCCTACCAATACCAACCTCGACAAGCTGTATCAAAAGATGCCTAACCTATGGCAGGTAAGCGATAAAGGAATGGAATACTTTAATCAGGTATTAGAAAACAAAAAAACACCAAAAGAAGCACTTGCCGAATGGGCAGCGAAAGGCAACGAAATGCTTGAAAAGTTGAAGAAGGACCCTAAAGCGACATTCCAATAAGTCATATTTTTTCACGTTCGTATCTAGGGAAAACATAAAATGTAGCGTGAATTCTTAATTTTAAATGGCCGCCGGAGATTTATTAATCTCTGGCGGCTATTTTTACGAAAAAGGGGCATTCTACAATTAACAGCAATATATGATGCCATTGGAAAGGACGAGCAGCATGAGATGGGTATATTTCGGCAAGCTGTACACAACTAAATTTCAGGCAGGCTGTCTGGCCAAAAGACTGGAGCAGGATGGCTGGATTTATGGTCATAACGAGCCTGAAGAAGTCGAAGTATATCGTTCACGCAAAGGCCGTTATGGAGTGCGATTTATTCCCTGAGATTACCCCTTGACTTATAATGTATTAATAGTGTATATTAATTAAGTCGCTGTTTATTATTCTTAACGACGCGGGGTGGAGCAGCCCGGTAGCTCGTCGGGCTCATAACCCGAAGGCCGCAGGTTCAAATCCTGCCCCCGCAATATAGCTTTACTGGATGATTTACAGCCATCATCTGCACTGTTATATATTATTTTGTCTAGGGCCCTTAGCTCAGTTGGTTAGAGCGGTCGGCTCATAACCGATTGGTCACAGGTTCGAGTCCTGTAGGGCCCATATTTCAAAACCCTTGCGATGCAAGGGTTTTTTTCTGTTTTCATAGTGAAGATTCCATAGATTGCAGAGGAATTTGATGTGCACGATACGTTGGACACCAAGTTACACCTATTTGAGTGAACGAGTTGCAATTCTACATCTCTAGTCATCTGACTTTTTTTCACACCGGGTATGTATGTCCATGCCAGAATACAATTCTCACATATACTATCTTATCCCAACACATAGGAGGTAGATTTCATGAGTCAATTTATTGACGCAAGAACATCGCAGAATGCGAGCTTGGCGAACTCTATTGCGATTCCGATCCTTGCAATTAACACACCGCAATTGTTTGGTCAGATTGGTCTGGTTACAGATAATATTGGTGCCAATCCACGGGTTCAAATGAAAGGAACCGTTTCGGTACAATTGCCGCTTGCACTAGTAGGAGTTACAATCACTATAGTCAGAGGTACAGTTTCAACAGATCCGGTTATATACTCTGCCACATCTACATTCAGTTTGAGTGTACTTGCGCCTCAAGTTATCACATTCTCTGCGGATGACTTTAATCCACCAATCACACCTCAATTAACGTACACGGCATTTATTAGTTCTAACTTGCTCGGTACCATTCGTGTAGGCCCTGAAAACTTTGATGGTGCATTGTACTCTGACTAAGATTGAATTGGCTATCAAGAGATTTGAGTCTGCTTATCTACTAAGCAGGCTTTTTTTGTAGTTTAGAAAACGTGAATGCATTTTTTCTTCAGGGGGAATATTAATAGGGAGTATTGAAAATGAAGTATGATATAATGATATTTTTGCATCGAATGACATGGGTGATATTTTGGATACATAAATAGAAAGCAGGTTAATACAAGTGAAGATAGAAAAAGAAAGTCAGCTTTTCCGGTTCAGTGAAGCACCAATCTGGGAGTGGCAGAGAGCGTATTACGAACAAAAGGGTTTACAGGCCTGGGAGGGCAGCCAGGTACCGCAGTATATTACGAGCAACCCGTTCATTGCAACGGCGTATGCGGAGATGATTTTTGCGTTTTTGCAGGATTTGGCTGCCCGAGGTGTACAGCGCGAGACGATCACCATTGTTGAGCTTGGTGCAGGAGCGGGACGTCTAGCCCATCACATATTAGTCAAGCTATGTGCGCTGAAGGAACTTGCGGGGATTGAGCTGCCAGCTTTTCGGTATGTCATGACAGACCTGGCTATGGAAAATGTAATGGGATGGAGAGAGCATCCCTCTATGCAAGCTTATATAGCCCAAGGGCTGCTGGATTTTGCATGTTTTGATGCGATGCAGGACAAGGAATTGAATCTGGTTGTGTCGGGAATGACCATAAGTCAGGGGGATTTGCAGCAGCCGCTGCTGCTCATTGCCAATTATTTTTTTGACAGTATTCCGCAGGAGCTGATCTATATTGGTGAGGGGCAGGTATTTGAGTGTGATCTGCTTGTGGAGCTTCCGCAAGATGTAGATACACAAGAGCCTGCCGAGATGCTGGAACAGATGTCATTACACTATACCTATCGTGTTGCACCCGAGTATAGTTCGAACAGTTATCCATACTCCGAATTGATCGGCCTGTACCGGGCTGAATTGGAGGATTCGCACATTCTGCTTCCGACTGCAGGTCTGAGCTGTCTCGAACGTCTGGGCAAGCTGTCACGGTCAGGTTACATGCTGATAACGGCAGATAAGGGGGATCATCGGCTGGATTACTGGAAATATGCGGAGCCTCCCGAATTTGCCCTGCATGGCAGCTTCTCGCTGTCAGCTAATTACCATGCAATCCAATATGTGCTTGAACAGCAAGGCGCTGAGGCCTATTTTACGGCACATCATTATAAAGACCTGAACATTGGTATGATTTTGATGCTGGAGAACCCGATCAGTTATGTGAACACAAGGCTGGCCTACCATCGCTTTGTTGAGCGATTCGGTCCAGATGATTTTTTCAGTCTCAAGGAGTGGAGCGACTCCAAGGTGCATCAGATGGAGCTGAAGCAGCTGCTGCCCTTCTGGCGTTTGGGTGGGTACGATGCCGAATTTCTGATGCATGCTTTTCCTCGTTTTAAATATCTGCTGCCAGATGCAAGTGATGAGGAAATGTCTGACCTTCAATCGGGGATCAGGCAGATGTGGTCCGCTTATTACAATATGGAGCATCATGCGCAGCTTGCCTTGATAACGGGCCAGTTGTTTATGGAGATGTTTATGTATGAAGATGCAAAGCCTTTTCTGGAGAAATCACTCACAGCTACCTCTGATGAACATCTGACAAAACATTTATATGAACTGGCTGTGTGTTGTTATGAGCTTGAACTGGAGCAGGAAGCGCTCAGCTATGCTCGTCGTGTGGTAGAGTTGGACCCGAGCCATCAGGATGCTGCAGCCCTTTTGCAAAGTCTGGAGTGACGCTCACTCCAGATCCAGCTTGTTCAATTGATTCCATTAAAATGAAACTTCCCTTCAAGTGTTGACGTATAATTAACAGAAGTTTACTTTTTAGAAGAAGGAGGGTACGCGATGAAAAAAGGTCTTTCCATTTTGTTTTTTCCTTTGTTATGGCTTTTAGGGGCATTTAGCATTCTCAGCGTTAATAGCGACGGTATGAAAAATCTTATATTACTTGGAAGAGATGTTGCGCGGGAACCTGGCTATGATGGGCAAGCGATCTATGATCAGATTGAACGTAGAAATGGTTAGTTACATAGTTTAATGAAGACATGAGCCGAGCCGTGTCATACCTGAACGTTTGAGGTGTGATTCGGCTTTTATTATGAAAGTCAGAGCACTTGTCTTGTGGCGGTTTGCTCTTAATGCAGGCATCAGGCAGACATGATGTGGATTTCGGACCGAGATCATGTACACCCCCCAAGGATTGGGCGACTAGACTTGGACATCCGCCCGGTCACTGCCAGAAAAACCGCATATGTTATGGCATACCTTGAAATTCAAAGGAGGCCAATCAAATGAGTCATGTTGGATATGGTTACGGTTGTGGATATGGAGCATGGACTTCGACTAGCGCTATCCTCGTTCTCTTCATTTTGCTTGTAATCATCACGAAATCTTTCTGGCTGTAATTTAGCGTTTGGGTGTGGCAGCATCAGCTCCATCAAAACATTGGTGGGGCTTTGCTCTCGTTCGTAGGGCCATATATGGCATGAGTGACATTTGACAACTGAAAACAATGTGCTTAAAATCACATAAGAGACTATTATAGAGATTGAAGGGATCGCAATGCCGTTTATTCGTTTTAAAGGATTCACAGGTCATGAGCTGGAGGAGGTTGTACCTCAGATTACCGAGCAAATGGCTCTGATCACTCAACTTCCGCAGGAAAGAATGAAAGCAGAGCGTCATGATGTACAAGCCCTGACACCTTCCCCGGCCTCCATCGAGATTTTGATGTTTCAGCGTGACCAGGAAATACATGATCGGATCGCATCATGCATGCAGTCTATCCTTGAGAAGGCGGACATGCCGGATGTGCATATTTTTTTCAATATATTATCGCCGAATTTGTATTATAAGCAGGGCAAGCCATTGACGGATTATCGCTTGGATTAGAGTGTGGAGACAGCAGTAGACGAGCCCGTTAACCGTGCTCGTCTTTTTTATTTGTGGTGTGCGTGCCTGGGGCTGAGTTTTAGTGAAGAATGAGAGGGGGTGCGAATCAGGCGCTGAACGGTACCGATTAGCGCCAGTGCAGCCAAGGACAGGCTTGCCGCGATCCACAGTGCCAGTGGGATACCGGCATACAGGATGGTAATTGAGGTCATAATCAGCCCGATGCCTGTTACAGTGTAATTTGCAAACGAGATCAGATTGTTTGTTTTGTCCAAGTCTTCTCCTTCAATGAGTTGTGGCTGAAGAGCCTCCAGAAGCAAGCTTTCCCAGCGAATTACAACGGAGAGTGAAATGAAGCTTATATATATTAAAGCGGCATATTCTGTCAGGTGAGACGATGCAAAGGCAGCTCCCACAAGTAGCAGTGCTTTGATCAAGGGCATTGCAAGCATTAGTCCTGATGATGCAAAGTGTTTGGTCAGCCAAGGAAAGATTAGCTTGGCTGCTGTATGACCGAGCGAATAAATACATAGAAGCAATACAGCATAGATAACGGAATCTGTTTGTTTATAGGTCAGGCAGGTCAGCGTAGTAATGGAGATAACCTGGATGAGTGAGAGCAACGTGCTCGCAGCCCAGAATGGATAAAATGCAATATTCATAATGTAATGTCCTTTCTGAAACGATAATTCTATATTACGGCGCTTATTCAAATTTCACCACAAATAAAGTTATCATTTTCCCGTCAGTGCAGGGCAAAGACCAGCTATCCTAGAGACAGCTGGTCTTTTTCTTGCAGTTATTTATCGGTTCATGCCATTGTGAGAGTAAATGCGATTATCAGCATAAACAGACTGGACATTCGGACCATAAGCATGTAAGATTTGCTAGGTTCGCTCTCACCATGAACGAGCCAGCCATATCGCAGGTACCAGCCAAACTTGGGGAAGCACAGATTGATCATACATAACACCATAAAGATAAAAAAGAGAGTTTTCATCACCGATCTTCCTTCCTCGTTAACCATTAACGGCCCCGCCTTGAGGTCTGGCGTTAGGAAATGCAGACAATCAGTACATGCACGATGATGACACATCATAAATGGATATCTGTATAATCTGATAAAAGGCGGTAGATTGTCAACAGTTGTGCAAGGTATAATTAAGAACTATTACCCAAGAACTACAATGAATGAATAACTGTGGTACAATAATATAGATTGTATTATATCAACACATACCATCTAAAGGATGTGAGATGGAGGAGCAGACATGAGTCTATATAGTCAAGTCCCAATGCAATGGGAATTTATCATCTCAAAATTAAAATCCTCCGTTACGGTAGTTGATGCTACCACACCTGAGTTTCCGCTCATGTATGTTAATGAACATTTTACCTCGTTAACTGGATATACGTACGCAGAGTCAATCGGCCGGAATTGCCGATTTTTACAAGGAACAGATACCGACCCCGAGACGGTTACACGAATTCGGGAAGCATTAGCGAAGAAACAATCCATTAAGGTGGAGATATTAAACTATACCAAAAGTGGCCAGAAGTTCTGGAACGAGCTGAATATTGATCCTATTTTCAATGAATCCGGAGATTGCCTGTATTTTGTGGGGATTCAATATGATATTACGGAACGCAAATTTGCGGAACAACAGTTGAAGCTTGCCGCTTCTACGGCTGAGAAAACGAGCAGAGGGCAGCTGGAATTCATCGGTAAGCTTAACCATGAGCTTCGTACACCGCTGAACGGTATTATGGGCATGATTGAGCTTGTTGGCATGGGCGATATCACTGAGGAGCAGCAGGAATATTTGGAGCTGGCCCGTCAATCCGGGGAAGCACTCCTGACTATCGTAAATAACAGTCTGGATATGGCGAAGCTGGGGAGAGGCAAAATGGGAATGGAGCATATTGAATTTCAGCCTCTCAAGCTGATTCAGCAAATTGTGAAGACCCATGAGCCAGCGGCTGTTAATAAACAAATCCGTTTGTTCTGCCATGCGGATCTGAGCATGCCTGATGTGCTCTGGGGTGATCCGCTGAGACTTCGGCAGGTACTGGATAATCTGCTGAGCAATGCGGTTAAATTCACGGAAAAAGGTGAAGTACAGCTGCAAGTGGATGTGAAGCAGCATTCACAGGAGGAAACGATGCTCGCATTCTCGGTTCGGGATACAGGCATCGGAATACCTTCGAATCAGATAGATCAGCTGTTTGATGCCTTCACTCAATCCGATATATCCCATGCGAGAAGGTTTGGCGGAAGTGGTCTGGGTTTAACCATTTGCAAAGAGCTATTAGAGCTGATGGACGGCAGCATTACAGTAGATAGCGTGGAAGGAAAAGGAACGGAGTTCCATGTAATGGTCCCATTCCTAAGCAGACAGAGTATTACTAATGCAGGATAGGAAAATTGCATAACATTAGGCAGCCGGAGCAATCCGGCTGTTTTTATATATGCATATTATTGTTCTGCGAACTGACGTTCTGTTATAATGCTAGTGTGCTATATGGGGGAGGAACATCATGAGTAAAAGACGCAGCAGCAGAAAAGGCAGTAGAGGAAACCGTCGATTTATCAAACAAATGCTGACATTAGCAGGTATGGTATTGATTGCATTATACGCCTGGGCAGGAGGAGAGTGGCCGCAGCAATTCCCGTCTCCATTCAATGCTACCGACAAGGGTGTTGATCATACGATTACTTTTCCTGCAGATCGGTATCCCGAGACAGCGAACCATATTCGTAAGGCGATCAAGGCGGGGCATTCGGATGTCTGCACGATTGACCGAAAGGGTGCCGAAGGGAACAGGGAGCTCTCGCTCCGAGGTGTGCCGGTGAAAAAAGGCAAGGATCGGGATGAGTGGCCTATGGCGATGTGTGCCGAAGGGGGAACGGGAGCAGATATCCAGTATATTACACCCAAAGATAATCGCGGTGCAGGCTCTTGGGTAGGAAATCAGTTAAGTACATATCCTGACGGTACGCGTGTCAGATTTGTTGTGAAGTAGTATTGTTGAATAAACAAAAACCATAAGAAAAGAAAAACCAGACGTCTATCGTCTGGTTTTTTGAATATAGGCGTGCTGTTATATAAGTTGAACTAAAGATTTTACACAGTCCACTCCGATAACAGAATAACCTGGAGAGTAGCGGTTATCCCCAGAGTTTCTCAATTCCCTTCTCCAAAGGGAAGAATCCGGTGATAAAGGCGAAGCTTATGCTTCCGATGTAGCTTTCTTGCAGAAAGCTTTTAGCTTCGCTTTTTCTTATCTGTTGAAGTGTACTGAGGGCTCCAGGAGCGTGATTCAACATCTGGGCGGCCAGATGTTATACAAGCTGCATAGTACCCAGATGGTGAGAACGAAGGGTCAACAGGCGAGTCACCTGTTCCACTTCATCAAATGGAATCCACACATTGCCCTGTACGGTGCGCAAGGAGAGAATGGAACTGTCCGCTGTGCGTTCCGGGAAGCCGGTTACGGTCTGCCCGCTCGTATTACGAACCATAACTTGTTGTTTGCGTCGAATGGCAATTTCTACCTCTTTTTTCATATGTCATTACTCCTGATTAATAAGATATTTATTACAAGGTTAAAGTTTTCAATGGTTAATTTGTCTTCTTTATCTAGTCTATCAGAACTAGGTATGGATTTCCAGTCAAGAAATATTTCAGTTGTTCTAGGTGAATTGACTTAGCATAGACGTTTAGCGTTACTGAACAGCGTCTTCGGGGTTATATGTAGATAAGAAAGGGGAGGGGAACGGGATGACAAAATTGCTGGTAGGGCTTGCTCATACAGAGCAGGATGCTATTATTTTATTAAATAATCTTAGAAGAGAAGGCATTGAGGAGAAGCATTTGGGTGCTGTAGCGAAGGAGCAGCTTGATCTTGAGATGATTAGTGAGCAAACAGGGCTGCCGAAACCACTCAAGGGTGCTGGAACGGATGGCGCATTTGGAGCACTCAAGGGCATATTGGCTGGATTGGGAAAACGCATGCATCAGACGGCATCCATCGGAACAGCGGTGCGACGATTGGCGGGCAATGAGATTGGCAGTGAGACGGATGATCTGGTCTTAACGCTAACGGATGCAGGCATCACTGAAGAGGATGCACGTTATTATGAGGAATGGCTGCTGCAAGGTCATATTCTGATCTTTGTAGAGTGCAGCGAGGAACAGGCAGAGCAAGTAAAAACAATTTTGCATTTTTAGTTTAATTTAAGGCTGATTTTAGGTTTCTTTAATGTTGGGGAGGTATTCTTATATCACACCTCCCTTAATATAGATGGTTTACCGGAAGTCCGGGACCGCAACTCGGACTTTCTAGGCACTGTGAGCTGACGCTTGCAGTGCCTGTTTCATTATTTTAGGAAAAAGGGTTGCATTATTAATTTATTCATGGTAAGATATTTCTTGTCGCCAAGAAAAAATTACATTTGCCGGGGTGGCGGAATTGGCAGACGCACAGGACTTAAAATCCTGCGGTAGGTGACTACCGTACCGGTTCGATCCCGGTCCTCGGCATCTCGCGGTTTTACCCCGCAAACACAGCGTTAAATGAGCGTCAAAACACGTCGGGTCCTGCGTACTTAAAGCGAGGTAATTCGCAGGTACACAGGATTCGCGCAAACACATCGGAGCATCCCACCGTTCACCAAACGGAAGGGGTGCTTTTTGCATTGGCGCGATTACGCGAAATTAAAAAGAATAACGGAAGCAAACGGCGAGACTGGCCGGAGGTATTAACGGAGTTTCTTGAATACAAACGGTTCGATGACGGAGTGGGCCAGCAAACACTAGCGGACTATACGCGGACTGTGGAGTTACTGTTCAAGCGGTTTCCCGACGCGTGGGAGACGGATAGCACGCTCAAGGACGCCGTCATGACGCACTTAGCGGAAGACATCAAGCCAGCGACGTTTAATAACCGGCTTGTCTATCTGCGCGCATTCTTTAAATACTGCGTAAGTGAAGGAATACTCACGATGAATCCGCTCGAGAACGTTAAAAAGAGGAAGACGAGTGATCGTGCAGTGGCGGTGGAAACGGGGGTACTACAGGCGCTACTTGCCGCGCCAGATCAAAATACGTTTGTCGGACTACGCGACTACACGTTAATCCTGTTAACGCTTGATTCCGGGATACGTCCGTCGGAGGCTACGAAGCTAATACCGCAGGATTTTGTACTATCGTTAAAGGAAATACGCGTGCCTGCGGAGGTTGCGAAAGACCGGAATACGCGTACACTGCCACTATCGGATATGACCGTTAAGGCCCTGCGTAAATTAATTTCCGTTAGGGACCCGGAATGGAAAGAGAACGTTCCGATATTCTGTTCATACGAGGGGCGTCCGCTAAACCGGCATACCTGGGGTGATCGTATGGAAATATATTGTAAGAAAATCGGAACTAAGATTCGACCGTATGATTTGCGGCATGTGTTCGCGTTGGAATTTCTTCGTAATGGAGCGAATTCCTTCGCAGTACAAAAGTCTCTCGGACACTCCACTATGGAGATGACGCGTAGATACGTTGCCCTCGTAAATAACGACTTAAAAGCGGAGCACGCGAAGGCTAGTCCGATCAACCGTTTGCTCTCGAAACCTAAAGCGAAACGTAATACGAAAATTAAACGATAAACACTGACGCATGTCTCTCCGGAGGCGTGCGTTATTTTTTTTTTTTATTTACGATGTCCCAATTCCGCGATTTTGTGTCCCTATATAATACGAGAAGTAAAACGGAGAGGAGACGGAGACATGACGCGCAGTCCTAAATTGAACCTCGAGCTTTTACAAGACGCATTAGATAGCGGAGCTTCAATAGCAGATGTTGCTCGTAAATTTAACGTTCATCACGAAATTATCCGCAGGCAGATTAACCGCGGACACGTAGAGTTATACGTTGCGTACGATGAAGACATAGAAATTAGTACCCAGGAAGTGACGACCTGGGATATAGAAGATATATTGGACGACTGGTGGCGAGCCGCATTCAGTGGAGACGAAGTGTATATTCCGCCACCCAATCGAAACAGCGCAGTAACTACGAAGTTGTATCAATATATTGGGGAGATTTATGGCGGGGTAGTTGGTTGGATGCGAAAAAGAGGTATCACGCGACTTCGGTCATCCTTTCTAAAAGTATGCACAGGATGTGGTCTTTTTCAATCGCTTAACCAATTTACGCAAAAGAGTCAATGTCTTATTGGTATGAGTTCTAGATGCCGAGTGTGTACATCCGATCAACGTAATATAGACGCGGTGCGATCGGCAGCAAATCGTAGGCGAACGCTATTGCTAAGTCTCCCTACGAATTGGGAACGTAGTCATCGTCTAGCAATGCGACTTGACGGAGGAGGTACGTGCGATCTTACGGATGAACTCGAATGTGACGATGACCACTTCATCCCGGTAGCAACCGGACATTGCGGAACTTATCTCGGAAATATGCGCCCGTTAGCTTCGTGGCTGAACGCTAACAAAAGCGCTGCAAACCCTTACGAATGGTTCGAAGCGAACAGGCAACGCTTTGACCTCGATCAGTCCCGTTTTGACGCGCTAGTTTGGCGATTAGCGGCACAGAACGGATTGACTCCGGAAGAGTTTCGCAAATTCACGTATTGGTGTTTCGAAAATCCGCGCACCGTCGAACAGATTGCGGAAGATAACGCACGATACGGATACAAAAAATCATCGATTGAAATATGGCGCGACCAGACGGGATTACCGTTTCCTATCGCAGTAGACTTCGGATATACAGCGCTTAACAACGATACTACACGAAAGGAGGACGCAGCATAATGACGCAATCAACCGAATCCCAACGCCTAGTCTCCGTCGAATCCCAAACGGAATACTCCGTCACATCCGGCGCAACTGAAACGCGCATATTCGTTAAAATGTACGTCGATGCCGCCAAAGCCGGGCTCATTGCGGATATGGGCGCGCAGAACTGGACGACGCTATGCGTAATCGCTTCGTTTATGGACGCGGCAGGCAACTGCTATCCAACGCAGGAGCAAATAGCGCGGTTCCTTGGGGTCAACCGGACGACGGCGAATAAGTATGTTCGCAGGCTTACGGAATACCGCTGGAACGGGCGGCCAGTCATCCGCGCAATAAAGGATAGAGCGCCGAAGGGAACGTGGCAGAATACGCGCTATACGGTGCTGCCGATCAGTCAGCTTGCGATATTTGATGCGGAACCGGCTGCGTTGGAGAGCGGTTAGCGTCCATGTCTGCAAACCTCAACATGGTAGGTCCCGACATGGTAGACGTCACACTAACTATAACCACCTTTAACAAGAGCCACTAAGAACTAGATAAAACATTACCGCTTAGTTGATTTTGCTGCCGCAAACTAAACTGCGCGGGACGAATTACATTAGAACATATTTATCCGCGCGGAGAATGATACGGAGCCAAAGGCGACGGCGAGTATGAACGAAGTGAATCGCGAGCATATACGCACTTATAAAATAAACGGAGGAATCACGTTATGCCAAACCGCAACTTAACCGCATGTTTCACCGGACACCGACCGAATAAACTCGGCGGCTACAACGAAAGCAACGCGATCATGACGGACGTAAAAACCCGCTTAGAACGCGCCATCGACTACGCGTTAGACTCACTCGGCATCACAACGTTTATATCCGGCATGGCGCTCGGCGTTGACATGGCTGCGGCCGAAATCGTATTGAAGTGGCGCGAACAGTTTCCACGTTAAGGCATCCGCTTAGTCGCCGCAGTCCCATTCGAAGGCCAGGAACGTATGTGGCCGGACGCTTCGCAGGATCGTTGGCACGATATCCTAGCGCAAGCTGACGCGGTCGAGTACGTATGTGATCCCGGATATGCCGCGTGGAAGATGCAGAAGCGTAACGCGTGGATGGTCGATAATTCTTCGCTTGTGATCGCGGTGTGGGACGGAACGAAAGGCGGCACCGGTAATTGCGTAGACTACGCAAGGAAGGCGGAACATAAGCCGCGCATCATACGAATTGATCCGACTAAGGAGGCGTTATAAATGTCAAACCGCAAACTCACGAAATATCCCGTCATTGCCGAAGACGGCACGGAGTATCGCGTCACGATCGTTGAAGATCGCGGAGATACATCGGTTCTCATATACGCTACCTGGCGCGGTATTACGTGGCCCTGGTCGATATTCGCTGTGAAAGTAACTCGCTACATGTACCATAGCTACGAGGATATAGTGCGCGCGGTATTCAGAGAACGCGATAGGAGACGTAAGGTTGCGGAAGAAGAGTCCGCCGCCATCGACGCATTCCAAGCGTGGGACGGACGCCTATGAAACGTCCCGACCGCAAGCTCAACGTAATCATCGTTATTTACGTCGTCGTTTCGCTGATTCTCGCCGGCCTAATAGCCTACGATTACTACGCGATGACTCATAACATACCGGAGGTGTTTCCGCATGTTAAACAACGTTAAAATCACGGCAAATTACGCACTCAAAACGGACGACCGCAACTTTATCGTCCTGCAGCGCAAGCTCGTCGATCCTACGAAGGCGCCCGGATACAAACCGGTCGAAGGCGCGGAGCCACCACCGATCCGCGAACGTTGGGATGAAGTCGCATTTTACCCGCTAACAACCGCCGGCCTGACCGCGCTTATCGATAGCGTAAGGATGCGTACAGTTGCGGAGGCTGACGTTACTAATCTGGCGCAAATGATCGTAGCTTTCCGCGAGACTACGGCTGAGATTATCGCGGCGATTAACGCGGGCTTATCGCCTGAATTTAGCGTGAAGATGGGCGCTTAGGAGTAGACGGGGGGTATTCGGTAGGGAGCGGAGCTAGGACGCTAATATCACGGCCAAATCACGGGAGGAGATGAGTAGTGTGGCACAATTAACAAGAGTATTTAATTACGGTGATTGGGAGGTAAGGACAGTTCTGATTAAAGGGGAGTCTTGGTTTGTGGCTAAGGATGTCTGCCGGGTAATTGGAGTGTCCAACCCCACGGTTGCAGTGCAAAGGTTAGATGAGGATGAGGTGACTAAGTTCAACTTAGGCGGCTTACATGGAGAGACCAACGTAGTAAACGAGCCAGGTGTCTACACTCTTATTCTTGGGAGTAGAAAGCCCGAGGCGCGAGAGTTCAAACGATGGATCACACACGAGGTAATTCCAACAATACGCAAGACAGGTGGATACGTTGCAAATGACGAGTTATTCATCGAGACTTACCTGCCTCACGCTGATGAAACTACGCGTCTACTTTTCCGCACGACGCTCGATACGGTCCGTAAGCAAAACGAACAAATTGCGGTGTTAAAGCCGAAGGCCGATAAGTACGACGAGTTTCTCGACTCGGAGGGTTACACGACGTTTACTACGATTGGTAAACACTTTCTCGGAGGGGTCAGTCCGCAAAAGTTGAGCACGTTCCTACGCGAGCAAGGCGTACTGTATAAGCGCAAGGTCGACGGAGTATATCCACCGCGCCAAGGACTCGAAAAGTATTTCCGTGTTTTTACGTTCTATCGCGACGGGTGGATTGCGGGACGATCCGTCAAAGTCACGCCGGAAGGAATCGATTACGTTGTCAGTCTCTATCGTGAAAAAGCGGAGGTGGCGTAAATGAAGAAAGCGCAATTACTCGCGGAACAGGAGCGCCTTTTAAAACGCGCAAACGAACTCGCGCAGCTCCATTGGGGCGTGGACTATACGGGAACGTTGCGGCTATTGACGCGTAAGTGGGCTCGGAGGGAAGCGGCTTTTGCCTTCATGACGGACGGCTCCGTGCAGGAAATACGCATGTCGGCGCCGACGAATGAACGGCTGATTCCGGAAGAAATCGAAGCCAACTTGCTGCATGAACTTGTACACTGGCGCCTATGGTCGCTCGGTCTGCCCTTTGGAGATGAAGATCGGGAGTTTGTAGCGGAAGCCATCCGTGTAGGCGCGGCAATATCCCATGCGAAGAGAGCGCGAGAAGCTTACGAAAGATACTTGGAAGAAGCGGAGGTGGTTGCGGTATGAAGCTGCGCCTGACTACGCAGGAGATATCCGAGTATAACGAAACCCGACGCAAGATAATGTGCGCAATGACCAGCGCAGAAGTTGCTGAGTACACACGCAAATGTCACGAGATTTTACGCAAGGGAGAGCGCAGATATACCGCAAAATTATCAACGGAGGATTAACGAATGGAGAACGAAGTTTTCGAAACACCTGACGATATCATCGAATATTATCGCAAACAAAACGGAGAGGGTGACGCGAATGAGTAACAAGCCGACTATTCCCGCAGAGGTTGCGGACGCGCTCGAGGCTTTGCGTAGTGATACGTTTAAGTATACAAACGAGAATATACTGGACCTACTTGCTAACGGTCTAACTACGGACCCGACAGTGAGAGCGCTATGTTCAATTCCGTTTGATATTCTACTGGCCGCGCTGGTTAACGGGTATGCGCGTGAGAAGACGGAGGAAGAGAAGCGGGCGGACGTGGAGCGCGAGATTCGGCATACCTACGATGCGAACCGAAGTGGATGCGGAATCTACGATAGCGCATATGAAGATGACGCGTTTGCTGACGGGGTGAAGTACGCGCTCGACATGCTCGGCGTCAAAATCGAAGGAGTGAACGTGTGATGATGGCGCGGGAAATTACGGGAAATATTCAGGAACCTTTAGGGAAAATTTATAACTATACACGAAAAGGGACTTTAAACAAAACCCGAAAATAGTCCGAATATTTAAAACACAAGAGCACCGATCCTGTAAATATCTCCCGAATACTCGCCGGCTCGCTCCCTAGCTCGTTCGCATCTAATTCCAAACAATGGTACCTTAGGAATATGAAATATGCTAAAGCGGTGAAAATGAGAGAAATAGGGAGTAATTTTAAGAGAAATCGATCATTTCAGTAATTAGTCAATATTAACGAAGAAATTGACTTACTGGGAGCCGTACTCTCCGTTTGCCTGAGGTGTATTTAGCGTAATCTTTACGTTCTGAGAAACCGCCGAATATGCGGTTTGAAGGAAGCGCAGGACTAACATATAATCGGAGGTGTCAACAAGATGAAACGAGATTTACACGCTGACCTGGCGTTGTGCGTGGCGGCAACGTCGGGTCCTTGGTTCTCGGTAGAAAACGCGTACACTTGGCAACTGTTTGGCGGACTTTACGGAAACCTGCAACTAGTGAAAGCGCCGAAGCGTGGAACGAATTACGCGGAGTACTGGCCGGGCGAAGACGACGCAAGGTTTATCGCAGAATCACGCGAAGGTTGGCCGGAAGCAATACGTAGGGCGATCGCTGCCGAGGCGGAGGTTGTGCAGATACGCGAAATACTCGGTAGTATCTTCGCAAAAGCACAGAACGATGTTGCGCGTTGGGATGGCGGAATGTGCGTTGGTACTCCCGTATTTCAGGATCGACCGTACACTAGGCGTTTAGTCGATGAGCTCCGTCCGCTACTATTCCCGGAGGTGTCCGCCGATGTCGATTAGAGACTACGTTACCCGACGCAGAGAGTTCGCTAGTCGCCGCGCAGAGCAAGTCAAAGCTGCGCACGGAATTACACCAAATCAGACGCATAACTATTTCGGAGGCCATTCGCTAGGTTATTGGGAGGGACGTGTTGCAGCGCTGGACGACGTGCTGTACGAGATCGAACAGATAAGCGCGGAAGATAACAACGAGGTTCAACGGTTACGTGCCGTACTCGAACGGTTTGACGACCGTAAACATGCGATGATGCCACGTTCCCAAATGGCGCGGATTGCGAAGGAGGCGCTAGACGCAAGCTCTTAATTGTAACACGCGGATAATGTCCCGTAAAGGTCTGTAAAAAGGCGTTTACCCTACGGTCGGTCTAGACCGTTTATAGCACTAGCTCACGTTCACGTCGATTTAAGCATCTATATGCGAATTGGATAACTACAGAAAGGGTGATACAATCATGCCACGCGCTAAAAAGCCGCCTAAGCCGAAGATTACCGCAGACCAGCGCAAGGACTGGAGCAACCTTCCGCTCGAACACTGGAATGTACTCACGCTGCAGACGATGTTCGCCGACCTGAACCGTGATCATTTCGGAGTCACCGTATACGTGCCAATGCGCGGTTACGGATTTGAACAAGGTGTACTCAAACGCGCACTCACCGATTATGGAGCGGCCGCACTACGCGAATCCATTACGCGAGCCTTCCGCGAATATAAGCCGACGCCACAATATCCGCAATTGACGGCCGGGTTTTTGATAGCGTATTTGCTGCCGCGAATCATGCCGCAGGTACTTGCGGAACAGGCGCGGGCAGAGAAACAGGCGGAGTATTGCGGTAATAGTGCGGATAACAACGTATTGACTGACGATGAGATTATCGATTTATTTTAACGAAAGGAGGAACGCAATTGTCCAACGCTAAAAACTGCATACTAGCGCAGCACTGTTCGTTAGCGGGCGGCGCGCAATGTACGAATCTCTGCGGATCATATATCGCAACGCACGGCTTAAACGGCGCAGGCGGACGTGTAGGCGCGGCAAACCTACCGTCAGAATATCGCGGACTAACGTTAGCTAACTCGCCGGCACGCGCTGACCAGGCGGGCATATACCGCGCAATGGACGAATACGTAAAGACGTTCGTGCGCCAATTCGAAGAGGAGCCGGAAGCTCCGATCAAATCGTTGTACTTTTACAGCGACTCGCCCGGCACCGGTAAGACTACGACGGCGGCCGCAATACTCGGCGATTTCATTACGCGTCATTATATCGGATCAATCCAGCGCAACAGGCAAGCGCTAGATCGGCCGGCGTATTTTCTCGATGTAAACGCGTGGCAAACGCTGTACAACAAGTTTAACCGACCGATGGTGCCGGCGGACGTTGCGGAGCCAGCTTCACGCCAATATTACGCATGGATGGCGGCGGCAGAAACGGCCCCCTTTGCGGTGCTTGACGATATCGGTGTGCGTGATATGTCGGATGGATTTCGCGGAGATTTACACACGATTATTAACCACCGTGTAACTAACGGGATGGTGACGGTGTATACGAGCAACATTGCGCTAAATGAATTAAATACGGTGTTTCGCGAAATGAAACCGCGGCTTGTCGATCGAATGCGTGATTTATGTATCCAGCGTGAGTTTGGCGGCGTCAGTCATCGAGGGCTCAGGCGAGCATAAATTCGTAAAACGACGAAAACGGGAGCTTTCGCGAGGTGAGAAAAAGTCAACTTTTATAGACGACAATTGTTCGACAAAATGCGACTTGACATCGGTGTTATAAATCACAGTTTGCAAAATTTATTTCCTAAATGTGTCCAATTAATTACGTAAATTGGGTTATATGTCGAAAGGCAAAACCTTGTCAATAGGGAAAATTGTCCTAAAACGGGGTTTGACGACAAATACGTACAAGGTGTACAACAGGAGGTGTAGGCTACATGGCAGTTACAGGTCAGCAACTTTTGTCCAAGATCATTGACGATGGCTCAACGCAGGCCCTCGCAAAGTATAGCGTTAAGCGAACGGACTTTCCATCGCGCATCGAACAGGCAGCGTATGACTTCGTGGTCAGCTACGCGGAGACTAACGGAGGAGCCGCGCCATCAGTAGCGACGTTCGTTGCGAATAATCCGCAGATTACGTACATTCCGGAGGTAACGGACTCGTACGAATACCTTGCGGGCCAATTAAAAGATGCGGTCGGCAAGCGTGAATTTGCGGAATATATTAACAGTCCGGAGTTTATGCGGTCTTACGAGACTTTACCGACCGAAGCGTTTTTAAATAGCTTGACCGCAAAGGCTGAGCGGATTAAAATGGAAACACGAACAGGCGTTCCGGAAAAGGTAGGTAATTCCTTCTCGGACCTAGGCGAAATGTTCACACATGAATACGAACAACGAAAGGCCGGCAAGTCGTTCAAACTCTGGCGCACACCTTTCGAATCGCTCAACGAAGAGATCGGCGGCCTATATTCGGGCGACGTTTACGGGATCATGGCGGAATCCGGCCGCGGCAAAACGTATCTATCCGAGGTAGTTGTCGACGCGCTATTACGTCAGGGTGCGAACGTATTCGTCAAGTCCTACGAGGTCAAGTGGTATTCGTGGATTGCGCGGCTGTTCTCGATCGCGACCGCGTACGAAGAAGTGCTCACGGATGACCGCGGAGTCAAAGTCGGCGTGCCGAACAAAGGGCTCCTATCGGGCGCATTGGACAGCGAAATTGAGGCGTATATACTAGACTTTGCCGCGAAGATTAACGAGTATTATCCGGGGAATCTCGTCCTGCAGGCGAAAGGTGATCCGGAGTTAACGCGAACACTTGACGAGCTCGACCGTGAGCTTGCGGACCATCCGGAAATTGACGTAGTGGTTATCGACCCGTTTTACGGGCTGTCCGATGTATACGGGCGAAATTCGAATAAGACTACGGGCGGAGCTGCGGAACAGGCGGCGCGAAGGTTGGAGACGATTATCGGCGCGCATGATGTCGTCGGAATATATACGATACAAGCGCACACCGAAAAGCAGGATACGGAAGACGGAGAAGCGCGGGAAGTAAAGCTGCCGAAACGTGACCGAGTGAAGACGACGAAAGCCGTGCTCGAAATCGCGACGAACCTATTTGCGTTTGATGCTGCGAACGGAGTTGGTAAGTTAGGCGTAGAGAAGGGGCGGAACGGCGGCGAAGGTTTTGTGATCGAACTGCTTGCGTTGATGGACTACGGGGTATTGCGCGAACCTGATAGGCGGGAGCAAGCGGGACAATTTGCGGGCGTGAGCGGTTTTTGATTACCGCTCGTCGCTGCGACCCAAAACGTAATCAACGGATACTTTAAAATAGTCTGCGATTGCAATAACTACTTCTAAGTTAAATGGACGATGTCCAGTCATATATCCGTTGAAAGTTTGAGGCTTAATATGTAGGTGTTCTGCTAGCTGCTTCTGCTGTAAATCGGATGAGACAAGTAATTCATTTACACGATTAATAATTTTTTCCTGAGACATCCCTTACACTCCTTGACAATACGCATGGCGCGGATTACTATGTTGGTAGGCGGAAATACGCGATACGCGAATTACGGTAAAGCGTAATCCTAAACTAACCACATTATACCACGATCCCTATGTATTATCATTCTTTACAAGGAGGTAAGTCAATGACTATTACAATCACACTTAAAGAGCTTCTCGCTAAAAAAGGGCTCAATCAAAAACAACTAGCGCAACTGACCGGCATTCGTGCGGCGGCTATCTCCAATTTATGCCGCGGATATGTCGATCGGATTTGTATAGAACATCTAGAGAAGATTGCGCTTGCGTTGGATATTCACGATATCCGCGAACTTATCAAACTGGAGGCGGTGGCTTGACGCAGATAAATACGGATATTTTCCTTGCCGCACTCGACTCGTACGACTGGCGTAACGTCCAACCTAACTCACGCGGACGCCTCAACGCCTCTACGCCATTCGGTTTCCGCGAAGATAAAATGCCGTCATTCAGCGTTATTATCGATCCGGACTCGCCCGATTTCGGCTGCTGGCGTGATTCAGGCGCCAATAATCCGGAGTTTGCCCGTGGCGGTCCCGTTAAGTTATACGCATTCCTCCGCAACATCACGTATGAAGAGGCGCGCGAGGAGTTAACGACGGGCGAGGCGACTGAAGACGGTCCGCCTAAGCTGCGCGTCAAGATAAAGCCGCCAACTATCGCGGAACGTCCGAAGCCGATCGATATCTCCGTGTACAAAGACGACGCCGTTCCGTATCTTACCGACCGTGGAATTAGTCCGGAGGTTCAGCGTATGTTTGACTGCGGATTTGACGCGCAGAAGAATGCGGTAGTGATGCCGTGGCATGATCCGAGCGGCGCGCCTATTAACGCAAAGTGGCGGGCAACGTGGGGTAAGAACTTTTGGTATGCGGAAGGTGGCTCGCCGGTCCGCAAAATGCTATACGGAATTCACCTCGTTTACGCACGGAATATCAGGCGTGTGATTGTCGTAGAATCCGAAACTGACGCGATGTACTTGTGGAGTAACGGATATCCTGCGATTGCGGTCGGCGGCTCTACGTTTACGGATAGCCAGGCGGAGATGTTGCGTATGTCGCCCGCTCAGGAGGTCGTGATCGGGACGGATAATGACGCGGCTGGCGAAAAGTTGCGTGAGGAGGTTGCGGCTAAGATGCGCGGATATTGCGAGTTGTATGACGTTAGATGGCCAGAAGGTGCGAAGGATGCGAACGATGTGCGCGATGAAATTGCGTTGAGGCGTGCGGTAAAAGCTGCCATACGAAGAAATATTTTCACGTCGACGCGCAACATAGTATCGACACATATCGTCATATGATGTAATATTAGGCAGTACACAAACCTGTGTACTATTAGTCGGTACAAGCGAACTAATCGCTTGCAGCCTCTTCGGGAGATTGCGGTACCTTGGCGGGTACGTATTTCATTTCATAAAGTTCATAAGGAGAGTCAAGATTAAGCGCCTCAGCGATGGTGCGAAGGGCCTCTAACCCCATTACACCGACGACATGCTGACGGTTTATCCAGTTGTTTATCTGTTGCTTACTATACCCGGTAAGCTCAGCTAATCTAACTTGAGACATCCTTTTGGACCTAAGTATCTCCCGAAGTCGGCACTTACCGACTTCATACATAAAACCCTCCAACAACAAGAATAAAAATATTTCAGAACAATGTCCCAATAATCAAAAATAGTGTCCTTATATACTATGTAAGCCAAACAAGGAGATGATAAATGTTGAATAAACAACAATTGAATAACCTAGCCGTAAAGGCTAAAAATGGTGACTTGGATGCAATGTGGGAAGTGAAATTCCACTTTCAGAAGATGATTCACCAATTGTCGGAGTATAATCGCAACCGACTTAACCAGGCGGATTTCGAAGACGAATGCTTTAAGATAATCGAAGAAATAGTCATGAGATTCGAAATCGATAAAGGGGACTTACCGCAACTGGTCGTTAACTTTATCAAGCGCAGGGTGGGGAGATCAACTAAGCGCTACGAAAAGAAAACAAAGTCGGAGAATTACGTTACAGTATCCATGATACAAAGTGAAACCGCAGAAGGGTACACGGAGTTTGAGATACAAGACGATTTGGCGATCGTCGACAAAGATTTAATGTATAACGAAAGAATCACCGGCTTGGCGGCCGGCGACTCGAAGAAATTGGCGATCTTGAAAGCTTGGTCAGAACCAGGGCATAGCGTAACTGCAACCGCACAGGAGTTGGCGCTCCTATTCGGGGGTAAAGCAGAATCGCACCGCAAGTCCATTACAAGATTCAGATCAGATTGTAAGAAAGCGCTGGCGTGCGCTATCTAACAATGAACGTGGGTCGGAGTTTCAGGCACGAAGCCCGACCTCGTTCGTTAAGAGTATATCACACTTTTTTAACAATTAACCAATACGAAAAAGATATGTATGTTGTAAATCTTTGGTAACGTGACCAACTCACAATTAGCATGTTACCACGGATTGATAACGCTTGTCAACGCTATCTACCTATATTATACCCGGAGGTGGCCGCCTTGAAACGCGCCCTTGCTAATAATTTACGTTCGTCTAACACGGAAGTTTCACGTTTTCTTAACATTTCTCTTCCGCAGTCTCGCCGCTACCCCGACGTCTGTTACCACGGATCGATCCGCGAATACGAAGACGCCGCCGATTATATTGACGCACGCCACTTGCGGAGAGGCCGGGTGATTGCGTAATGACCGTCATGTACGCTATTGATCCGCAGGCCGGCACGCATTTTATCGGTAAGATTTTCGTAACGCCTCACGCTTGTGACCGCGCGGTTGAGCATTTCGGCGTCGACCGCAGCAAAGCGCCAATGTACGTCATGGATATGTTGCGCAAGGCATCGCTTGTATCCGAACACGTCATCGATGAAGACGGAAAGCCAGCGCGCATGTTCTCGTATCGGCGAACGGTATTTATCGTTCATCCGACCGAAGCGACCGTTTACACGCTTTATCCGCAACACAAGGCGCATGAGTCTGTCCGCAATCCGATCGAGCGCATTATCCTCCGCGCTATGAAGGCGGCTGAACGTAAGGAAAAGCGCGAGGTTAAACGGATTAATGTACGCAAGGCAGAGCTAATCGTTGAGCGCTCGCAGGCTGAGTTGCGCCGTGTTAAATCTGAGTCGTCCCGCGTGGTTGCCGAGATGACTGCGCGGATTAACGAAATTGACTCCGAATTGAAAGCATTGGAACGCGAAATACTGCAGGTGCAGCGCGAGAAAACGAACGTTATGAAAAGCGTAGTTGCTTACGTTTGATCCGCATCATTTCCTATTTAAATAGCGCATCAAGTCGGCCCCTGCGTCGGCTGCGCGGTATTAACGTTTAGTACCGTACAGCGGGCGTAGGAATTGCGACCCGAAAATAAACCGAAAAGGAACGTGATCGAATGAGTATCCGCGACCAACTGAAACAACGTGAGGAAGACCGCCAAACTCCGAAAGGTAACGGGCTGAACGAAGGGCTTCCGGAAGGCGTAACGCGTTATGTTCGACTAGGCTCCGAACTTAAAGACGGCCGCCAGTTCGTAATGCTCGCGGACCCCGATACCTGGTTCTTCTACTTCTGCCACGAGGACGGCGATTTTGCAACGCGAGCCACTTACGTTAAGAAGCACACGTGCCTGCACTCACCACGCGGGACTGGCGCAGAGCTGAAAGGGTTCACGAAGGCTAACGGTGGCGCGTGTATCTCGTGCAAAGCGAAGGCTAAGCGTAAGCTCTACTTCATGGTTCCGGTATTTGACCTCGAATATCAAACGTGGAGAGTCCTCGATATCAAAGAGTTCCACGCAATGAACTTAATCGGAGACTACGACAAGCTCGAAAAGGCTGCGAAAAAGTTTTCGAAGGACTACACGGTGGTCGGCGACATCATTACGATCACGAAGACGTCCGACGGAAAATCGTATTCTCTCGGCTCAGGTGACGCAGAGGTACCCGCAGACGCTGCGCAATTCGTCGGATTCGACTTCCCGTACGAAGAGCTCGCGAACTTCCGTGACGAAGACGATATTATCACGTTGTTGAACGAGGCTGATCCGGGACACGTCGATAAGTCCGTATTGCCTGGCGTTAGTGGCGCTAACTCCGCACCTGCACCGTCAGATGCCGACGCGCCTATCGATATTAGTGACGAAGAACTTCCGTTCTAACTTAACGTAAAGGAGGCGGTAATATGCGCGATAACAACGTAGCGGGCCCGGATAGCCGCAAACTTACCGTAATGCTCAACGTACACGACATGCGCAAACTACCGCAAGCCGGGAAAAACCTCGCGAAGTTTATAACGGAGCTCTCGAACGAACACGGTCTGTTTACGACAGACATCGTAATGAGCGTTGAGCCTACCGTTTACACTTCGCTGGGACCGGCGGAAATGCCAGCGGACGAGGGCGACTTCGAGATCGTCTTCGTACCGGAAAGGGAGGACGATTAATTGGCCCACATAACGGAAACAGTCGCCATGTATTCGGAGCTGATTGCGCAAACCGCGCTTTTAGCAAACGGATGGACAACGCATGTACCGCGTACAAAAGAGGCGTACGATATCCTCGCTACGAATCCGGCAACCGGCCGCGCGGAAAAGGTGCAGGTCAAAACGATCCGGCGCCGGACGGACCGTAACGGTGACCTCGTCATCTATACGCGGAAGGGTAATGGGACGACGTACGACTTGGCTGAGGCGGATTGGATCGCGGGCGTACTTGCGGAAGATGGCGCGCCGCCTCGCGTGTTCCTTTTGGAGAATACGTGTCAGTCCGAATACTGGTGCGTAGAATCGCGTTTGGCTGAGCGGTGGCCGGAGTTGCCGATATCGCTAGACCGACGGATGCTCGCGTTGCTAGAAGCGGAGACGGCGGCGTAGACCTGTAGGTTAAACGTGGGAACAGGGAGGGAAGAATTTTGAAAAACGAGATCGTAAACAACGGCGACGGTACTTCCACAATTATCGTTAACCGTAAGAACGGAGAGAGGGTTTGTGTTCTGGTGGATACTAGTAGTGTTCCAAACCTAATGAAGGTCTGCAGCACAGTGATGGTGGACAGATTTAACGGAAAGTATTACGCAAAATCTTGGCTGAAATCTGGGAGGAGAGAATATCTACACAGGATAGTCTGTATTCCTGAAGGCGATAAAGTTGTAGATCATATTAATATGAATCCTTTAGACAACCGTAGAGAAAATCTTCGGGCAGTATCCAGAGGCGTTAATAACCGTAACACGGGAACTGCCAGTACTAATGCTTCTGGTTTTAAGTGGGTCAGCTTTGAGAGGCATATGAAAAAGTATAGAGCGAGATTCACATTTAATAACTCAAGGATAGATGTTGGATTCTTTGATGACCCAAATGAAGCCTACGAAGCAGCTTACGCAAAAAGAACCGAAATGATGACGGAGGCAGGAGAGCTAATTGTTCCGGTAGAACAACGCTTCGACCGCGCAGAGGAGGTGGACGCCGCGTAAATGCAAGCTTCACGCAATCTGAACGAAGGGAGTGAGCGCTATAACACCGAAATTAACGCTAAACTTGCGCCCGCCTGCGCCAGATGACAGAGCCGCCGAACGGGTGGCCGACGCAACCAAGCGTAAGAAGGCGGCGCAGGAGACGGATGTAGAAGCGATAGACCGCGTATTGCGGATGTCATTAACGGATAAACAACGCGAAATGGTCGAGGAGCTGCGGCAGGCGTACGGATCGGGCGAAACAGGCAATCGTCCGGCCCTGCGTACTGCGGGCGGTACCATCTCGAAGGATGACGTTATTCGCGCAGCAGACGCATTGTTACGGCAAAGACAAGCGGATGCGCGTGCGGATAGAGTTGCGGAGACACTTGCGTCAAAGCCGGCGAATTTCCACATCGTAACGGACGACGCGGAGCTGCCCGCTTTCGTCGAGAGACTGCGCGAAGAATGCCGGCGTCAAATGCGAGAGTGGCCGGACAGATGGGCGATGCTTGGCGTAAAGTCGTTGACCGCGAATGACTTCGAGGGAACCGGAATCGACACGTACATTGACGTTTCAATCGGATACTCCGTGTGGCTTCCGTTACTTGACGAAGGTTATTACCTTCCGTACGGACACGTTGATATGCGCGGCGCGGAGGGCTTCGAGTTCCTAGACGATATGAGCGCGTATAAAGCGACCGACCGACAACTCACGCGCTCGAAAGTGCTTGCGGCAATATCACCGTATCTTACGCAATCAGCGCATGGCAAGTCGTTTCATATGGGATCGGCGCGCTATGACTTACACGTTGCGATTAAGGACGGCTACGAAATACGCGGCTGCGTTTGGGATTCGCTGGATGCGATGAACTCGCTTAATGAGCACGAAGAGTCGTTCGGTCTTAAACCATTAACCGCAAAGTACGGACGCCTATTCGGTATTGACGGCCCTGTCTTTACCTTCGAGGACATGTTCGGTAATCGTTCGCCGGCTCCGTTTAATATCGAGCTAGTTGGAATCTACGCGATCAAAGACGTTCTGTACGGTTGGCGGTTAACGGAATGGCAATTCGAACAAATGAAGATCGCGCCGTCTGCAGAGAAGCCCGGTAAGCTACTCGAATGTTACGCGCAGATTGACTCGAAGCTACCGGAAACAGACGTATTCTTGGCGCGGTCGGGGTTCTGCGTTGACCTTGACGGATTGGCCGCGTTAGAGAACGAGTTCGAACCGCTACTAGAGAAGGCGCGTGCTGACGTATTCGAAGCGTACGAAATTGACGACGCGTTTGTTCGTAAAATGGATCGCACGATTAACGCGGCTAAAGTTGCGGATTGGATCGAAAAGCAGCGCAAGAGGATCGACCGCAATACGGAAGCCCAGGCGAAGCAACTCGCGATAATCTCCGAGTGTGAGGCGCAGGGTAAAACGAATCTCAAAAAGTATACGAGCGCGGTCGATAGGCTTGCGCAATTAAAGGCGGAGAACCTAGCGCCTGCAGACGAAGATCACGCGCCACTTAACGTAACGGAATTTTCGATTACGAACGGGAACCACCTTGCGTACTTGATTTACGATCACCTCGGAATACGCGACCGCACCGGACAGTTTAAGCGCGGTAAGACACGTAGTACCGCGGCTGACGTAATGGAGGCGTACTACGAAGAAGAGGAAGCGCTAAAGCCGCTCGCAACCGTAGCCGCGTACGAGAAGCTACTAACAACGTATATACAACCGATGTTAGGGAGTGCGGGCAAGTCGTCCATTATCGAAGTTGATGGGCGCGTACATTCGGAGTTTAAGGCCGGAGGAACTGCGACAGGGCGCTACAGTTCGACAGGATATAGCGGAAGACCTATCGATATATTACGCGAATTTGAAACGGAGGAATAGAGATGTTCTATACATTTTCGCAAAACAATTCAGGTGGATTTTTCGACGTAGATAACCGCGTCTGTGAGTACGTAATTGTTGAGGCGGATTCCGCGCAAGAAGCCAATGAGAGAGCGGAAGGCGTAGGCATCTATTTTAACGGCTGCGACACAGGCGATGATTGTGAGTGTTGTGGTGACCGCTGGTATGCGCAATGGGACGATACAGATGGAAACGCCGTACCTTCGATTTACGGGACGCCAGTGTCCGAAATGACTGCGAATTTCTTCCGTACACAAGCCTACGTCTATTACAAGGACGGACGGAAGGAGGCGGTAGTATTTCCGGAGTGAAAATAACTGACACCAACTATCACGCAATCGTCCGTAAACTCATCACAGATGATCGCAAGGTAAGACGCGGCCAGAATTTACAAAACCTACCGTCAAAAGGCGCAGGCAGCCGTGTACGTAATCAATTCGTTCCTCGCGAAGGCTGCACGTTTGTCGGCGCCGACCTTGGGCAGATAGAGCCGCGCATCATGGCGCACATCATGTATACGCGTTACGGCGACAACTCCATGCGTCAAATCTTCGTAGATGGCGTCGACCTCTATACGACAATGGCGATGATGACGTTTGACCTCGCAGAAGAGTATTGCGTCGACAAAGCGTATGATCCAACCGGAAAATTCAAGCCGCGCGCCATGATGAAGACCGGACAACTTGCGGTATCATACGATCAGTCTCCGGCATCCTTCGCGAAGAAGATGGGCGTAACGGACGACGTGGCCGCGATGTTCTTCGAAAACTTCGACCGTACATTCCCGTCATTCAAAACGATGGTTGCGGACATTCGCGAGTTTATGCGGACTCATGGTTACGTCGAAACGCTATACGGACGAAAGCGCCGGTTTCCGGATTACAAACGCGTAGCCGCCGCGTCAGCCAAGAACGAGCAACGCCGAATCCGTTTGTACACTGAACGGAAAGCACTCCGTAATAAGGCGAATCCGACGGCGCCGGACCTGGCGAAGCTCGACCGCATACAAACGGAGATTGACGAGTTATCCGAATCACGCGGACTCGTAGGCTATTGGGAACGTGCATCTTTTAACGCGGTCATTCAAGGGACTGGCGCGGATATCCTCAAAATGAACGGAAACCGAAACGCGCAACTATGCAAGGAACGCGGATGGGAGTTCAACGCGTCAATCCACGATGAAATTAAAAACTCGCTACCGAACGCGGATTTAACGCGAGAGTCTATCGCGCTTATCGACGATGTGATGACGAAGACCGTTTCGTTGTCCGTTCCGCTTGTTACCGATATCGTGATCGAGCCGCGTTGGATGATGGAGTACGGAATTGACGAATGGGATTACGTTAATTGCCGGCCCTTGCCGGAGTTTGCGAATAAATATGGGGAGGCTGTTTAACTATGGCAAAGACAATTAAAATCGCGGTGACTAAATAGGAACTTGCCGCAATCATCTCCGCTCTTGATTACGTGCTCATCGATTCGACATCTGAGCAATTCACGGAGGACTCCGCGCTGCTTGGAGAGATTTACGCAGCCTTAGACGCAGTAGACATCGATGACACAGCGCTGGACACGTTCACTAAGGCGTTGACATTACGCCTGTCCGATAGTTTTAAGGAGGCTGCGTAGATGGCGAAAGGCAAGATCAATATGCCGACGTGTCCGAAATGTGGTAAAGAGTCGGAGTGGGTTTGGTGCCGTGATTGCCGATGTCATATGGAATTAACCGCGCGGGATAAGCGCCAAGTATCCGGAGATTTGGATATTGTCGATTGGTTCTCAACGCGAGCAAGCGCAGGGATAACCGTTGAGGATAAGCGATCAGGCCAACGGTATAACCTTTACATGTCCGATGTTTTTGAGCTTTTAAAGGGAATACGGCTATCTGGCCTGACGCTGGAGGAAACGAAGAAAGGTTCCGCGTACGGATGGAAAGTAATTACGAAAGAGGAGGCGGTTTAAATTACTCAACAACTCGCAAATCAAATCGCGCAGCATTTCACGGTATTTCTCAACGAAGTACATTCCGGACCTGAGGTATACGATGATCCACTTGACGCGCAAATCCATCGCTGGTATGCGGATATCCTGACGGACCGGGAGCGCAAGTTATGGCCGCCGCGTAATATGCCGTACTTCTCCCCGTCAGCCGCCGACGCAGACCCACGCGCACTCTACGAAAAGGCTCGCGGTACGAAAAAGGAATCACGCGCAGTTCAGCCGAACCAAGGCCGACAGACTCGGATAGGGACCGCTATTGGGGACGTGATCCAACGCGACTTATTATTCGCGGAAAAGCACTACGAAAAGACGTACGGACGGCGACCGCGTTTCATAGTCGAACGTAACGATCGCGGCGAGCCGATGTTCGAGGACTTCGCCAAACGGAGCCACGTCGTAACGCATAACGGAAAGACGTTCGCACTATACGGGACCGGCGACGGAATCATGCGCTATGTCTCCGATGACGGCGAAGTGCTACGCGTTGGCCTCGAAGTGAAATCGAAGCAAACGACGTACGCGAAGACATCGCCGTACTCAATGCGGAACGGCGCGGAAGATAAGCACGTTAAGCAATGCGCTTGCTATTCGATTATGTATGACGTCGACTATTACGTAATCCTCTACGTTAACGGCGCACGTAAGGCGTGGTCAATCAGCGCGGAAGACTACGAGAAGAATCCGGACATTGCAGCGTTCGGTGTGTACTTTACGGATGAGATGCGCGCGGAAGTGCTCGACTACTTCACGTCGATTCTGGACGCGGTAGAAAGCGGAGTGCCACCGCTGACCGATCCGGACAAGTGGACGTTTAACGATTACAAGCGGACGATTGCGTTATCTCTCACGGATGGCGAGATGGACGCGCTTAGACGGAAAGTAGCCGCAATTATGCGCTCAGGCTTACCGGACTGGAAGAAGCGCGGACCAGCGGAGGCGCTTGCGGATATTGAACGGATTAGGGCGGAAGAGATTGCGAAGGAGGCTGCGTAAATGAAATTCCGATATGGACCGTTTGGTAACGACCATTGGATCGCCGGCCTCGAAGACTTCCTCGGCTGGTTAAGCGTGGAAAGACGTAAATGTATCCCGCGAGGTCCTTGCGGCCAAGACGTTGAAACTACGTCAGGAACGCGCGGACTCATGGGCAAATATCCAACGTTCGAATCCGCGTATAGAGCGTACGTTTCGGAGATAGGAGGCGATGACAATAACGAAGCCAAAAGCGCAGACTAAACGTTACGCCGGACTCGATCTCTCGCTAACTTCGCCAGGATTCGCGGTAGTGGACGTGAAGAATCGCGTCCCTACGCTAGTCGCGACATCTATCGTTAAGACTGACGCAGGCGAGGCGCGCCCCTTACGTTACGAAGTTATCGAAGCTCATGCGCTGTTATTCTTCCGCGAACACAAGCCTGATTCCGAAATCATCCGCGAGGTATGGCCGCCGGCGCGCAACTTTGATCAGAACGACAAGGTACACGGAGCATGGTCGGCCGTCGACCGCGCACTCTCACGGTTGGGGTACGGGGTGGCCGATAACCTGACTCCGCCAAACGTTAAGAAGCTGGTCACCGGAAATGGCCGCGCTGAGAAACCGCAAGTTGCGGAGGCCGTGCGGAGAATATTGCGGCTTGGTCCGGATTATAAGTTCGCGGCTGGCTACGATGACAGCGATGCATGTGCGGTAATTCTGGCGTACTTGTTGCGCGAAAATCTAATTGATACGGAGGCTGATGCGGCATGAGAGAAGATGTGAAATACGCGCACATTGCCTATGACATAACTAGGTTCGGTCCGAAAGTCGAAGAAGCGTTAAAATCATTCCTCGACGAAGGGTTTTCTATTACTGTTCATTACGCGCAGTCTACGCAAATTGACGGAGTTATTTGCTTCTCAGCTCTAATCATCGGTGAGCGCACAGTTGCCGTATGAGCGAATTATCCGAACGCCTCGCCGCTCACCAACGCCAGGAAATCGCATCCCTCGAACGGGCCGTCGCGGTCCACCGAGGGCTTGCGGATAAGTACGAACGGAAACTAAACGTTGCCAAACAACGACTAAACGAAACGGAGATGATTGCGCTTGACGACACCGCGAACAGTAACGAAGCCTAATAACCGCACCTTGACGTTTGACCCAGCGCGCCTATCTACGTATGCAGACCGTATTCTTGCCGGACTGGAAGGCGTAGATAAGACGACTTTATTGCGCGGAGTTAACGGTAAGCTCCGGCAGTCAACGGTTTCCGGAGAAGACGTAAGCCAGGCGTTCATTATGAGCGCGCTCGAACTCGTAACGAAAGAGGAGCCGAATTGGAAATACGCAGCGGCTCGCGGACTGCTTACGTCACTGTACAAGAAAGCCGCGCATAATCGTCGGTATAAATCGTACGTTGATCGCCCGTATGGCGCATTCTATCCGCTGGTAACCGATATGGTGGCGCGCGGCCTGTATCGGACGGAGCTCACCGAAGCATATACGCGTGAACAAATCGAAGAGCTCGGCGCAGAGATCGATCCGACGCGCGATTTACTGTTCGATTACATCGGACTGCTTACGCTGCAGGAACGTTATCTGACGCATGACTTCGATGGGCGCGTGATGGAACTGCCGCAAGAACGCTATATGATTATCGCGATGTTCCTAATGCACCAAGAGCCAGCCGATAAGCGCGTTGAACTGGCGAAAGAGGCGTATTGGGCGATGTCAAATCTGTATATGACGGCCGCGACACCTACGCTATCTAACGCGGGCAAAGCAACCGGCGGGCAGCTATCGTCGTGCTTCATCGATACCGTTGACGATTCGCTCGAAGGCATATTCGATTCCAATACGGACGTGGCGCGCCTATCGAAAATGGGCGGGGGAATTGGCGTCTATCTCGGCAAGGTTCGCGCAAGAGGATCGGACATTCGCGGTCACAAAAACACTTCAAGCGGCGTCATTCCGTGGATTCGTCAGCTTAATAACACGGCGGTTAGCGTTGATCAACTCGGAACGCGTAAAGGCGCAATTGCCGTCTATCTCGACGTATTTCACAAGGATATTCTCGCGTTCCTGGACCTCAAGCTCAATAACGGGGACGAACGGATGCGTGCGCACGATATTTTCCACGGCGTTTGCCTGCCGGATTTATTCATGGAAACCGTTGATGCGCGCGGAGATTGGTCGCTGTTCTGTCCGCATGAGGTGCGTAATACTCTCGGTTGGAAAGACGCGGACGGTCGCGCGTTAGCACTCGAAGATTTCTACGACGAGGAGTTCGGCGCTGGTTCATTCCGCGATAAATACGCTGAGGCTGTCGCACATCCGTTGCTGCCGCGCATTACGGTGCCAGCGATCGATATCATGAAACGGATTATGAAATCGCAGCTCGAAACGGGCACGCCGTACATGTTCTACCGCGATACAGTCAACCGCGCTAATCCGAATAGTCACCGCGGTATGATTTATAGCTCGAACCTGTGTACGGAGATCATGCAGAACCAGTCGCCGACCGTAGTTGAAACGGAAGAGCTTGTAACAAAGGACGGACAGGCGCGCATTGTGATTACGAAGTTGCCGGGAGATTTCGTTGTGTGCAATCTTAACTCGATCCACTTAGCGCGGGCTGTTCCGCACGGCGTACTCGACCGCCTGATTCCGATCCAGATGCGTATGCTCGATAACGTAATCGATATCAACAACATCGAGATACTGCAAGCGCAACATACGAATAAGACGTATCGCGCGGTCGGACTCGGCACATTCGGTCTGCACCACTTACTCGCGCTTGAAGGTATCCGATGGGAATCCGATGAGGCCGTCGCCTACAATGATACGCTGTACGAGCGGATCAATTACCTCGTTATCAAGGCAAGCGCTGACCTAGCGAAAGAGAAAGGCGCATATCCAGCTTTCGAGGGCTCCGATTGGCACAGCGGCGAATACTTTACGAAGCGCGGCTATGTTGACGAAGAGTGGGCGGCACTAACGCTGCAGGTCGTACAACACGGCGTACGTAACGCGTGGATGTTCGCGGTTGCTCCGAATGGGTCGACGTCTATTATCGCGGGCTCTACCGCGAGTATTGATCCGATTTACGAGCTGCTATCGTACGAGGAAAAGACAACGTATAAGATTGCGAATCCAGCGCCCGACCTCAGCGCTAAGACGATGTGGTACTATAAGACCGCGTTTATGGTCGATCAGCACGCGTCGATCCGTATGGCGGCCGCTCGGCAGCGTCATATCGACCAGGGGCAATCGTTCAACCTTTACGTTACGCCGGATATTAAGGCGACCGCGTTCCTTGCGCTTCATATGGACGCGTGGAGAAGCGGAATGAAGAGTACGTATTACGTACGGAGCCGTGCGCTGACCATCGCCGAGTGCGAGTCTTGCGCCTCTTAATTGGAGCGCCGGCTTTACGTTTAACATATACGAATAGGGAGCGTGATTAGTTGAAAATTCAACGCATATTTAACGTAGAGGCACCGAACAAGTCTACGCGCATTATCGAAGGGGAAAACTCCGGTATATTAAACTGGAACGATATCCGGATGCCGCATATGTATAAGCTGTACAAAGTGCTGCTGCTCAATCACTGGATCGCGGACGAAATTCCGATGTCCAAAGACGCCCAGCAATTCGCGCAACTTGATCCGGAAGAGCGCCGCACGTTTAAGATAAACATTGCGCTACTGGCCGTGCTGGATTCGATGCAGACAGCGTTCGTTGGCGATGTCAAACGTTATTTCACCGACAGCTCTCTCGAAGCGATTTCCGCAATCATCGCGCAGCAGGAAGTCGTCCACAACCAATCGTATTCATACGTGCTTTCTTCGTTAGTCTCCGATCAGGAACAGCGCGAGATATTCGAATACTGGAAGCACGATCCGGTGCTACTCGAACGGAATACGTTTATTGCGGACATTTACCAGGAGTTCCGCGATGATCCGTCGCCGCAAACGTTCTTCAAAGCGATGGTGGCCGACCTCATCCTCGAAGGCATCTTCTTTTATAGTACATTCGCGTTCTTCTATAACCTGGCGCGTGACCAAAAGATGATGGCAACGTCGCAAATGGTGTCTTATATTCAACGTGACGAGAACCAACACTGCTATTTCTTCGCGGAAGTATTTAAGCAGCTTCTCGCAGATTTCCCGGAGCTCGATACGCAGGCTAACCGCGATTACGTATACGCAACGATCGACCGCGCCGTTGAGCTGGAAACGAATTGGGCGCATTATACGCTAGCGAACGTACGCGGCATCGACTTGGCGGAACTCGGCGATTATATCCGTTTTATTGCGAACCGCCGCTTACGTATGCTCGGCTTTGATAACGCGTATGAAGGCGTAGACGTCAATTGTATGCCGTGGATTAAGCCGTTTTCTGATGACGCGCTCAACGCAACGAAGTCGGATTTCTTCGAGGCTAAGTCTCGTAACTACGGGAAAGTATCGGAAGATAACGGATTTGACGACTTGTAACGGAGGGCCTTCGGGCTGCTCCGTTATTTTTTTTTTTTATTTACGATGTCCCAATTCCGCGATTTCGTGTCCCTATATATATTGTAAGGCGCAAGACAACGAAAACGAAACGGAGATGATACGATGTCCAACGCAACTCAACCGCAATATCGTGAAGTCCAACGTAAAGCCAGCGTAGGTGAGCGCATCAAGATCGTTAAGGAGCGCACCACTTTCGGTCATTACCGGAACGGCGACGTACTGCGCGTAACTCGCGTCGATTCGAACGGTGACGCATACTTTCCGGTAGAGAAACGGGTGGATAATCCGGACGGAATCATGTTCGCGGGACTCGATGAATATGTAGTCCTCGAACCGATCGTAGCTCCCGCGCCATCAACCGCAACTCTCCCAGACCTCTTCGCGCAATTCATCCGCGACAATGCCGACGCCGTACGCAGCTACTTGGCGGAGATCGATCCGGTTGAGAGCGCGGAAGTAAGCGCAAGCGATCCGCAGCCTACCTCGTTAACACGCGCCAAAGTTATCGAAATGGCTCGCGCAAGGGTAGCGGAGTTGGAGCGGGTCGGACGCTCTTTGGCCGCAAGGTTACCCCAAGGACCGTTTGCCGCCGAGTTCTATCGAATCGAGTTCGTAGTTAATCGCGATAAGCGTACGGTTGTTGCGATGGTACGTAAGAGATCGACCACTAGCGGAAAGCCCGACGCAGTAGGCATCGCAAAGTGCGCGCCTGATGACGTATTTAACGCAGACATCGGCAAGGCAATCGCGGCTGAACGTGCGCTCGGCCTGACGTTGACACCGGAGTTTGTAAATGCGCCGAAGCCGGACGGAATGGTTGCGGGGATGATCGTAAAGTATGCGCATGGACGCGTTGCTCAGACGGTGGACACTCCGCAGTCACTTCGTGGACGTATAACTCGATTGACGACCGCTCGTATGTGTGGCGCAGTTATTCTGGACGACACCGACGCAATATACGCAAAGGATGGTGAGGCCGCGTGACCAAAGACGAATTAGTTACCGCGCTCATACGTTCACCTCTCCCAGGCGATACACAAATCCTCGTATGGCGAACGGAAGGACAGCGTTTAACAACGGATATTAGCTTGCGCGAGGTCGGCGCAGGTCAGATCGTAATCGAGGAGGTGGGCGCGTAAATGGACGTGTTGAATACGTACGGCGGCGGAACTGACACGGTGCTCATCGTTCTCGGAGTCATTATGTGTATAGTCGGCTTAACCGTCCTAATCGCAGGATTCGCCGCAGTCGAAACACCTCCGCTCGTCCTCGGCGGCCTTATGATGTTAGTCGGATTATTCGCAATCGCTTCCGCAAACTCACCGGTCCGCCACGAAGTCACTCTCCGTCCGGGCCACGTTATCGACGCGGCTAAGTACGAAGTTATCGATCAGCGCGGCGCGATTTACGTAATCGAGGAACGGGAGGTGAGCGAATGAAAGTAGCGGAGTTACTCGTTAAGCTCGCTGACTTTCCTCCAGACGCGGACGTCTACGTTTGGGAAGGATACGATGCCGGAATTATGACAACGGATATTGCCGTTAATTACGACGGCGACGTTGTACTCGAAGCCAAATAACGCTAAGGAGGCCGCAAGCCATGCCGCTACCCAAAGATACGATGTTCTTCGGATTCCGCGAAAAGTTAACGCCTGAGCAACGCATATATGTCGATAGCATTTTCGATAACCGCATCACGTTCGTTAACGCCGCGGCAGGAACCGGTAAGACTACGATGGCCGTCGCGGTTGCAAAGCTTCTTAACAAGCCGCTCGTCTACGTAATCAGTCCGGTCGAAGAGAAGCGCATGGGCTATCTGCCCGGCGGAGTCAAAGCGAAAGAGTCCGTTTACTTCACTCCGTTGGAAGACGCGCTATACGAGATCGGCGAGGACCCGCGCAAAGCGATATTCAACGAAGAGAACATCGAAGCCCAGAAGCGCGGCGACGTTTGGGTCTATCCGAAATCACACGTTTATGTCCGCGGCTCTAACGTAAAAGGGAAAACGGTAATCATTTCGGAGGCGCAGAACTTTACACGCGGCGAGCTCAAAAAGGTTCTTACGCGTTTACACGACGATTGTACCGTTATCGTCGAAGGCCACGCCGGCCAGTGCGATCTGCCCGATCCGAAGAAATCCGGATTCGTCCCGTATCTCGAACACTACCGGACGGAGTCATACGTAAATGTCTGCGAATTAACCGTTAACTTCCGCGGCCAGATCGCAACACATGCGGATAAGTTGACGTGGTGAATACGAAAGGAGACGGCAACATGGACGATAAACTATTGCGCAGACTCATGGTACTTTCCGCGATGTATCGAGTATCAGTTGAGGATGGCGTATCAATTCGCGACAAGGAGGAAGACGAGATCATGCGTTATGTAGGCGCAGCTCTTCCGTCATTGCACTTAAAGCCTAAGCCGGAACTTAACGCGTTAGCGCGGCGAGCATTCGTTGAGTTATTAACGGAAGTCCGCGCGGAAATGAGGGACGCAGGCTATGGCGTATAAACTCGAACGCACGCCGACCGGCTACAGCGTCAGAACCGCGCCAGCCGAACGTATCGAACGGGAACAGGCTACGTGTGATTGGGCGGCGATTGCGATCGTGGTTGCGGGGCTGGTCGCGGTATACACGTTACTATAACGAAGGAGTGATCGTATTTGAACGAACAACACGAAAAGGTGCGCGAGTTTCACGATAAGTTCGGTGTACCACATGCGGATAAGCCCTTAGTTATGTCGGCGCAACGTCGCACGGAGCGCTATCTGTATATGTCCGAAGAGTTGAACGAATTTGACGAAGCGGAATCGGTCGTCGACCAAGCGGACGCGATGATCGATCTGATCTACCTGGCGCTCGGCACTCTCGTAGAAATCGGCGTTAAGCCTGCCGCGCTATTCGATATTGTACATGACGCGAATATGTCGAAGGTGTGGCCAGATGGTACGGTCCATTACGATCCCATTACGAATAAGGTCGTTAAGCCGCCGACATTTGTCCGTCCGGAACCGTTACTGCAGGCGGAGATTGAGCGACAAATGAGCGGAGTAATCGTATGAGTCGGCCGCGCGAACACTATACGGTACTCTGCGACGGCTATCCGCTAGGCATCTCCGGAAAGTCCCGCATGATGCGAACGTACAAGTCACGCAAGGACGCGGAAGCCGCTGCGAAGTCACTCGGCGAAAACAGACCTACGCAGAAATTCGAAGCCGCGCGCATATTGTTCGGAGTTATTAACGAGGAGTGAACGAATGTTTAAACGTTATACCTACGCAATCATCACCGCATACTGTACGACGTTTTGGGTCGGAGTCGCGATCCGGACGATTATACGATAGGAGTTGACGCTAATTGAACGATAAAATCAACGTACTCGACAACGGCTACGTACGCTTAGTCGACGCAATGGGAACGGACCTGACACCGGTTAATGCCGCACGCGTCTCATACGCAAAGGAATCGCAAGAACTAACGGAACGCGACATACGCCTTATTAAATTCCTGGCGCGTGAAAATCATACGAGTCCATTCCGTCATGCGATCGCGCAGTTCGAAGTGTACGCGCCATTAATGGTTGCGCGACAATGGTGGAAGTACATCGTAGGGTCAGCGCATCAAGAAGGCACCGGCGATAGCCTCGACGCTTGGAACGAAAGCAGCCGCCGTTATATTACGGAGGAGCCAGTATTCTACGTACCTGGCGCGGACGAATGGCGTAGCGCTCCGGAAAACTCGAAGCAGGGCAGCGGAGACATTATCCGTTGGGAACTCGGTGAGGAAGCGACGTACCGATTGATGAGCGCAGTGGATCGCGGAATGGCGGGCTACGAATGGGCACTCGCAAAAGGCATCTGCGCAGAGCAAGCGCGCCTATTCTTACCGGCCTACGGAATGTACGTCCGCTGGTACTGGACCGCAAGCCTGCAGAGTGTCGCGCATTTCCTGGCGCAACGTCTCGAGCATGATGCGCAGGCCGAAATTCAGGCGTATGCCAAGGCGGTACTCACGCTGATTGAAGCGCGATTCCCGGTGTCGATTGGCGAATTGCTTGCGAAAAAGGAGGACGCGTAAATGAACGAATCTATCTACGTAATTTTAATCAACGGGCGTCCTTATCGGAAGGAACGAGCAATTAGGACGTATGTATCGTCGGAACGCGCGGAGAAAGAGGCGAAGAAGCTGTCGCGCTACAGAGCGTACGAAGAATACACGTTCAAAGTCGCAGAGTTCGCCATAATCAATGAACGCTTCGTCGCTGGCGTAACGGACGAATACGTAGAGGAGGACGTAGAATGAGCGCTGTCAACGTCTCTTGGAATTATCACGATATTGATACGACGTATGATTATATGGAGAAAAACGCGGACGCCTGCGTGCTCTACATCGAAGGCGATCCGGAGTACAACGAGCACATCGGACTGAGCGCGGCACAGGCGGAGTATCTTATCGTAGACTTGCGTAATATGCTCGACAAACTCTACGTAAAGGAGGACGCAGAATGAGAATTATCGGAGCGTTAATCGCCGGCCTTATCACACAGCAGTTTGCATTCCACATCTTCGACGCGAGTCCTGCGGAAGGATTTCTCGCTTATGTAGTCGGAATCGTCCTCGCGAAACAAATTATATCGGAGGTGAGCGCGGATGAGCAACGAAGTCAAAACGGATGACAGAGACGAGGCCGCTTTCGGATTCACATACACGCACATTCCGGGTACTTACAAATGCGTAAAGGCGCGCTTTAGTGGTGCGAGGGTTGGCGGATTTTACTCCCGCGAGTTTATCGATTCTCTTGCGGAAAAGTTTGACGTAGTCGTAGCTGAACCGCGCCAGCTAGCCGAAGTCCTCCCGTTCGTACCGCGTCCATCTCCGGAGTCGATCGCCCAGGACGCCGTCATCGCGCTGCTCGAACGCTACGCAGACCTGGCGCGTGCTGGCGAAGTCACCGGCGTAGTTATCGCGGCGAAAACGAAGGATGACGTGTTGACAGGCGAAATCATGGCGGAATATGTGAACGTTAATACGCGGGAACGGACGCTATTGATCGAGGAGATTCGCGAGGTTAGTTCGTACGATTACGACATATAACAACGAAAAGGAGCGGATAAGATGGCGAAGTATCTCCACATGTTGAAAAGCGGATTGGATATAACGCGCGGTAGGTCGTACGAAATCGTACTCGAAACGGACACGACGTTTTATATTCGCGATGATGTTCACGATGAGCACGCGTTTTCTAAACAAGATGAGAACAGGTTGTTCACGTTAGACACCGAAGTCTCTCTCGAATACAAGCGCACCCAACTCGCAACGCTCACATCCGAAATCGCGCAACTCGAAGCGCAGCTCGCCGAGGAATCACGCTTGAAAGTCGGAGATTATGCGCGGGTTACGGATACAACGTCGGTCGACAACTTTACGTTAGACGATATCGTACGAATCACGCGGTATGAAGACGCGACGTATCCTCTGCGCGGAGTGTCACCGATAAGCGATGTAGTAGAGTGGTTTGCGCCCGCATCGCTCACGAAAATCACGCCAGACGAAGCCCGCGCATCTCTCATCGCTAAAATTGACGCACATTTCGACGGACAGGAGGCGGATTAATCTCGCTAAACACTATCGCGCAAATCATCATCGCAATGTCAATCGGAATCAGCGCTATTAACGGCATCCCGCCGAATGATCCGCCGAAACCATCCGCAGTCTCTTCGCAGGTAACAGGCAAATCTGCGAAGGAAGCGGAGAGTAAGGCGCAAGCCGACGAGTGGACAACGTATGAAGCGACCGCATATACGGCGTTCTGCGCGGAAGGTTGTACCGGGATAACTGCGTCCGGTCTCGACGTCAGCGAAACGACAACGTATAAAGGGCGCGTCATCATCGCAACCGATCCGAAAGTGATACCGCTTGGCACGCGCTTAACTATACGGACGGCTGACGGCGAGGAAATCGCAGCAATTTCGCAAGATCGCGGCGGCGCGATTAAAGGCCGCAAGCTTGACGTATTAGTCGCGTCGGAAAAGGAAGCGCGCCAGTTCGGCCGCCAGAAAGTACGCGTTAAAATCGAAAACTAAACGATAAGGGAGCGGATTTGTATATGAACGCAAACATTACCGTATTGAAAGACGAAAGTTTGAGCGTTGCAGGACGCGTCATCGAACGTGAGTATCGCGAGGTTAAGCGGAAGGCGAGCGCAGGTGAACGGATTAAGATCGTTAACGCGGATTATGACGAGTTGGGAGCGACCTGGGGCTATGATAACGGCGAAGTCCACACGGTTGTTTCCTCGGACGCAGCGCAGGAAGTTAATATCCGACCAGACGGAACTGAGGATAGCGAAATTTACGTAGAGGAAGACGAATACGTAACGCTCGAACCTACGGATACCCTCCGCATTGACGGCGCCCGCTTCCGCATGGTCGATCGGAAAGCTGCGGTGGGCGAACGTGTGCTGGTCACGGTTACAGATAAATTCTTCACGTCCGGCGCAACTTTCGAATTACATCGCAGAGCTGAGCCGCTGAGTTGCGGACATGTTAATTACGCGGACGGCACGTACGGACTTAGATACGGAAATTACCGCGTACTCGAACCGGTAGAAATCGCAGAAACAGCTCCTCTCTCCGCCAAGCCCGCGCATGACCAAGCGGCCGAACTTATCGCTAAGTTGACGACGCGTGTGGGTGCGCTTGAGAAACGTGTGACAGCGTTGGAAAATCCGCCTATTGCTCCGCGCTTATCTGACGTAGGAGTTAAGACGCAAGAAGCCGCAGATGAAATCGCCAAGGCCACGCAGAAAACGTCTGTCACAATTGCGGAGGTTACCGCTATCTTGGCGCAACGGGCGAAGGAAGCGCGCCAAAGAAAGCGCGATGACATCGTTAAGCGTGCGAAGGAGGACGTTTTGGACTTGCTCGATATAGGCGAACTCCAAGAACGTGTACTACCGGCAGATAATCCGTTATACGACGATTTTTACCGTGTAGAGTTCGTAGTTAACACGGAGAAGCGCACAGTGGTCGCGCTGTTACGCCCCAAATACGGTGATCTTTTCCACTTGGAAACCGGAACCTTCCGCGTATTTAAAGGCATCGCAAAATGTGCGCCAGGCGCCGTGTTCAACGTATGGATCGGGAAGGCTATTGCGCTGAGACGTGCGTTAGGGCTCACGATTCCGGCGGAGTATTTCGAAGCGCTGAACCCGACGGAAGTACGCGTTGGTGACGTCGTAACCTTCGAGTATGTCCGCTCATATGGAACGGAATACCGAGTTCTATCGCTTGAGGACGGTCAAAACCTCATCATTACCGCGGATGAGGACGAGGACATGGTCGGTGAGTATGCGTTCGGCGGAGATAGGGTCGCAGAAGGCGCGATTATCCTCGACGACTCTCGCGAAGACAGCGCAGAGCCGCGGAAGGAGGTGGCGTAATATGGCCGGACCACTCTACGCAATTATTAACCGCGAAACGGGCGAGATTGTGCGTGATAAAACGTATACAGATGTCCGCCACGCAAAGAGCGCTGTCCGATATCACTTTCGCGGTCAGACGCATCTTTACGGAATCGGCATCGTAGAAAGAAGCGCCAAACTCGCATGGTACGTTGACGATAACGATAACTGGTCGGAGGTGACTGCGGAATGACTACGCTACCTAACATCGCTCTCTCAGGCAAATTACGCGCAGGTAAGGACGAAGTTGCCCGTTACCTTGCGTCAGAGTACGGATACACCACGTTCGCATTCGGCGACGAGCTTAAGCGCTATTATCACGAATTGTTCGGTGAGACTGACGCTAAGCCGCGCGAAGGCTACCAATGGTTCGGCCAGGCGGTACGTGAGCGTGATCCTGACGTATGGGTGCGGAAATGTCTCGATAAAATTGCGTGGGACGAAGACGTAGTAAACGCGGTGGTCACCGATACGCGCCAGTTAAACGAGGCTGAACGCTTGAAGGCGGAAGGCTACATCCTAATCCGCGTTGAAGCACCGGAAGCCCTCCGTATTGATCGCGCCATTAAGTCGGGCGACCGCTTTAATCTGCGCGATCTTACGCATGGCACGGAAACGGCACTTGACGATTACGCGGCAGACTTCACGGTCGTAAACGATGCGGGCTTGCCGGAGCTGTACGCGCAGATTGACGAGATCGTACGCCAACTCTCCGGAAGTGATGCCGCATGAGAACTGAAACGACGTCTAACATCGCGGAAGAGTGGCGAAAAGGATACGAGGCCGGTTACGTAAGTGGGCGGATTGACGCGTTAGATGGGCGCGAGTACGATGATCGGACACCGCTGCAGAAGCGGAAGGATAGCGGGGAGGTGGACGCGGATGATTGCGAATCATGACCCGAAGCCGCTAAGCGCAGCGGTAGCGCAGAAACTATCTGACGGAGGATACGCGCAGTACATTCGTAAACATCCGATTGCCCAACTGAATGCGCCATGTTCCGCAGTAGTCTCGCAATGGGCTAAAGGCGCGCCAAACGGTTTAGTTAATCCACAAGGAAAACGAGAGGAGACGATGACCATCCGCAACTACAACGTTACTTCGCAATTACCTTCGAACGGCCTTACGGTCGCCGAGTTCTTCTGTGGCGGCGGTCTGATGGCCGTCGGGCTCAAAGCGGCGGGCTACGATATTACATTCGCAAATGACTTCGATAAACGCGCGGCAGAAGCTTACGCGTACAACCTCGGTGATTACGTGGTCTGCGGAGATATTACAAGCGACGAAATCCAAGCGCAGATACCTGACGCAGATATATTCGCAGGAGGTCCGCCCTGCCAGGATTACAGCGTTGCGGGAACGGGCGCCGGCGAAAAGGGAGAGCGCGGCAAGCTCGTATGGACGTACCTCGATATTATTGCACGTAAACAACCGAAAGCCTTCGTATTCGAGAATGTAAAAGGATTGATTACGAAGAAGAACTGGCATACTTTCGACGCGTTAATCGCTTCGTTCGCTGAGATCGGATATAACGTGTCCTGGCGCTTAATCAACGCATGGGATTACGGAGTGGCGCAGAAAAGGGAGCGCGTATTCATCGTCGGTGTGCGTAAGGATATCGGATTTACGTTTGAGTTTCCGGAGACGCGCCCCGAAGATTACAGAACGCAAGTTTTACGTGATGTGATCGGAGATTTACCGGAGCCAGCCGAGCGCAAGTATACGTCTGTTTCTCCTTCACGGCACGACACTCCTAGCTTGATGGATGACGCGGCTAAAACTATTGTAGCGTCAACAACGGGAGGCAAAAACTCATTTTACACTCACGCGTTGGGTGGCGCGAGCAACACGATACTCGCGCACCATAACAGCGGGCAGCCGATCCACCCAACGCAAGCGCCACGCAGATTCACCGTCCGCGAGTGCTTGCGTATCCAGTCCGTACCTGATTCGTACGTGCTTCCGGAGTCAATCTCGTTATCTGCGCAATACCGCATCGTCGGAAACGGAGTGGCGAGCCGAGTATCATACCTTATCGGAGTCGCGCTGGCGGAGCAACTTAACGCAGCTTTATCGGTGGCTCAACAATCCATATCGGAGGCCGCGTAATGGACGGCGCGGACTTCTTTGACCGTTTCCAGCCGCCAGATGAACGCGTGGATACCGTAGGTCCGTGCTACGAACCGGAGGTGAGAGCTTATTGCGCCTATTGCGGCGAGCCTATCGAGCGTGGATCATTCGCAAGCACCTATGCAAGCGGTGCGCAGACACATGACGGATTTTGCGAGGAACAGTACGTAGAGAACGAGTTAGGGATTACGAGAGGAGCGGTTTAATGCAGACATACTACGGTGATTTAACGACAACTAACACGCGTATTCCGAAAGAGAGGATCGTTGAGGCTGAGGAATGGCACAAAACCGCGAGCCTAGACTGGAAAGAGCAACGCGCATTAGGTTTGATTCGCGAAACCTTGACAATGGGGCAGGAGCGTTACGGTGCGGAGTTAAAGGTCGTCGTATCCTGCTCGTTCGGAATCTATTCGATGTTGACGCTCCATCTCGTTCGACGTGTCGCCCAAGAGCTCGGCATCTCGTTCGACGTCGTTTGGAATAACACACTTAACGAGTATCCGCAAACTCGAGCGTACGCAAAGCGCATGACGGAAGAATGGGCGCTCAACTTGATCGAAGCGCGGCCGGAAACTACTCTACGCAAAATTTACGAGGAAAACGGAGTAGATACGCTGTTCAAACGGAAAGGTGACCGCAGCGGTGACGCAGGCAATAAAGAGCCGGTCGTCGAGAAATGTTGCGGCGCGCTCAAGCATAAGCCGATGAAGAAGGCGATTAAGGAAAACGGATGGCACATTATGTTTAACGGAGTACGCGCCGGCGAATCTCGCCAACGTTGGATGAGCGCCCGCCGTGACGGTGACTTGTTTTACTCGTCGCACACGTGGAAAACGTGGGTCTGCCGGCCGATTCTGTGGTGGACCGCGCTATCCGACTCGTTCAATTACGGAAATAACCGCCAGGAGGACGTATGGAACTACGTTCGCAAGCACGATATGCCGTACAACGAGATATACGATATGAACGCGGTCATTGATGATTCTTACACGGGAAAAGACGTCGTTGTTGACCGTGTGACTGCGGAGTTTCTGGTCGCGAAAGGTCTAAACGTATTTATGCCGCGTACCGGATGCATGGCGTGTCCAATTCCGATTAAGCGAGGATATCTCCGCTATCTGCGGACGACGTTCCCGAAAGTATACCGCTCGATGCTGTTCCAGCTCGGATTCGCGCGTGTTCTTATCGCAGAGATGCCGGAAGATCAGCGCGCAGAATTACTCGATGAACTAAACGGATTCGGCATCATAACGGAGAAGACGGAGGAGGCCGTGCTCGACCGGTTAGAGGACGTCATCGAATGGAAGCCGTGCGTATTTGACGGAGTAGGTGTAGTTAAGCCGCGCCAGAAGAAGTCCGCGTAAGTATATGAAAACGTAAGTGTTCGAAAAATTCACGATAGAGGAGCGGCGGGCTCGGCGGCGTCTTGTTAACGCGAGATAGTCCGTTCGTCCTGCGCCTTCTCGTCGTTAAAAGGGAGCGGATTTGCGTGAAGGAGTTCGGAGACGATTGCCTAGCGACAGAACTTGAATATAACGGTGAACTCCACGTAAGAGAGTGCGCACATTGTTATCGCGAACTTATTCACGGAGAGAAGCTGTATAAGACGAAAGAGAACGGAAAAGTTTGTCTCGAATGCCGCGATGTTATTCGCGAGTTTGAATCGGAATGGGGCGGTCTATAAATGGGCGCAGTAACCGTAGACTTATGGCGCTTGGAGCGTCAGTACGACGTAAAGTACCCGATGGATAATCCGTTCGGAGTGCGTGCGATACTAGAGGATTATCATTCGTTGTGGGAGCGTACAACTACCGAGGGGGATTACGACGCGCTTATCGTTGTACTAGACTTTATTAGCGCGTTAGAAGAAGCGAGGCTTACTCCGAAACAGAAGCGCGCACTTTACTATGTCTACATGGAGAAAATGACACAGGAAGAGGCGGCTGCGGAACTGAGGTACTCAGGTAAACCTGCTGTAAATAACCTCATAGATAGGGCAATCTCGAAGATTGCGGAAGCACAAGGATATAGCGAGGAGTGGTGGCGTGAAACTTACAGACATAAACAAGTTGTTTGATGCGGACTCTTGTATGAGTTGGATAATTAAGGAGCTTCGTAAAATCACTTGTTCCTATGAAAAGAGCGGTATACATGTATTGTTCTTATTGAGTAATTTGTACGAACTTCCCCATACTACGTATTTAGACTCCAAAGAAAGAAGTATTTGGTCGGCTAAGCTAACAGAATATCACTTTGAGCAGTTTGGCAAGATGCCTGATAGCGCTCAACTGGAGAGACTAGCAACGTGGATACTCGCTCCTGAGATGCCTGCGGACGTGTTTTCTGATCGTCAAATGAGGCGGAGAGTTAACGACAAGGAAGTCCTATTTTACGCGCCTCAAAGAAATAACTATGACATGGAAATTGACGGCAATCGTTACGTTAAACCAAAGCCCGGAATGGATAGTGAGGAGTCGCATAAAGAACGGGTTAGACTTCCGTCCGATCGCGCGGATAAGCGTCAGTACAACGGACCTCTCGGAAAGTATCTACTCGACGGAGGATTCGAGGACGGCACGGAAACAATCGAAGAAGGGATCGCCGCATAACGAAAATAAGCGCCTCATTCCGGGGCGCTTTCGTTTTTATCTAATTCGAGTATATCCGCTATCTCTACGCCGAGGACTTCGCACATTATCGCGAGATTGTCAAGCGGTAGCCGTTGCGTCTTGTTAGCGCGCATCTCTCCGACAGACGTGCGGCGTATTCCGGTTAATCTGCCGAACTCGCGATCTCCTATGCCGCGCTCCTTAAGTAACTCATCGAGTTTGAGGCGGACTTTATACGTGGACATTGGATTGCCACCTCCTACGTTCAGTATAGCGTAAAATTCGTCACGTTAAAAGTGCCAAAAATATATTGACACGTTAAACGGGACGTAGTATATTATGATTATAAATGGAACGTTAAACGGGACAGAGGAGGAACTACAATGCTTGACATCAGAACAGACTCAGACGGATTTAAAGTAGCGGAGTTGGCGGCGGTTGCAGGAGGTAGAGTTGTAATATCGGATTACGGAGTAGAGTATGGGACCGACATCGGTTCGGTTTCAGTCGTTAACAGTCACGGCCTTGGAGGTAATGAGTGGATTCGTAATGTAGATGATATTGAACGTCATGTAAAAGACATCGAGGGTACTCGCTGGCTTTCTGCTGAGGAGAAGCGTGTGTGCATCTTGTTCCTACGCTCAATTGCGGAATGAACAATGCCGCAGACGTATGCTGCGAACGCTGCGACGGTTCCGGCCGCTATAACGAAACCTACGTCTGCTACGGTTGTGCTGGCACGGGCAACGCTAATACGCCGACCAAGCGTGTAATCTGCGTCAAGCCTTTCGCCAAGTTCGGATTTAATCGCCGTGATTTCGCAATCGCACGCATGACAACGCCGGCCGCTTACACCGGAGAGACGCGCTGGATTATACGCGGCCATACGTTGCTTGAGCGCCAGGTTAACGAATACTTTCGGGAGGTGAGCGGAGGATGAGCAAAGAGATGTACGCGTCAATCCTGCTGCAGCACGTTTATGCAATCGCACCGGACGAAGCGGATCGTATATCGCTAATCTCCGCAACATTCATCGGTATCGTCGACTCTATCGTAAATCAAGCGGACTACACAACCGCGCAAAAAATAGCGAAGATACGTAATCTAAACGACGCGCGTAAGGAGGTATTAGCGGATGAATAAGCGGTTTTTTGCGGCAGGTAAGCGTGAGGGTGGGCGGAGTTATATTCGGGTGGCGGGCGGAGAATGGGTCGAGGTTACAGCGGCGGTGTCGGATGAAAAGGCGCGTTGATTTACGTAAAGTTATCGCGCAGACAGGTCTTTGTGAGAATGACGTAGAAATAGTGAGTTGCGGGCGTGAGAAGGCGCCGGACTTTAGGGAGAACGTTATGGGTATTAGTGTAGATGTATACGGAAAGATGCGCGTATGGGAAAATATACGGGGATTTGAAATAGAAGAGAGAAACCGAATACTCAGCGGTAAGAAGCTGGAGACTGACGAATGGAGCATGTGGGCAACTTCGGAGGAAGAGATAGAAGCAGAGCATCGTGATCAGCTTACTCGTTCTATCGATCAAGCAGAAGAAATAAGCAAAGAACTTAGTGAGTTAGGGATAGACGTTGAATACGTAGTTACATCATTTTACACTAATCTTCGTAGAGGTTTCTGGCTTCACAATTACTATATCGAAGAAGTTAAACAGGATAACAGTGGATATATTTACCAAACTTATGAGCATGAAAAGTCTAGCGATTATAAGAGAGAGGTATACTCAGACCTCAAGGAAGCGATCACGAATATCTTATCTTACTATCACTATCTATCGGATAACCCGAAATCTGCGGATGAGGTAATTCGCGCTAAGTGGGATATACTCGTTTGAAAAGTGAGCCGGAGATAATCCGGCCCTTTTTGCGTCTTTATTTCCGTTTAAACTCGTAAACTGTCCCGCGCGCAATGACATCGACGGTACTCATCCGTTCATAGACGGCGTTAACAACCGCAAGTACCTCCGATTCATCTTCGTAGCGCTCTAGCTGCGCCTGGCCTGCGTCCTTAATCGCCTTCATCGCGTCTTCCGGCAGTCCTAACGTCCTTATCGCGCGAATAACGTTAGTCTGCGCGTCAATTAAGCATAGCGTAACTACGTTTCCCCCTCCGTTTACAAACGCTGATGCGACATCTTTCATGTCCCGCGTAGCTACCGTCAGTGTTACGTCATAAGTCCAGTCTTCGCCAAGGTAAGATACGGTAATAAACGGAATATCCTCGTAAATCCATACGTGTAATCGCAGTAACGTGTCCCTGAACGTCCTAATTTCGCGGTTTGTCGCGCTATTTATGTAGTACAACACGTCAAAGCTTGCGCTGGTCAAACGCGAGGTACAACGCTCGACTCCGGGCGCTTCGTTATCTTTCGGAAATGGCGCGCCTACTTGGTATTTTTCTGTCACGTTAATTCCTCCGCCTCAAATTCGTATACTCCGCGTACGTAATATGTACTGCCTATCTTAACGCTCGATCAGACCGCCGTAGCCCGCTATCTGGCGGTCTTGTTCACGGATCATTACGCGGACCTGAAGCAGCGCGGTCGCCAGCAATTCCGTATTTGTATGTAAACTGCGTATGCTTAACGCCTCCTTTACGAAAATAATTCGATGATATACTAAATAAATCCTCTAAAAACGTGAACTTTTGCCTTACTTTACGGGCAATAAGGGGAGAGTACTTTTCCACCACGCTAAGGCTACGAATGATGCGGGTATACTCCGCACGCCCTTACGTTAATCCAACGCTAAGGAGACGATATTATTGGCCGAAATTAAGCGCCTAGTTGACCCGGAAACGGGCGAAATCTACGAACGTACAGCGGTATTAGCCGATGGCGACCGCATTTCAACCGCAGCACAACGAGAATCTTACGCAAAAGTTAAAGCGGTAGGCAAGTCCGCTGAATTTACGATAACGAACATGCGCAATATTGACGAAGTCATAGAGAGGGTATCCGATAAACACTGCGGGTACCTTCTTTATTTGCAATGCTTCGTTAATTACGACGCGATACTAGAGAATCCGGACAAAACCGCAATGAGCCGCGAGGATATGATGCGTACGCTTAGGATCGGCCGGACTACGCTGCACCACTTCTTACGGGAGACAACGGAGGTCGGCGTGATCGAGGAGGACGGCGATAAATACCGCCTGAATCCGCGCTATCACTTCCAGGGTAAAACGGACAATACAACGGTCATTAAGACGTTTGTAGCGCGCGTTAAACGGCTGTATACGGAGGTCAGCGCTAAGGACCTCGGCTTCGTGTACAAGTTGCTTCCGCACGTTCATCTCGAGACGAATACGATCTGCGCGAATCCTTACGAGCACAGCGTTGAAAATACGTTGCCGCTTACGAAAGAGGATATCGCCAGGCTGACGGGCGTTACGGAGAAATCGGTATATACGAAGTTGCGTAACTTGCGATTCGGCGATCAGTACGTATTTGCCGAAGTCGTATACGGGACATCGCGCTATTACAAGATCAATCCATTCGTGTTCTACCGCAAATCCGGACAGCCTGACGCTACACTTCGCGAGATGTTTTCCATCCGAAATAACTTCGCAAAACGGTCTTCGTAATTCCTTATCGGTAAAAACGCGAACAAAATCGGCCTCTTATCGGTAAAAACGCGAACACGAAAAAAGTGACCTCCGCCTTACTGCCGCAAGGGTTTGCGCGTTTTAGGGGGTCAAATTTATTCTTAGTCTTTAGAGAGCGAAAAACAGCCGCGCAGTTAAGTATACGAGGTACAGCGAGACAAGGGAATTCGGGCAAGATCAGCCCGACACTTCGGACATGAAAACCTGTCCTTGTGAACATGTTGAATAGCGCGGATTAACTTTGTCCCGGAGCCGACAGGCGACGGAGTAAGGAGCGCAGCGACGCGCTAGTATCACTACGCTAAGCGAACGGAGAGTGAGCGTATGTTAAACGTACTATTCGTTATACTAGGCGTTCATATTGCGTTAGTACTTGTCGTATTAATCGCGTACATTCCTAACGCTATACAGTCACGTAATGGATTCGTAGAGGTAAAGAAGAGTCTCGGATACATTGCGTTTATACCGTATGTGCCGGCGCTCTTTATTATCGTAATGTGGATCGATGACATTAATGATTGGAGGCGTAAGTAATGCGCGCAGTTGAACTCGAAGATGGACGTTACGTAATGGCACTTACTCCGGACGATCTTAGACAGAATTTGTCAACGGTAAGTACGCGTGATTTGCAAGCGGAATTAAGCCGCAGAGATGGCGTTAATACGTACTTCCTTTCAAACGAAGGACTTGCGAGAATAACCTTTTCCACAGGACATAGACGGGACTGTGCGGAGGTTAAAGGACCGGCGGTTATCACGGTAAGTATCGATTAAATTAGCGCGTCTATCTTACGCCTTGCCTGAGCGTAGGAAGGCGCGTTATTAGCGCTAAATTAACGGAAGGAGGACGTAAGAATGGTGGAAGGAAAAGCGTGTAAGTTATGCGGAGAGTTTAAGACGTTTGATCAATACGGGGTGCAAAAGAACGTAAAAGACGGTCGGAAGTCTCGCTGTAAAACTTGTCTTGCGGAACTGAGCCGAAAGTACAACACAGATAATCCGGATAAGCGACGGAATGCGGAACGTAATTGGCGTGAGAGTAACCCAGACAAAGTACGCGATATGGCGAAGAGAAGCCGAACTAAGCATGCAGATAGTTACCGCGAGCGACTTCGTAGGTGGAAAACAGATAATAAAGAACGTGTCGCAGTCAATCATCAACGCAGACGCGCAATGAAAAGAAGCTTACGTGATGACTATACCGACAGACAACGCGTTATCATTCTCGAAGTATTTGACGGATGCGCACTTTCTGGGAGCCGCGATAACGTCCACCTTGACCACTTTATAGCTTTAGACACAGGACATGGTGGCACCTGGTGTGGAAATATGATCCCCCTTAAAGAGACATTGAACCTGTCTAAGGGGGCAAAGAACCCTTTTGAGTGGGTTAAAGGACGTACTGATATAGACTTAACGCGCTTCTGGCTTGCGGTCGACATACTTGCAGCGGTAAATGAAATGACTAGAGAAGAATATGTCCTCTATGTTTACTTCTGTTATGAGAATCCAATTGAACTAAGTGAGGTGAGTTAATGCTGAAAAGGATCGAAACACACCATGCGATCGCAATACAGTATCTCGCGCAGCCTAAACGCGGTGGACTGACGATGGAACAGATAGCTACGGAAGCTGGCGTCAGTAGGCGCGCCGTCTATGATTGGTTGAAGGACCCGCTATTTGACCGTGAGTTGAAGAAGGAGATTGTGCGCCAGACAACCGCAAGATTGCCGGAAGTAATGGAATCGCTAACTGACGCGGTACTGACGGACCATAACGCAGCAGCAGCGAAGCTACTACTGCAGGTGAACGGAATGCTGACGGATAAGGTCGAAGTAGAGACGAAGGTTAGCGGAGATGTCGATATTGATGCGTTGAGGGAACGGATTAAGAGAGCGAAAGGGAAGGATGCGTGAAGTGAGCGTTCTACGTGCGCGCGTATATAGTAGGGATGCGGTGGGCTACGGATGCATAGCGGTTCACATGCGAATCTATAACCTACAACGCGACCGTCCCGCGCACCCTCTCCGAAACTTTCAGCGCACATCAACGCTTCACTACGTTACAGTGCGACGGTTTATACATAGCGCTTATTTTCCGCTGTATATTGCCCGTATAATAGGCGCGGTAATGGTCGGGAAATAAGCGCATAACCTTCCAGCTACTAACGGGCATAATCCGCGTAGGAATGCGGGTTGTACGCGCTAATAACTGGAAATGCATATGCGATGTATAAGGCACGTTTATGCATCGGTCACTAACGCAGGCGGGGCGCGGGTTTGCGGAGCGGACTTGTGTTCAGAATCTGACTTTTGTGCACATGTCCGTGCATATCCGTGATTAAACGGGATCATTACGATTATACAACGCGAATGCATAAACGGACCAAGGCGCAGTGATTGCGAAGAGGGGCGGCGGTGTTTGCGTGACCCCCAAGGGGGCCTGCGTCGGCGGGCGCATCAGGTACGTTTAAAATCGGCGCGCCAAAATAAACGTTTGGACTTTACGGAGGCGAAGCGGTATGGCTCGAATCAAACGCGAACTCACGGATTTGGCCGTTGTATTGGCGGTATTAACATGCGCGGTAGCTGTCGGAAGATTGATCCGCTGTCTAATCACGTAAAATCACCGTGAAATTAGCGCGATTCACCTATTCGGAGTGTGTCCGGTAGGGTCAGCGCCTAAACACGGTAAATCCACACTAATTTCACGCTATTTCAACGTAACTACGAAGGGAGGCGATATCTATCGCATGGACTAACGGAAAATGGATCGGAAGAGAAGCGCGCGCGGCTAAGTTAAACGAGCTGTCCGCGCTATTAGACGTGGTTGACGAACTCGACAGCGATGAGATCGCCTCCCTTTCAGCGGATGACGCGGCGGAGATTGACGCACAGCTAGCGGAGTATGAGCGGCTGGAACGTATACACCGCTGCGAAACGGACTTGATCGAGTTTGCGCTTGAATACTTTTCAGAAGCGCGGAATCCCGGCAATGACGGAAATTGGGACGGCTTCGATATTACGGACGCGGACCTAGCGCCTATATTTCACCGTGAAATTGCCGTGATAATGGACGATGTATCCAACGTTACGACAAACGATAAGGTCGCGGTTGCGGCGCCTCGTTCTCACGCTAAATCAACGTATTTATCCAAGGGCTTCCCTTTGCGGGAGATCGCGTATAGGAAGCGCCGGTACGAGATTATCATCTCCGACACACCTACGGTCAGCTCCGGTAACCTTGATTGGATTGCGATGCAGCTTAAAAGCAACGTTAAACTGCGCGCAGACTTCGGTCCGTTACTGAGTCCGAAGCAACAAGAAAATCCGAAGGACAACAGCTCGGAGTTTATTGCGTGGGAGCCGCGCGAAGACGGTACGAAGAAACTGCTAACGAAAGTCGAAGCGGCATCAACAGGCCAGGCGCTCCGTGGACGTAACTGGAACGGTGTGCGGCCGGACCTAATCGTATGTGACGACTTAGAGGATGCGCGGCCAGGCGGTAACGCATCAACGCCGGACTTGCGTAAGAAGCTGCGCGATTGGTTCGCTCAAACGGTGGTACCGCTCGGCGATCCGAAGGGTAAGCGTACCGCATTCGTTTACATGGGAACGACGGTCCATCACGAAGCGCTGCTCGTTGACGTGCTTTATAATCGCGCGGACTTTAAGTCGAAAATCTACCGCGCCGTTATTGAATGGCCTGAGCGTATGGATTTGTGGGAAGCGTGTCGACTCGTTTACAAAGACCCGGATCGACCGAAAGAGGCGCGGATAAAGGATGCGCTCGAGCTTTACGAGATGAATCGCGAGGAAATGGATCGCGGCGCTATCGTATTGTGGCCGGAAGCACAGCCGATATGGCGCTTGATGAAATTCAAGTGGGATAACGGAAGCAAAGCGTTTAATACGGAATACCAGAATAACCCGGTCGATGAAGAGTCGATGGTGTTTAATCCGGAGTCATTTACGTATTGGGATAGCGCGGAGATCAAGGAATTGTTAACGCAGTACCCACCGCCACCTAACGTATTTGACGTCTATACCGGCGTGGACTTTGCGATGGGTAAACAGCGCGGCGACTATTCAGCCATTGTTACGATCGCGCGGCATAAGAAGACCGGTACGAAATACGTAATCGATGCGTATGGGGAACGCGTTAAACCTGACGAGTTTATCCGCGTTATCGTCGAAAAGGTCATGCGGTATCAACCGAATGCGATCGCAGCAGAGGCGCAGGCGGCGCAGGAGTTTTTCGTGCAGAAGCTAAAAGAGGCGCTGAGAGCTGCGGGATACCCGGCAGGCACTCGCGTTAAGGAAATACATCAGCGAAGCCGTAAAGAGCTCCGTATTGAAGCGCTACTCCCGGATATCGAGAGTGGCGCTATTCAATTTTCGAAGCGACATGCGTTGTTACTTGAACAATTCGAATACTACGGAACCGGAAGCCACGATGACGTCATAGATGCGGCAGAAATGGCCGTTAGCATTGCGAAAACAGGACGTAAGAAAGTACGGAACAAACCGCGCGGCCTTTGATCTTATAGTTATTTAACTTGTTCTTTTAATTTCTCTTTGAGTAAGTCTAATATTATGTTTTTGTAGTCTGGTACTCGATCCGTTGAGTTCTCAATTGATGTCAGTAATTCCCTGACCTTGATAGATGCTTTAGCAAATTTTAGGTCAAACAAAACTACTGTACCATTCGCTGTTTCTTTAAACTCACTTATAAAGTGTATATGGTCACTAGCATAATGGTTCAGCCTTTCAACCGCTTGCCTTAATGACTGAATGTGCTCATTCTCCTTGGTTATTTTATCGTGAAGAGCTCTTTCTTTTTCCTTGTTTGCCTCGTCAATCTTGCCTACCAAAGAAGCAATATCAGAGAACTGCTTTGCTAAATCCATACAATCATACCTCCAGTTTATGTAGTTGGTGACACATAAGTAATACGCAGACTTAGAGGGGAGGGTTCCTATTTGACAAAATTATTTACAACAGGCGAGCAATATCCGCCAGAACGAGATATCCCACGCCTTGCCCGATATAAACGCGGAAGGATCATATTTGACGGACGCCACCCGGAAATTTACGATCGCGCATCGTCACTGCTGCAGGATACGCCGCACGCTCCGCAACTAAAGACGCTATTCATCGCGGTTAACTTGATGGACATTTTGCTTACGAAGCCTGCGGATTTGCTTACCGGAGAGCCGCCGACGTTCGAAAGCGGTACAGGCGCAGGCAGCCGAGAGCAGGAACGGCTTGATTCCATCGTTGAGGAGAACGATTTAGTCCAAGCTACGCACGAACTTGTTATCGGCGGTGGATTTCGCGGAGATTCGTACTTGAAAACGTATTTCGGTGCGCGGGCAGACGTCAGTGAGACGGAAGAACTCGGCCTTGAAGCGCCCGAAACCGCGTTAGAGCCAATCATCGAAGCTGTCCCGGCTAATATCGTCTTTCCGGAACTGTCAAAAGGCTCGCGCAAGAAGTTCAAGGCGTTCAACATCGCGTGGATCGATTGGGTTGAGGAGCCGAACGGTCGCGTTGTGCGGTTTATCTCCGGAATTGACCGTAGTTACACGCCGTATCTCGTAGTCGAGCGTCACGTTCCCGGATACATCATCTACGAGCGATTCAAACTCGAAGATAAATCCGTCAATACCGAGTGGGGCGCGCCAATAGCAACGTTCACAATCGGAGAATCCGTCCCAACTGGGCGCGATAATGACGTAGTTGCAACGGGGACAGACCGCTTACTCGTCCATCACATTCCGTATAAGAGCGTGGATGACCGTTGGGAAGGTATCAGCGGAATTGAGAAGCTGGAGAGCGTTCTGGCCGCGATTAACGACCGTCTCGTACAGATCGATTATATCCTCTGGAAACATAGCGATCCGACCGCATATGGACCCGATATTGACGAAGACAGTGACGACGCTGTTAGACTTGGCGGCAAGTGGATTCCGCTAGAAAAAGATGACGTAACTCCGGGATATATGACGTGGAACTCGCAGCTTGAGGGCGCGTTTAAAGAGCTCGATATCCTACTCGGACTCGTTTATCAGATGAGCGAAACGCCGCAGTGGCTATTCGGTACGACACTCGCCGCGGACAAAGGCGGCACAGGTACGTCACATACGGATTCCGGCGCAATCAAAGCGCGGTTTATGCCGATCTTGGCGAAGGTCAACCGGATTCGTGCTCACGTAGATAAAGCACTCCGCGACGCGATTTGGACGGCCATGCAGCTCGAAAATTACGCGAATGATGGCGTTCCGAACTTCGAACCGTACGAACCTGTTTATCCGCGTATTAACTGGCGTGATGGATTGCCTCGCGATGAGAAAGAAGCCGCAGAGGTTGCGAGTATCAGAACCGGTGCTAAACCGACGATGTCCGTTAGTGACGCGGTCAAATACCTTGATGGAGTTGACGATAAGCTCGCGGAAGAGATGATCCGCCGTATTGACGAAGACGAAAAGCGCGTAAACGGGACGGTCGGCAGTACGATATTTAACGAGGTTGTAGCGTAATGGCAGCGCGCATACCTGATCCGAACTATGACCGCGACATCAACGTCCTGGTCACCGCATATAAGCGCGCCATCCTCGCAATAGCAACGGAATTAGCGCGCTTAGACCTGTCCGACATATCCCGCGCACATGCAAAGGTCGCACTCGCCGAAGTAGCGGCTATTTTGCGTGACCTTAATGCGGAGTCAGCCGCCTGGGTTGCGGAGTATATTCCGAAGGCCGCGACGGATGGAGTAGCGCGAGCAATCGTCGAACTCGGCGTTGCCAGTACACTAGTCGAGGCGGAGAAAATCGTTAAGTTTAACCGAATCAATCGCGAGCTTGTTGCGTCGGCCATTGCGGATACTCAGGCGGACTTGCTTGCGGTTACCCAAAACATCGACCGACGAGTTCGCACGGCCGTCCGTCAAGCAACCGCAGAGTCATTTCGCGCTAATATGGCCGCGGGGATCAACGGTCGCCGCACGATCAATGCCGATATATTGGCGCGGATTAAACAGACGCTCGGTCAGGCGACGGATACAGGCATTATTGATAGCGCGGGGCGGCGCTGGAGGCCGGAAGTCTACGTCGACACCGTAACCCGAACGAAAATGAATGCGGCGCACCGAGATGCAACGACGAATGAGGCGATCGGCCGCGGAGTTTATTACGCACAGATATCGAGTCATGGCGCCAAAGACGCGTGCCGCAATTACGAAGGCCGAATCGTCAAGTTAACGCCAGATGCCCCCGGAGATTATCCGTATGTGGGCGATCTGCCACGCCGTGAAATTTTTCATCCGCGCTGCAGACACGTATTGAGTCCAATTAGAAATCCGGAAAGTATCGTCTGACGCAAATTAGTCCGAACGTACACGACATTAAACTGATACGGATGCTATAGCCGACGGGCTTTAAACGGGAGGAAGCGACATGAAAAACGTTAAGTATCCGATGAATTTGCAACTTTTCGCAGAGGACCCGCAAGAACCGCAAGCTGATCCGCAGCCACCAGCGCCGACGAAGACATTTACGCAAGAAGAACTCGACGCAATCGTACGGGATCGCCTCGCAAGAGATCGCAAAGGACGCGAAGACTATGACGATGTTAAAGCGAAATTGACCGCGCTTGAGCAGGCGGAAGAGGATCGCAAGAAAGCGGAGTTATCCGCAACGGAACGGCTCGAAGCCGAGAAGGCCGAAGCTCTGGAACGCGCGCAGAAAGCGGAACAGGCGAAAGAGGCCGCACTAACAGCCGCTAACCAGCGCCTTATCAAAGCGGAGTTCAAAGCGGTAGCTCGCGAATTGAACGTGCGTGCTGATGCGCTTGAGGATGCGTATGTGCTCGCTAACCTGACGTCAGTTAGCGTGGATGAAAACGATAATCCTGTGGGCGTAGAGGACGCAGTTAAGGCGCTGTTAACGAATAAACCGTATCTCGTCGATGTGCCGAAGAAACCGCAACCGATTGGTGATGCGAAGCCGAATCCGGGAGATGACGAACGTAGGACGCTCGAACAACAATTGAGCGATGCGAAGAAATCGAAGGATTTCGCGAAAGTAATCGAACTATCAAACAAATTAAGCAAGTAATTCAGGGCTTTGGATAAATTCCGAGGCCCTTTTTCTATGCCCACTTTTCCAAAATCTAAGGAGGAAACAAACACATGTTGAAAACTTACTCTTTCCAGGACCAAGTACGCCAGCTCGAAGCGGGTATCTCTCTTATTATCGACGACGAACCGACGCTGCTCGGTTTGATCGGCCTCGGAACTAAGCCGCTGTATCAAACGAAATTTGAATGGATGTCTGACTCTTTGAACTCTAACCGCGCGGTTGCCGCTTCTGCCGCAGTAGCGTCTGCAACATCGATCACAGTCGCGGAAGGTGACGGTCTGAAATTCCGCGTTAATGCGGTTGCGGTTGCCGGCGAAGAGTACTTGAAAGTTACCGCGGTTGCTGGCGACGTTATCACGGTTGTCCGCGGATTCGACGGAACAACTGCCGCAGATATCGGCGCAGGTGACGAAATTCGTATCGTAGCGCGTCCGCAATTGGAAGGCGCACTGCCTGGCGTAGACGAAGGACACGACCGTTACGTGGACTATAACGTTACGCAAATTATCGAGCGCTATGCTGCGGTATCCAAAACGCAACAAGCAGTCCGCACTTACAACGTTGACGACGAGCTGAACTACCAAGTCCAATTGCGTCTGAAAGAGCTGCAGCGCGAGCTTAACGACTGGTTGATCTACGGCCGCCGTATCGACGGTGCTCCAGGAACTCCGCGTATGACAGGCGGTCTGCTCTACTTCGCTGATAAGAAAGGCGCAGCTAAAGAGAACGCAGCAGGCGGTGAGATCACGCCTACATTGCTGAACAATCTGGCGGAAAAAGTGTACCAACGCGGCGGCTCCGTTAACACGATCCTTACGAATACTGCCGGTGCGCGTCAAATCTCGAAGTTTGCGAGCGACACTATCCGCACTGAGCGTACCGATACGACTACTGGTCACAAGATTCAAACGTTTGTGTCTGATATCGTAGGCGGCTCCGTTGCGACAGTCATCGTTGATCCGAACTTCCCGAAAAATAAAATCGCGATGTTCGATCGCTCGATCCTGTCTATCGACCCGTTGAATGGACGTGCGGTTCAAGATATGGACGCATCTATCGCAGGTGCAGACTTCGTTGCGCGTCAAATCCGCGGTGAGTATGGCGTAACTGTCAAAAATGCCGGCGAGAAAATCGCGATCCTCGAAAACATCAGCACATCGGTATCCTAATCGGAACAACATACGGGCGGCTTCGGTCGCCCTTTAAACAAACGGAGGTGACCGCAAAGTGGCGAAGTATAAGGCCGCGCCGCATTACGTAATTTCCGGCGGCATTGAATTTACGGCGTTTGGAACATACGAAACGGAAGACGCGAAAGAGATTACGCTACTCGATTCGTTGACTCCGTTATGGATCACGCGAGTAGATGACGGAAAGAAATCGGAGGAACATGCGCAAGTAGACGACAAAGCCGCTAAGGCTCCCACGCCTACTAAGCGCAAAGCTAACGCTACGTCCTCCGCAAAATAAACGGAGGTGTGGCGGATGGCAATTACGGTAGCTGACGCAGATACGTATATTAACGCGAACTGTATTGATATCGAGGATTGGACGGAAGCAGAAGACGCGAAAAAACAACGAATTGTTACGCGCGCATCGTTCGTGCTGACGAACAAATATCCGAAGTATACGATACCTGACGCCGCAGTATACGAATTTGCTAACGCACTCGCAACGGCGTTTAACGATACGAACCGGCTGCAGCAGCACGGCATCGCGTCATTCGGTGTCACTGGCGTCGCTAATTTCACGTTTAAGGATTGGGCAAAAAGCGGTGAGGAAGCGTGGATACCGGACGCAGCTCTTGATATTATTGGCGCGGAGAACGGCGTTAAGATCGGACGCAAGACGGCAAAGTGGGTGACGCTGTAATGGCGTTTATCCAGATGCGGCAGACCGTCATTATATCGCCTTTTCTCGGCAATGACCCGGATTATAACGAGCCGATCTACGGACCAGATTACGAAGCGAAATGCCGCTTTTCCGAAGGCGTTAAACTCGTACGTAATGGTCGCGGAGAAGAGGTCGCAAGCGTCGGATCGTTCTTATTCGACAAGTTGCCGCGCATATCAATCTCGGACAAATTTACGTACACCGACGAAAATGATCGGACGATAACGTACACACCCATTTCGATGAGCGTAAAACGGTGGATCAACGGTAAGCCGATCTTGACGGAGGTGCACGTATAATGGCGTTTGAGATTGATACAAAGACGTTGTTTGCCGGGTTAGGCGCGGCAGAAGTCAGCGCAACGAACGCAGCAGTAGACGGAATGCATGACGTGACGGACGACTTATTGCGCCGATCACGTGAAGAAGCTCCGCTCGATAAAGGTACGCTGCGGGAAACGTCCGGCAAGAACGTAGAGGTTACGCCAACGAAGATTACCGGCGAAGTGTTTTATTCCGCGACTGAAACGGGTAAAAGTGGCGACCGCGTCAACTATGCGCTAATCGTTCACGAAATGGCCGCGTTTAAGAATCCGACAACGCCGGGCACCAAGCCGAAATATCTCGAAGACCCGCTCACACAGCACGCGGACGAATACAAGCGGATGATTGCGGACGCTATCCGAAAGGGGCTGATGTAGGTGATCACGGTTCCTGAGATTAACGCTTATCTGCGCGTGGCTGTTCCGTACACTTACGTGGCTAACGAGTTCGCTGCGAATAATCCGGATGACTGTGCTTATGTACGGTTGGGGGCTGGATATGCGCCAAGCGAATGGACGAGTAAACGTAGGCCGGCGGTGCAGGTTTTAGTTCGCGCAAAGTCCGCAAACAAAGCGGATCAGATTGCGTCGGCCATTTACGAAGAGCTGGCGGGCAAGTCCGAGTTTAGCTTCGGGGCGACTCGCGTAGTGAAATGCATGGCGAATCAGTCCGCGCCAATATACCTCGGCAAAGACGCGAATGAACGAACGATGTACTCACTTAATTTCACACTGACGACGATTCAAGGCGGTCCATAACGGGCTGCCTTTTGCGTTGTTCAAAAACAAGGAGGAACCAACTAATGGCACAAGACTTTTCCAAAATCGAGCTCGGCCCGGCCATCGTTGAATACGGAGAAGGCGCGAGCATGATCACGTTCGAAACTACGATCGGCGGCGTATCATTCACGACCGAAACGACATACCGCGACCAGCTTACGGACCAAACCGGAGAGACAGTCGTAGGTAAGCGGATTACAGGACGTAACGTCAGCGTTACTATCCCGTTCGCGGAATACGAGTTGTCGGTTATTCCGAAGATCATGTCGGGCGCAAGCGTCGTAACGGATGGCACAGATTCGAAGATCGAGATTAAAACGGGCGTCGGCCTTAACTTGATTGACGCAGCGAAGAAAGCCGTTATCAAGCCGCTGGCTAAACGTAATGATCCGAATTTTTGGATCACCATGCCGAAAGCCTACTCGGAAACGGACCTGTCCTACGCGTACGACAACGATAACGAGCGGATCACAAACGTTACGTTGCGGTCCACTCCGGACGAAGACGGCGTAGTTGCGGTTCTGGGCGACGAGACAATCACGGCTACACCTTAATAGCGCGCAGAAATATACGAGGTCCTTCGGGGCCTCTTTTTAATTTACGGAGGCGATGAGATTGCGATTAATCAACGCGAACAAATACAAGATCGGCGGCAAAACGGTTACGCCGCGCAAGATCACGATTGCACAGTGGCGCGAGCTATTCGATTCGATCCACGCAGTACCGCAACTCCTCGTGAGCGTAATGACGGCAGCTCCCGAAGACAGAGCGCCTTATTTCGTCGCCGCTGTCCGGGACTCGTTTGACGACATCGTACGCGTGACGGCCGTGCTAACGGGCATTGACGAGGAGCACATCGAGCAGAATGCGAGCCTTGACGAGCTCGTTGCGTTTTATGGTGCGGTCGCAAAAGCGAATAACTTCGGTGACTTGCTAAAAAACGGGCGGGGCGTCCTGGCTCTGGCGGGTCTGGGCGCGGTGCCGACGGATCAGCAAGAAACGTAACAGTTGACGAGTTTTTCATAGAATGCGCGGTTCGTCTCGGCAAAACGCAGGTCGAGTTCGAAACGGGCTATTTCGTCATGGACGTTTTTACCGCGCTGGAAGCTAAGTGCAAAGTCGATGCGGAAGACTGGCTCATGTCAATATCCGTCCAACATTCGACCGGCGACGATAGGAAAAAACTCGTAGGTAGCTTGCGGGAACGGGCCGGATTCAACACGGCGACCAAGGCGGAGTTTGACGAATCGGGATTCGAGGCCATGCGGAGACAGTTAACGAGAGGGTGATTACGATTAGTACGGTAGATGTCGGAGGTATCCGCGCGAAGTTAGAACTAGACGTATCGAGATATAGCGCGGGCATCGCGGCCGCCAAGGTTAAGACAGCGGAATTAGGCGCAGCAGGCCGACAAGCCGCGACCGAAGTCGAACGGATCAGTGACGCCCGAAATAAAATCGCGCAACTGACTCCAGTACTCGACAACGTAAACTCGCGTATTGAGGTGCAACGTAAGAAGCTGGCGGAACTGAAAGCGGCGTACGCGACTACGTTTGACAGCTCGCGTAAAAGTAAACTCGAAGCGCAGATCGTCAGTACGGAAGGCGCGTTGTTAAAGCTTACGCAAGCTTCGGACGCGACCGCGAAGAAAATATGGGCGATGGAAGACGTAATCGCAAGCTCCGGCAAAGTAGCCGCGTTATCATCCGCAAGCTTTAAAGAGATGGGCGAGAATCTACGCGCAATGGGTATGAGTTCGTCCGGAGCGTCTGCGATTGAACAGGCGCTTAAACGTGCGAATCCTGACGTACTCCGCCGCGAACTAGAAACGGTGACGGCCGAACTTAAACGGATGGGCGCAAGTGATCTGGATATCGCGAAAGTAACGGCGGAGTTGGAGCGTAATACGAAGGCCGCAAGTGGAGTGCGCGGAGAGATCAAACAGCTCGGTCTTGCGTACGGTGCGCTTTCGGCGGCAATGGCCGTAATCATAACGAAAGCAATACAGACTGCAGCTACGTTTGAACAGTCCATGTCGAAGGTTAAGGCGATATCTGGCGCAACTGCGGAGGAGTTCGCAAAGCTACGCCAACAAGCGATTGAGCTCGGAGCTACAACGGTATTTACGTCTTCGCAAGCCGCTGATGCCCAGGCATTTTTGGCTCAAGCGGGATTTAAAACAAAAGAAATCATGGCGGCAATGCCTGGCGTTCTTAACCTCGCAGCGGCCGGCCAAATGGACCTTGCACGAACCGCAGATATCGCGTCTAACATCCTTACGGGTTTCCAGTTAGAAGCGGAAAAGACGGGCCAAGTGGTAGACGTTATGGCGAAGACGATGACGAACTCAAACACGAATATTGAACAGTTGGGATACGCGGCCAAGTACGTAGCCCCAATCGCAGCAAACCTCGGAGTTTCAATCGAAGAGGCTTCCGCAGCTATCGCTAAACTATCGGACGCGGGTATTCAAGGCGAGATGGCGGGTACACAGCTCCGCGCTATCATGCTCCGTTTGTCTAATCCGACGAAAGAAGTCGCGTACGTGATGAAGCAGCTCGGAGTCAACGTAACAGACGCGGCAGGCAATTTCCTTCCGTTCTCGCAGATCATCGGCCAATTCGAAAATGGCTTCGGCAAGTTAACGGAGGCGCAACGTGCCCAGGCGGCAAGTATCGTCGCGGGACAAGAGGCCGCATCCGGATTCCTCACGCTGATTAAAGCGGGTCAAGGCGACCTCGATGCGTTCACAGCGGAATTGCAGAACGCTGGCGGAACCGCGGAGAAGATCGCAGAAACGCAGATGGATAACTTGAATGGCGCGATCCAAGAGCTACAATCCGCATTCGAGGCGGTAGGGATTACGGTCGGAGACAAGTTTATTCCGGTCATTCGCGGTGTGGCGGAGAGCGTGACGGGCTTACTCCTTGGATTTAACGGACTCGACCCGGTATTACAGAACGCGATCATTGCGTTTGCTACGGCAACAACTGGAGCCCTTGCACTGTCTGTAGCGATTGGCGCGGTTTCATTAGCGTTGAAGGGGCTAGCGTTAAGCAATCCGATACTGTTCGCGATATCGGCTGCGATAGGTTTAGTAGTTGCGGGAGTGTCCGCGCTCATAACGAGCAATACCGAAGCTGCGGAGGCGGTTAAGCAACATGACGAGGCTCAGAAAAAGCTCAACCAGACGTTGTCAGAATCGCCGCTTGATCGCTCGGTTGCCGAATTGCAGGCGCTGCAGCAGCAAACCGCTGAGTTAAACGAGGAATTGGAAAAGCGCGCGAAAGTACAAGAGCGGTTAAACGAGATTGAGGCGTTGCAGAAGGAAGGACTCGGAACCCCAGCGCTCCTCACAGAGATGCTTGAAATAAACGATCAGCTCGCGGAGATGGACGATAAACTGCGCACTATGGGATACGACGGCATCGAAGACGCTACGTCCAAGCTCGGCGAGATGAATACCGCGATAAACAACTCAACTCCTGCGCTTTTGAAAATGAAGGAAGCGGAGATTCAAGACCTCATCGCAAAGAAAGAGAAGATCGAAGCAACCGAGCAGATGGTCGCAAGATATCGCGAGCTAGAGAGCGTTCAAAACGCCGACGCCGCGCAGAAGCAGGAATTGACCGCACTGACGAACAAACTGCGCAAGGAGTATCCGGACCTTATCCGTGAGATTGATTCGGAAGGGACGGCGCGGCTTACCAACATCGGTATCGTTGACGATCACATTGCGGCTGAGCGTTCGTTTGTTGACGAGGCCATTCGCTTAATGAACGTGTATGTAGACGGCCTTGCAAATACGGCCCGCGCACAGAGAGCGTCAATTGAGGCGCAGATCACCAACTACCAAGCCTTGTTACGTACTATGAGCGCTGTATCTGGAGCAGCGACCGGAATGAAACAACAGGTTCGTAGTATTGGCGGCGCTAGTATTAACCCTACGTTGGAGAATCATATTCAGGATAACGCAGGTAATTACGCGACTCAAATACAGCAAAAGCTCGGCGATCTGTCAGGTGATCTCTACGATTCCACGCAACATATTAAGCAGCTCGACCAATTCAAACAAGGGCTCACAGATGGTTCCGCTCTGACGCGTTCTTCCGGTTCAGGGGTAGGCGGTGGTATTGATCTCGTCGAAGACAAGACCAAAAACGGGAAGAAGACCGGGGGAAGTAAAAGTAGCAAGGCCAAGACGGGGAAGTCACCCGCCGAAGTAGCGAAAGACCTACGCGACAAAGCGTATAACGCAGACCTCGCAACCATCCGTTACCAAGCGGAGATGTACGATTGGTCTGCGGATCAGCAAATCAAGGCGTACGAAAAGTTGCGTAAGGCTCACGCACAGCACCTCAAAGAAACGGTCGATGATGCGCGCACACTCAATCTGCAGCTTAAACGGTTGAACGAAGACAGCGTCAAATCGCGCTATGACTTTTCGATCACATGGATCGACAAAGAAGAGCGCCGTATGGAGGATTCCGGTAAGTCCGAAGTCAGCATTGCGGAAATGAAGATCGCAGCATTAACCCGCGTACGCGACCGGTATAAAAAGGACTCCGACCAATATAAGGCCGCGGACGAGAAGCTGTACCAAGCGCGCAAGGAACTCGTTAAGGCGCAGGAAAATGCGGTAGCCGAAGCGTTTAAGGACTCCGAAAAGTGGATCGGTAAAGAAGAACGCCGCATGGAAGAAGCGGGCGCCTCCGAACTCGAAATCACGCAGATGAAAATCGCAGCATGGACGCGAGTACGTGACCGCCACAAAAAGGATTCGGAGTATTACGAACGCGCGGAGGATCAGCTTTATAACCTGCGCAAGAAGCTCGTCACGGAAACGCAGAAGCTCGCGGATAATCTCCTGAAAACGGAGAAGGCCAACGTCGACGCCGCGCTTAAAGCCGATCTTGCCGCAATTGAGGAACGGAAGAAAGCGTATGTGGATGGCGTTGACGAGCGCATCGAGGCGCTTAACCGGTTGATTGCGGCTGAGGCGGAGTTTAATTCGGACGCGGACTACGAGACGCAACGTGCGGAGAAATTGGCGCGCATTGACTTGCTCGCATCAGCGGTCGGACCTGACGGCATCCAGGAGCGCGAAGACCTCATCAAAGAGGTTGAACGCATGGAGCTCGAACATAACCGCGAACTCCGTAAACGCGATCTCGAATCGCAGAAACAAGCACTGCAGGACGAGAAGGATACGCGGTTGACCGGCTTCGAAACGGAGAAATCAGAGACTCAACGCCAGTACGACGCGCTCAAAGATGCGTTCGACAATCACGCGGACGATGTTAAGTTTATCGAAGCGGCGATATCCGAGTTTCGTACGAATGCTAACGCGGAAGCTAACGCAACTATCCTCGCGTCACTGGATACGTTTGTCTCCGAGTACAACGCGAAAATGTCAACGCTCAGCACCGGAGTTCCAAGCGTAAGTTCTAACGCAGACCTCACGGAGTACAACGCGAATAAAGACGCATGGGCAGCCGCGAAAGCCAAAGGTGACACGGCAGAGATGGCGCGGTTGACGGCCCGCAACGAGGAACTGCGCAAGCTCTACGGTATCGACAAAGACACCGGCAAGCTGCAGCAGTTTAAAGTCGGCGGCATCGTTAAAGGCGCACCGGGTTCCGCAGTTCCGGTAATCGCGCACGCTGGCGAAATGATTCTGAATGACGCGCAAATCGGAAACCTCTTCCGCATGATTGCGGCCGGCCCTTCGGAGACATCCGCGCAACCTACGCAAGTCGTCAACCAATTCGACATGTCTGTTAACGGCGTCACTCTTACGGATCGCGCGGATACTGAAACGTTGTATGACGAGCGTGCCCGCGTGGCTCAACGGCTGCAGACGCAAGGGGTGAAGAAACGATGAAACCGGATGTAAAAGTGAATAACGTATGGCTTTCGACATTAGGCGCTGATCTCCTCGATCGGCGTCTTCCTGTTTTACCGGAGTCTGACGAATACACCGTTAAACTTGCGGACACGGACGGCGAGCTGGATTTCGGCAGCACATACGGACCGCGCACGATTGATCTGACGCTGTTTATTACGTCGCCTGGCGCGCAGTTCCATTCGACATTAGCGCAACTTGCTCGCATGTTCAACGCTAAACGCGGCGAGATGACGATTGAGTTTAGCGATATGCCCGGCAAGTATTACCGCGCTGTTTATAACGGGACGCTTGCGCTCGGTACGACGGGCAGCCGCGAGATTAACGTTGCGCTCAAGATGAATGATCCGTGGCCGACAGGCGCGGAGAAGGTGACGGAAGTTGAGATCACGCAATCACCCGAAACGATAACGGTAAACTCGGCGGCAGATGTTAACGCGCAACCGGTCATTACGCTGACGAATACGGGCACGGTTACGATTCGCGGCTTCCGCATTACGAACGAATACACCATTTAGGAGGCGTTATTTTGAATATTTCTAATAAGTTGTCGCAATCCGTTTTAAATCACGTGTTGCGTAACATCCCATATACCGCGCCCACTACGATTTATCTCGCGCTTTACAAATCCGATCCAACTCCAGCCGATACCGGAACGGAAGTAACCGGAGGCGCATACGTGCGGATTCCTATCACATTTACGGCGCCTACGTTAGAAGCGGGCCAGCAAACGGTTAAGAGCGCGGCTGACATCGAGTTTCCCGTTGCGACTGCGGATTGGGGCCTCGTAACACACGTCGGTTTACGAAGCGCACTGACAGGCGGCGACTTACTGTGGTCAAAAGCGGTCGACAATCCGCGCACAATCCAAACGGGCGACAAGCCGAAGTTTCTAGCGGGCGGCACATCCGTCAAATTTACGAATTAAGGAGGCGTTTAGATGGCGCAATTACCTATGTACGCGGCGATGGTTAACAGTCCCGGAACGGAACTCGCCGCGGATATTACCGCATCAGCTACGAGTATTAACGTATTGGACGCGGCTAAGCTGCCGGCCGCTCCGAACTTGGTAACGCTGGGCGGCGATGAGACTGCGGAGACGATCCTTTATACGGGGAGAACGGGCAATACGCTCACCGGATGTACACGCGGATTCGAGGGAACTGCGAAAGGGTGGGCGGCAGGCTCTCCAGCGGCGCGTAATCATACCGCATATGACTACGAAGCAGGCCGCGCTAATATTGCGGATGTTAGTACACGCGTGGACAATATCGTGATACCGGACGGGACGACTGCGCAAAAGGGTATCGTGCAGCTTTCGAATGCTACGAACGGGACCCGAAGTACAGTCGCGGCTACGGAGAAGGCGGTTAATGACGCGCGAGTAGGTATCGTATCCGATTACGTTAGGCAACCGGGATATGCGGTTACGACGGGAACTGCGACGGCTTACGTTGTTACGTTGAGTCCTGCGCCTAGTTCGTTGCCGGACGGATTCGGGATTACGATTGTTCCGCACGTTGTGAGTGAGGCCGCACCAACTCTTAATGTAAACGGAATTGGTGCGGTCGCTCTTAAAAAGCAGGATGGCAGTGCATTTGCTGCGGGGGATTTGAAAGCTAACACTCCGTACACTTTCCGAAAAGTAGGATCGGATTTTTTAGCCGATAGTGGCAGTGGGGAGGTGGTAATTAACGGACAATTACAACAAGCAGTTACTTACGGCGAGACGATTAGCGCAAATGATCCAATAACTTTGCAGAATCGGCTTACTGGGGCATCTATTCCAGCTTTAAATGCTGTAGGGCGATCTGCGCAGTATAGTGAAGATGGCATTTATTTAGCAGCTGCCCCTGGTACATCTCCTTATTTGGCTATATATAAAATAAGCGGAAACGTGTATACACAACTTCCGAACCCATCTACGCTACCAACAGGGACACCATATGCCGTATCATGGAGCCCGGACGGTACTTATTTAGTAGTTTGTCACAACATTTCTCCTTTTATCACTATATACAAGCGAAGTGGTGATACCTTCACCAAACTAGCAGACCCAACTATATTACCGACGGGTCTTGCTAATCATGCGGCGTGGAGTCCGGATGGTATATATTTAGCCGTTGGTCATGACACTAATCCTTTTATGTCCATATACAAACGAAGTGGTGATACATTCACAAAGCTCGCAAACCCAACCACTTTGCCATCAGGTGGAGGCAGGGGATTGTCGTTTAGCCCTGATGGAGTTTATTTAGCGGTAGGGCACGCATCATCACCTTTTTTGACAGTGTATAAACGTAGTGGTGATACATTCACAAATCTCGCAAACCCAGCGGTGCTACCAACATCCATAGGGTTTAAAGTTTCGTGGAATTCTAGTGGTACCCAACTTGCATTGGCATATAACGCTACAAATGGCTTATTAATTTATAAGCGCAATAGTGACACATTTACCAAACTAGACACTCCATCAGGATTGATGGCAAGTACTCCTGTTTCAGTATCGTATAGCCGAGACAGTAAATATTTAGGAGTTACCCACTCATCAGGAACATACATGACAGTCTATCTTGTCAACGGTGACCAGTTCAATAAAATAGCTGACCCCAACCCATCACTACTCTCTCAGGGCACATCGTTGGATTTTAAGCCAACCTCAAACAATGTCGTCGTGACAAATGCCACTGCTCCTTTCATTGCTCTGTACGATTTATTGTCATTTGCATATAAAGGCAGCAATTTGGCATCTGACTTAGTAGATGCTGCTGGCGCTGGATATGCTCTTTCATCAGGTGTGGCAAATGATACTAAAGATGCAATCTTAATATGGAGGTAATCGAAATGAAAATTTACTTTCAACTGGACGGAGATATTATCCGCGATGCGATCACATATCCACATGACGGTTACACGGAAGTCGAACTCGACCTGACGCACCTGCCTGCGGGCATAAACGCTGGCTATTACCGCTTGCAGGACGGCATCCCCGTACTCGACTCCGCGTTAAAATCCGCAGCAGATGCCGCTAGCCGCCCGTCAGATTACGCGGAACTCGAAACGCGCCTCGCCGCATCGGAAGCGGAAACCGCCGCGCTTAATCTCGCCGTGATCGACTTGTGGGAAACGATAGCAAACGGAGGTGCTGCGTAATATGGGAACAACGTCAACTACGATTATCAACTCGTTAAAAATCGCCTACTCAACTGCAATCTACCGCCACGGTACGAAGACTTTTCCGGACATTATGACCGCTTATGTCGCGCCGGTAAAAGAGTACGCATCAACCACATATACCAAAGCGGACATCGACCGCGCATTTGGGAACGGTTGGATCACGGAGGATGAATACGCGGAGACAGTCGGCGGCGAGGACGTCGAAACCGATGTTTAATCGCGCACCCTTTAACCGCGCACCATTCAACCGGACGCTCTCGTTTGAAGCGCTATTCACCGTAGCAATCGAGTCGGCGACGGACTTGTCTGCGAGTATCAGCGTGGACTTTCCCGTTGTCGTAACGTTCGAGACCGCAACGGATTTAACTTCCGCGTTCCTCCGCGAAATGGCGATGACCGCGCATATTACGACCGCTACCGAGATGCTTGCGCAATTAGTCCGCGAGCGTCTTTTTGGCGTGGCTATTACGACGGCGACCGAGTTTACCGTAACGGTGACTCACGCGCATCTCAACGAGATTGCTTTCACGGGCGACTTTAAGCCGGGCGACGTTATCGTTATTGATACCGCGCGTCAGACGGTGACGATTAACGGGGAGAATGCGCTGCACCTTATGGACGGCGATTTCTTCGACCTCGTATACGGCGCGAACAAACTGACGTACCGCGATACGGAAACGGCGCGCAACGTACGGACACGCGTAACTCATCGCGATAAATTCCTTTACTAACGCAGAAAGGAGGCGTAAGTTTGGCGCGAAAATACCTCGAATCATTCGATAAGAACCGGCGGCGTATCGGAATCCTCGTAGACGCGGACGACATCCAGCGGACACGGCGCGTCAATTCGGACTATTCACTATCGTTTACGGTACCGATGACGTCCGCCGATTACCTCGATAAAATCGTACTCAAAGGCCACGTTCGGGATGAGCGCGGCCAGTACTACGTTATCAACAACCGGAGCCGCGTACGGGACGGCCGCAAGTTAACCGCGCGCATCGATTGCTCACACGTACTCTTTAAGCTCGCGGACTATAAGTACCCGTACGCGTCGTATATATCCGAGGCTTTCGGCGTACACATTTCGCAGCTCACAACGGCTATCAGCGCAGCAACTGGCGGTAAGTACACGTTTTCAATCGACGATACTTTTCCGCTACATGACGTTAAGGACTTCGGACGTGGCAACGCGCTTGAAGCGCTGAACGCCGTCGTATCGATGTATGGCGCGGAAATTGAGCCGGACAATTACGTGATTCATCTGCGTAAGAAGATCGGCCAAGATCGCGGCCTGCAGTATCGTATCCGTAAGAATATCGTAGCATCTACGTTTAACGACGATGCGAATACGCTAGTCACACGGATGTTCGCGCAAATGAAAGACGGACGGACATTGATCGGGCAGCCCGCGTCAATGTTGACTGCGGATGAGCGCGCGTTGTTAAATTCCGTGCCTGGCGCAATTGTCGGCGGCAATCTCGCGGTCAACTACTTGATATCGCCGTACGCCGCGTATTGGGCAACCGACGTTAATGCGTTCTATGACGGAGAGATTATCGAGCAGAACATCACGTCGTACACGGAACTACTCGAAGCACAGCGCAAGGCTCTCCGCGAGCAAGAGGTGCCTGCGCTGGAGATTACGGTATCGGCTGCGGACATTCACAAGCTGGATAGCGCGGAGCCTGCGCCCGGCCTCGGCGATACGGTTAAATGCGTTGATCCTGCGCTTGGCATGGACGGCATAACAGCGCGGATAACGGAGCTGATCGAGTATCCGTACACGAACGATAAGCATTCGCAAGTGACGATTACTAACGTGATGCTGCGGGACATGACGGATATTATTGCGGACTTGGAGAAATCGAAGAATATTGTCAGCAACTTGATCAGCAACGGGACGATCCGGACGGACGTGTTCGAGGCGTTTGCGAAGGCTGCGGTTAATGACGTCCACAACTCGAAGACCGAGGTTAAATACGATACGCGCGGAATCGTCCTGCAGGATAAAACGGATGCGCGCAATCAAGTCATCATGACGTCTAACGGAATCATTTTCAGCAAGGACGGCGGAGTTACCGCAATGACTGCGATTAATGCGAACGGAATAGCGGCGCCAGCTATCGTTGGTCAGCTCGGTAACTTCGTATCGCTATTAATTGGCGCGGGCAATAACGTCACTCAGATCAATACGAACGGGATCGCGGCGGGGCACGCATCTTTTAACTCCGCTCCTTTCCGCGTAGATATGCAGGGCAACGTAACGGCGAACCGGCTGACCGCGAACAGTGCGAATATATTTTCGTCCAACTTTACGAATGGCGCGATCGTAGGCTCGTCTATTAACGTCGGCAGCGGTAAGTTTACGGTTGATACGGCGGGGAATATGTACGCGGAGGGAAGTACGACGGTCGGCGGAACGATAACGGGCTCACTCATCCGTACGGCGGCAAGCGGACGGCGCGTTGAGTTGGACGTACAGGGGTTCCGTTCATACGATGCTTCGGGTAGAATCCGGATTCAAATCGCTACGACCGATGATTCGACGGCAGCCGCGCTTATCTTCCGTGACACAAACGGCTCTTCGGTCGGCGAGATCAATACGTATGCGAGTACGGGAACGCTGACGATGTATAGCGCTAATATCGTAATCGGATCGAACAATACGGGGAATCCGATACGTTTACAGGGCGCGGTTACGCTGGCGGGTCCGGCGGAGTTTAGGAGTACTGTAAACTTCCAGAATGGATTGAGTATTAGTCAAGTAAACGGTCTTCGTTCAGAACTAGACTCGCTATGGAGTGCGGTTAATTCTAAGTCGTCGTCTGGACACACGCATACTGTAGACATCGGAACACATAATCACGGCAACGCTGCTAACCAAAACTGGCCGCCAAACGGTGGAACCTTCACAACCTCAGCCGCGTAGTGGTATTATAGGAAAAACGAACCAAATACCAATTCGCGGAGGGGTTAATCATGAAAAAGGTAGCATACATTGCCGGCGGTATATTGATCGGATTCGTTCTTTCGACATCTGCCGGCGCGTTTGCGGACAGCGTTAAGTCACTCGTCGGTAAAAAAGTTTCCGGAGAGTACACCGTCGTTGTAAACGGGCAGAAGCTTGCGGACAAAGGGGCGGTTATCGACGGGAAGGCTAACGTACCTGTTCGCGGAATATCTGAGGCGTTAGGGGCGGATATAAAAGTGGAAGGAAAAACAATTACAGTTACGTCTGACATCGGAGTAGAAGAAAGCAAACCGACCGCGGGAACTCCTGTTACAACAGATAACAAGTATAAGGGAAGAACAAAAGAGAGCATAGAAGAAGCTCTGACAATCCTGAGAGATCGTATCCTTGCGCCAAACCTCAAAGAGCGCAATGAAGTAGCGGAAGAGATTGAGAGATATAAAGCGCAAGGGCTCGACCCTGAAGAGTACGCAGCCCGGGAAGCACAACTCGCAGGCTATGACGAAAGAATCGCGGCCACAAAAGCGGATATCGCGCAAGCCGAAGCCGCACTCGCCGCGCTAAAATAAACGAATAATCCAACGCAAGGCCGTCCGAATATGGGCGGTCTTTTTGCGTTGCAAAGAAACGGAGGAAACGCGCAAATGAAATCACGCACACTACTCGAATGTACCGTAGACCTGGCGCAACCTGTGTCGGAACTAACCGCAGTCATATCCGCAGTCCTTGCGTATCATCCGGACGGCCAGGCGGACATTCTCCGCGCACTTGATATCGAAATCGGATCGGCGCTGGCTGCGTTAGAAAAAGAGACGGAAAGCGAGGCGGCCGACGATGGAGCAGGCGATATTTAATAGCGCGATTAAAGAGGGCCTATTCGCGGTCCTATTCGTCGTGGCCGGGTTTTTACTCTGGCGTCAGATGGCGCGGATACAAGACGATGGGCGAGCGCGGGAGGAACGGATGCTTGCCGCGGCTAAAGAACGCGAGGATCAGATGTATTCGGACGCGCTGCGGAGAGAGGAGCGCCTTATGCGCTTGGCGGAAGACTTGACCGCGCGATTCGAGAAGCTTGCGTCTCAATACGATGGGCTTGCGCTTGATGTAACGGAAATTAAGAGCGTTATGAAAGGGGAGCGGTAACGTGAACTATCGCAAAGATCATATTCCGAAAGGTACCGCGTTTAATAGGCGGCCAGCCAACGTTATGAACGCGACGACAATTACGATACACAATACGGGCAACGAAAAGAGCTCCGCAGCTAATGAACACGCCTGGCTGACGAACGGATCAAACGCACGCACCGCGTCATTCCACATCGTGGTTGATGAGCGCGAGGCTATCGAATGCATTCCGCTAAACGAGAACGCGTGGCACGCAGGCGATGGAAGCGGCGCAAGTTCCGGCAACCGTACGTCAATCGGTATCGAAATCTGCGAGAGCGGCAACTACGCGAAGACGCTCGACAATGCGGCCGGCCTGGTTGCGTCAATGTTGAAAGAGCGCGGATGGGGCGTTGATCGATTGCGCCGCCACTACGATTGGTCCGGTAAGATATGTCCGCGCTTAATGTACGATGGTGGCGCGTGGACCGGTTGGGGCCTGTTTAAGGCGGCGGTGAATGCGAAACTAAACGAAAAGGTGGCGGATGCTAACGTGAAGAAGGACGTAATCGTAAGCGTAGTTGTTAACGGTAAAAAGGTAACGGACGGCGTTCTTGACGGAGGCACAACGTATACACCGGCGCGGGCCGTCGCCGAAGCGTTAGGCGCGAAGGTGACGTGGGATGCGAAGACTAAAACGGTGACGATTACGAAGGAGGGCGTATAATATGTACGAAATTGGCGTAGTGGTTGCGGTGATTATTGCGATCGGTGAGTTCACAAAGTTATACGTGGCGCCGAAATGGATTCCGCTGCTGTCGATGGTGCTCGGATTAGGCGCGGGCCTCTTTTATATTCCGGTGGATTCCGTGGCTGACGGAATTATGACGGGGCTCATGACGGGACTCGCTGCGTGTAAGCTGTACGATATCGGGGCGAAAGCGGTCGGTAAGGCGAAAAGTAACGAATGAAATGAGGCGCAGTTCTCGCGGGATTATCCGTTGAGGGCTGCGCCTTTTTTGCGTTTATCTGACTTCCGCGAAACCTGGGCGTAGAGGGTATTCGCTTAAAAGGTCCTCCACTTCGGCCGCGAGCTCTAGCGCATACTCAAACGTGCTCTTATCCGAGAAGTTGTAATTCTGGTTAACATCCGCGAGTCCGGCTTTCAGTTTAACGTTAATAAAGTCGTTGGAGGAGACGAGAGGTTTAACATAGATGGCTGGATTGTCGTTAGACGAAGTATCAAATGCCTCAAGTTTAGCTAGCGTATCAATAACCGTTCGTATGTACTTCGCTGTATCGTCCGGTTTGTACGTATTCTTTACGAGGACACTTGAATCCTTCAACTCATCATACATACTTGTTACCTCTTTAATCCTTGCGACCTCACCTTCTATCCGGCCCAATTCGGTCCGAACTTCAGGGTCTTCCTTTTCATCCAAAGCCTTACTATACACAGTTACCGCGGATGCATACTCGTTATTTAAATAATGCTCCCGCGCCTGTTCCTTATACTCTTCAAACTTCGAACTTCCGCATCCGTACAATAGTAAAGACACGACAATTAGGATTAAAGCAGACCTTAGCACACGTACACCTCTCTCGTTAGGTAAATATACCCAATTATACCGCGCTTAGATAGATTCGACAACTACCGTCTTTGTAACCATTCCGGAATCGACGGGTCGACGTAATCCTTTACTGGTACTCCGAGGTATCTCCGCATAATTACGGGAGCTTGTGGCGCCATCATCGTCCACCTCAGTCGCATCTCCGCTTCATATCCGCGACATTTATAGCGCGCTGTTACGCCGTCATTATCCGTTACCTCTTCGTAGACTTTAATGCCGCGCGTCCGGAACTGTTTGCGGATTTCGTAAATGTCTGCGGTGAGTTTGCGTTGAGCCTCCGCGATCAAGTCCGCATACGGGCCCGGCGTCTTTAGCGTTGCGTTGATTAGCGCGGCGTCACGTTCGAATGCGGATAGGATACGTGGGAGGATAATATGCGATTTGATGAGCGCGCGGTCTGCGTCGGTGATATCGATCATTTTCCGTTTCAACTCCATGTATAGAACGTTTGTTCTTAGTATAGCGCGGAATAAACGTAAACACAACGTAGCATCCACGCTTGCCATCGTCCAGAATTTACCGTATAATAACGATGAGCCAAACGCACAGAAGCGGGAGGTCAAAAACGGTAACACAACGTATAAATGAACGGTGGGTCCTCGGGTGGTTGAGCGGCCATTTAACGATAGAATAGCGTAGGAATGCGGGTTTAGGGGCGTAAACATAGCGAAACGACTTAAAATCCTGCGGTAGGTGACTACCGTACCGGTTCGATCCCGGTCCTCGGCATCTTAAAAGAGAAGGAAACTCCTTGATACATAAGGGGTTTTCTTTTTTTTATGTCCTCAAATGAAAAATGGGATTCACAGGAATTAAGCGTCTTTTTTATTCTTGGGGGCGGATTGGGGGCGATCTTTAGGAATGGATACATGGAGGTGTGCTATTTGCCTTTGCTTCAAAAGCGTAATTTGCGCATGGATTTAATGTGGGTTGCTAAATGCTCCATATATCATTGTGGCATATGTATATGAATGATGTGTACAAACTGAACCAAGCCCTAACATTTATATAACCTAAAATTAGTTGTTACAGATGTCATTCATGTAGCAGCAACTTAAAGAGCGTACCCAAGTGGTGCGCTATTTTTTTATTACTAATTTCAGACTATTTAACAACATATGTTCTAGATCGTATAGACCTAATAACAACAAAAGGGAGGAATAAATAATGCCTATTGAAACTAATCGTTTGAAGCTGCCCCTACCTTTGGGGAATGAGAGTGTAAGCCGTGTAGGGATCAATAACATTTTTGAAAAGATCGATGAGGGTGTTGCAACACGAGAAGAAGTAGAAGAACTTCGCCAATCTGTAAGCGAGATTGACATTCCAGACGCATCACTGACTGAAAAAGGTAAAGTGCAATTATCAAATAAAATAAATGGTAATAGAGAAGATGTTGCTGCAACTGAAAAAGCAGTAAGTATCGCATTGCTAAATATAGCCTCAGATTATATCCGTCAACCTGGATTTGCTAATACAACAGGAACAGGATCGGCTTATATGGTAACTCTAAATCCTGCCCCTGCCGAAATAGATAATGGATTCGGGATAACTATTGTGCCGCATATAACGAATGGAGCGAGGCCCACTTTAAATATCAATGGCTTAGGGGCTGTGCCTATTAAAATGCAAGATGGTACCCCCTATTCAGCTGGAGATTTGATCGCTGGGAAGCCATATACTTTTAGAAGGGTAGGCTCAGATTTTTTAGAAGATAATGGAGGACGGGAGGTGATAAACGGAACAAGTAGAACCACAGCGAAATTTAATGATGACATAACCAAGGGCACTGTGGTTGCGTATACAGATTATTTAAGAGATGTCGGATCAATTTCACTTCCACTTAGTACATCTAAGCTTGATATCAGTCCCGATGGTAAAAAGTTAGTTACGCATGCTGCTAATAGATTATACGTGCACACAATAAATTCTGATGGAACGCTCACGAGAACACAGAACATAACTATTTCGTCTGATTCTTCTATAATGTCAGTATCTTTATACGGTGATTATATGGTTCTAGGTACATCAGATACTCCAAGTCTCTCAATCTATAAATGGAGCACTGGCACAAATACGTATAGCAAAATAGCTAATCCAGCAATTGTACCATCCTCATGGTCAAGTTATGTCCAATTCTCACCCGACGGAAAATTTCTATTTGTCTCGGATATATCTTCATCTCCAGTTTATATGTATAGCAGGTCGGGAGACGCATTTACAAAGCTTGGGAATGTATCGGGTATACCCACAGATAATGTTCAAATCATATTTACTCCAAATATGAAATACGTCTTTTTTAAGAGCACAGTTAATTATCTTTCAGTGTTTAAAATTTCAGGTACAACTCTTACTAAATTAACAGATATTAGTTTGAAGTTCTTATATACGGGAAACTTTGCAGTGGTAACACCAGATTCTAAGTACATTATATTCCCGTTTGTGAATACTGAGAGGTTAGGTCCTGTTATAGTTCGAATTAATTCTGATGATACCTTTACAATAGTTGATCATGTGTTTGACAAGGGGTCTAAGCCAATTGGTTCAATAGGTTCAGGAACAATATGGTCATCTGATATTTCTCCTGATGGGAAGAAGTTGGTGTTTACTGAATCAGGGATCTCTAATTTGATTTTTTTGAATTATGGCGATGATAACTTGTTCCATGTTGCACCGGGTAATATGCCGCCTACCACAGGAGCTGTGAATATCTATTCTGCAAAATATGCCCTAAATGGACGACTATACGTATTGTACAATGTATCTGGCACCAGCTATATAAGTTATTTCGATCACGTTAATTTGGATAGGACAGCTGTAAAACTAAAAGATTTCACAAGTGTTCCCGCAGGAGCAACAGGTATTGGTTATGCACTAGAAAGTGGTTCAGCCGGGGAAACCAAACAGATTATGAAATTGTTATAAAGCCGTATATTTTTAATTAGGTTCGATATAAAGAGTTAAACTGAGTAAGCGCATTCCGACATTGGAGCGCTTATTTTTACGCCCTCTGGACTGGTTAGAGGGCTTTTCATATTGAAGGGGTGAGGGCCATATTTAACAGAGGGGCTTTTAACCGCATGGCCTTTAACCGCCAAATATCCGTATTCGTCTTTGGCCGGGCAGTTGCGGACATATCCGGTTCGGCTGTCGCAGCGGCAACGATGGAAATGACGGGTTCGGCGGTTATCGATGTCAATGCGGGAGCGAAGGCCGATTTTGTCCGTGAAATATCCTTTGCGGCGGTTATGGATGTAGCTGCAGATGCCAAAGCGGATTTTATTCGGGAGATTACGAAAAGGGCTGTCATGGTGCAGTAGCCAAAGGCAACAGGTATCATGTAGAGTTTTTGGAATTCGCTGGACCCTTCAAGCCAGGTGATCAGATTATTATCGATGCCAACAAATTTAAAATCACTCAAAATGGTGTGAACGCTTCGCACCTACTTGAAGGTGATTTTTTTGACTTGAATCTTGGAGAAAACAATCTCACATGGACAGACCCTGAAACAGGGAGAAACGTACTGATCCGTGTTACACATAGAGACAAATTCCTGTATTAATTGAGGTGGGTTATGCCTAATCCAACAATGAAAGTATTTGATAAAAATCTGCGGCGTGTAGGAACTTTGATAGATAGTACAGACATTCAACGGAGCAGACGGATCAATAGTGATTATGAAATAACATTCTTGGTCCCTATGACCTCGGATGATTTTCGTGAAAAAATAGCAATCAAAGGCCACGTTCAAGATGAGCGTGGCCAATTTTATGTCATTCAATCCCGGAGCAGATCTCGTGAAGGTCGGAAACTTACGGCATCTATTTATTGTAATCATGTGATGTTCAAACTTGAAATGGATTTTGATTATGGAGCTTTAAGTACGCAAGGTGTAATAACTGGATTTGGAGTTTCAGAATTAGGTTATCAGCGGAATAAGAATTCCCTTGCAAATTATACCATAAACACTTTGTTTAAAGCTTCTTACGTTGAGGACCTTTATGATAATAACGGATTTTACAATATAGTAGACGATACTGTTAAAACATATGATCAATTGGGTTATCTCGGAAAAAACAAAGGTATCGATCCGGATGACTAAAATAGAAAATCGTTGATTCCAAATGCAGTTCTTGTTTTTGAGGAACAAGCGGTTACGGTTATACAGAAATTAATAATTTTGATATAGCTTTTGAATTTATACTAGATCAGCTCAAGTTTGGTTTTTTGTATGAAAGAGGAGAGTTTAATAACATGACAGAAAAATTTTAATAAAATGGAGTTTAAATTCTAATTACTATTAGTGAAAGGTGATTTGGGTAATTAATTACACATAAACAAAATTAAGAGCAGTTATGATAACTAAGCTACTCTTTTTAAATTATATTACCTCTTCAATTAGACCCTTATTGTTATTCCTCACATTACCGACTTCCTTTGGCACTTCGTACGCCCTCATTTCAGATGCTTTATATGGTTTGAGCAAACTGAGTAAGGACTGAACGTCATTATTATCTCTTCCAAGCCACTCTGCCTCTTCCTCAGAGCGCAATATGACGGGCATGCGGTTGTGGATCTTTTCCAGTAGGCTATTTGGTTCAGTAGTAATGATAGTGCATGTGCTCAGCTTATTTCCATCCTGATCTGTCCAGGTATCGTACAAGCCAGCAAGCGAGAACAAACGGTCGTCCTTCATCAAAATGCGCATTGGCCTCTTTCCTGATTCCTCTTTCTTCCACTCATAAAATCCGCTACAAGGTATGATACAACGTTTGGAACTGATCAATCGCTTGAAGGCTGGCTTCTCAGTAAGTGTCTCAGCCCGAGCATTAATCATCTTATTCCCGATCTTATCATCCTTTGCCCAGGAAGGGACGAGACCCCATCTGAGAGCACCTAACTTGTTTCCCTCTTTGCCTGCTATGATTGTAGGGATGTACTGCATAGGTGCTGCGTTGTAATTTGGTCTGTACTCGAATCCATCAGCTATAGAAGCCATGTACCGTTCCATTATCTCATCCAAAGGATCAGTGATTGTAAATCTACCACACATACGAATGCACCTCCTGTAAAGCTATATTCAGTTGGTATACTAATCAAATACAGATACATGTTCTTCAGTAACGTTAATTAACATAGAACAGCTCAATCTAATTATAGCGATTTGCCATACAGGATTGAGGTAGTAAGTTATGGGTTAGGAGGTGTGGTATGAACCTAACTATGTAATAAATATCACATAAATATATGTAATATTATAGTATTATTGTTTGTGTGATCCATATAAAAACTAGGAGATGATCTTGTGGCTTTGAAAAAAATCTTAACGGCTTCTGTTTTGTCTCTTGCACTTTTGTCAATATCGGTGCCAGTAATGGCAAGCCAAGCTTCAGATGTAACGATTATGAACAAACAAAAAAGTGTGACTGTTTATCAAGATTACCCATCAAATGCTAATATTCCTTCAACCTATTTTTATTCTGATGCGGATCATTATTATGGCACTCTTCAAAGAACAAATGTCGTTCAAATTACTCCATCACAAGTAAGAGCCTATTATTCAGGAATTGTTACACAAGATTCCGGTTTCTAAACTTACTAAAGATAAACCCGCCAACTACTAAGGTTAGCGGGTTTTTGCTAATATTGGGGGCGAGAGGGAGCGGACGGTAGGAAAAGTAGTGGAAATCAGCCCAAAACAGTATCCTGGCCCTCGTCAACTTTTCTTAAAGAGAAGATCACGTGAGACTTGTTAAACAAGACTTGATGCGATCTTTTTTGTGCACTTATATTTTTAACCATGCCATTATATTTTCAAATTTCTCCCTCCACCCCGCATAGCTCATAAACACAACCCTTGCATAATACATATCAGAAAGTGGATTCGGCTGTCTTTTTATGAAGTAAGATCACAATGGTGTATACTATCCATAGGCAGATATTCCCTTTCACCTTGCCTGCGGATTGAGTTCCAATACAATATTACACATCTTTGGAGTGCCTGTGTAATTTTCACATGTGAACGAGTATCCAGTCATCAACCTATACAACAATTTAATGGACGGAGGACTCTATTTATGTTGAAACAGCTTAAACCCTACAAGGTGTTACAGGAGCGCAGAATCGAAGAACTGCAATCGGATGCGTACCTGCTGGAACATGAGAAATCCGGTGCTCACATTGTACTGCTATCCAACAGCGACGATAACAAGGTGTTCAGCATTGGCTTTCGCACACCTCCCGAGGATGATACAGGGGTAGCCCATATTCTGGAGCACTCCGTGCTCTGCGGGTCGAAGAAGTTCCCGGCCAAAGATTCCTTTGTGGAGCTGCTGAAGGGGTCCCTGAATACATTTTTGAATGCGATGACGTATCCAGATAAAACAATCTATCCGGTGGCCAGCCGGAATGACCATGACTTTCATAATTTAATGGACGTGTATCTGGATGCGGTGTTAAATACGAACATCTATGAGAATGAAAAAATATTTCTGCAAGAGGGCTGGAATTACAATCTCACTTCTGCGGATGATGAGCTAACGTACAACGGCGTTGTATATAACGAGATGAAGGGTGCCTTTTCTTCGCCAGAACGGTTGGTGAGACGTGAAGTGCTGAACTCCCTTTTCCCGGATACAACGTATTCCTGTGAGTCTGGCGGGTTCCCGGAGGCGATTCTGGACCTCACCTATGAAGGACTGCTTGATTTCCACAAACGATACTATCATCCGTCCAACAGCTACATCTACCTGTACGGTGACATGGACATGGAAGAGAAGCTGCAATGGCTGGATGAAAATTACCTGAGCAACTATGATCGGATCGAGATTGACTCGGAGATCAAGCTGCAACCTGCCTTCCCGGCACGGGTGGATGTGGTGAAGTCGTACTCTGCGGGAAGCACGGAATCCGAAGTGGACAACAGCTTCCTGACCTATAATGCGGTGATTGGCACAAGTCTGGACAAGGAACTGAACATTTCGTTTCAAATTTTGTTATATGCGCTGCTCAACGCACCTGGGGCTGTGCTGAAGCAGGCACTACTGGATAAAGGCATCGCGAAGGATGTTTATGGCTCTTATGATGACAGCCTGTATCAGCCTGTGTTCACGGTAGGACTCAAGAAGAGCAATCTGTCAAGCAAGGATGAATTCCTCGGAACGATCAAGGAAGTGCTGGAGCGAGTGGTCAAGGAAGGCTTTGACCCGAAAGCGTTGCTTGCCGGTATTAATTCGTACGAGTTCAATCACCGGGAAGCGGACTTTGGCCGGATGCCCAAAGGGCTGATCTACGGATTCTCGTCCCTGCAAAGCTGGCTGTATGACAAGGAGGCGCCTTTCACCCATTTGGAGGCGAATGATGTATTTGCAGAGCTTCGCACGAAAATGAAGCGAGGTTACTTTGAACAGCTGATCGAGAAATATCTGTTGCAGAACACACATACCTCGTTTGTGGTACTGACGCCGGACAAAGGCTTGAATGCACGTAAGGAAGAGGCGCTGAAGGCACGTCTGAAATCGGTGCAGGCCGGACTTAGCCCGGAAGAAGTGCAGGAGATGATTAAACGTACGGAGGCACTCGCGGAGTACCAGAATACTCCTTCGACCAAGGAACAGCAGCAGGTGATTCCAACGCTCTCGATCGAGGATATTGACACGAAGGCATCCAGGCTCTACCAAACCGTGAACAATGTTGATGGCACAACCATTCTGCATCACAATCTGTATACCAACGGTATCGGTTATTTGAGGCTGTTGTTTGATATCAAGGACGTGCCGCGCCGCCTGCTGCCTTATGCTGGTTTGTTGAAAAATGTACTGGGATACGTGGATACACAGAACTACTCCTTCAATGAGTTGTCGAATGAAATTCACATCCATTCCGGCGGCATCAACAGCGGGCTTGGCACGTATGCGAGCGCACATCAGCATGAAGACTTCAAGGCGACGTATGAATTTAACGCCAAAGTGCTGTATGACAAACTCGGATTTGCCTTTGATATGATCAAGGAGATCGTGTTTACGTCCCGTTTTGACAATACGAAGCGACTTTTCGAGATCATCTCTCAAGTCAAAGGCAACTTGCAGCGCAACCTGATCAACAGCGGTCACTCTGCGGGGATTGCAAGATCGTCCTCGAAGCATTCGGCTGTTGCTGATTTCAGAGAAGCGGTTAGCGGCATTGCATACTATCAATGGCTTGAGGATCTGCAGGCGAATTTTGATGCAAAAAAAGAACAGCTGTCCGCCAGCCTGCAAGAGCTGATGGGTTACATTTTCAGACCGGAAAATCTGCTGGTCAGCTACACTGCGGATGATCAAGGTTACGAAGGCCTGGAGCAGCAGGTCTCTGGCCTGAAATCCATGCTGTTCACTCAAGAAGTAGCGAAGGAAGCTTTTACGTTTACGCCTGCCACACATAACGAAGGGTTCCGCTCTCCATCCGAGGTCCAGTATGTGGTGCAAACCGGGAACTATATCGACAAGGGTTATGCCTATACCGGCTCGCTCCGTGTATTGCAGGGTATTCTGTCACTTGATTATCTGTGGAACAACATTCGCGCCAAAGGCGGCGCTTACGGCTGCATGTCCGGCTTCAGACGGAATGGCGACAGCTACCTGGCCTCCTACCGTGATCCGAATCTGGATAAAACGTATAAGGTATACGAGGGGATACCACAATATTTGAACGATTTCCGTGCAGATGAACGGGAGATGACACGTTATATCATTGGTGCGATTCAGGATCTGGATACGCCGAGAACGCCTTACAGTGAAGGAGCCTTCTCGCTGGAATGTTATCTGTCCAATGTGACGGAGGCTGACCTACAGCGGGAGCGGGATGAAGTGCTGCGTACGAAGGAGAGTGACATTAACGGCTTTGCCGGACTTGTCTCTGCGATTCTGGAGCAGAAGCAGCGCTGCGTCATTGGCAACGAGCACAAGATTGAGGAGCAGAAGCAGCAGTTTGACGAAACGCTGGACCTGATTAAACACTAGGCGGTACGGCTACAGTGTGTTCATAAACACACTCAAACTTTACGCAGAGAACAGAGACTTACTGGAAAAGAGAAACGCTCGCTGAAAGCTTTCTGTAAGGAAACTGCTTCGGCGTGCTGCGTATGAACATCCTTAAGCTTACATCAAAGACACCTGCTTGGGCTGGAATGAACAGCTTCGGCAGGTGTTTTTGGCTTGTCGTCGTTTTAATTGCTTCAGGTGATTGCCAGACTCAGGTTACGGCAAGCATATTGTAAATTTTGAGTGTCCGCAGATCTTCTTTGGAAATTTTCAGCTCATTATAGAGCTCCGGCGTTTCCGGCAGCGGGGTGCGGGAGAAGAGCATTTTCAGCGCAATCGGCATGAAGGGTCTGAACGAGACACCAGCCATCAGCCCCCATTTTTTCTCCGACTCCTGAAACGACGCCAAAATATTAATATACAGATTTTCCAGCGGTGTAGCCTGGTTTTTCAGAATCAGTGTGGTGAGCGTGTCGTAATGCTCCGTATGTCCCCAGTACATATTTTCACATTCCTGATAATTCTCAAAATCCTTCACATTCATATACATCACCGTGCGATAGCGATTGGCATCCGATTGAGCCATCATGTCAATGACGCAGCGAATGAGGCTGTTGTTTCGACCATCGTAGAAGTACGAATAGAAGCGGGTCGAGTTTTTGAAAAAGCTGGACTGGACTGTATTCATCAGCGGTGAGGCATGTCTCGGTTCTTTGTAAAGCAGCTGTTCCACCTGGATGTTTAGCGCGTCCGCAATCTGGTGCAGTGTCACCAGGTCCAGTGTAATATCCCCGCTCTCATATTTGGAAAGTGTTCCTTTGCTTTTGAAAATCTGGTCTGCCAGCTGCTGTATGGTGAGTCCGCGCCATTTGCGGAAGTTCTTTATTTTTTTGCCAACCTCTTGATTGATGTTGTTCATAGGGTAGGGCAGCTCCTTCGTAGAGGTGATGTTTCCTGAGAATAGATGAAAAAGATGAAAAACTTTCGTAAAAGCAAATACCTATAAGAAATATATCACTTTTACAGTGAAAAGACTATTCTGAGGAAACGTTGAATGAATTCTGTTTCTTTAGAGTAGATTCTCTTGCATTTGATGCAACTTCGGCGACATGGAACAATAGGGGCAGAGGCAGTGAACCGAGAGTGACCAAAAGTGACAAAAGACAATCAGAGGAGTTAATCACCATGACGAAGATGAACCAGCCCAACAATAGTATAGAGATTGCCAAGTCCTATAATTTTGACGAGATTATTGATCGCACCGGAACCAATGCCATGAATACGGACGGTTTTCGCCAATATATTTTCAACGCAACAAGTGAGATGACCTTTCCGTTCAAAGACGAAGAGATGATCCGCATGTGGATTGCCGATATGGATTTTGCGACCCCGCCCGAGATTCTGGATGCGGTGAAGCAGCGGCTCGATCGCCGGATTATGGGATATTCACAGATTTTTGATCCAGCGTATTACGAAGCGGTTGCGAACTGGATGAAGCGTTATTACAATTGGTCCTTCCCGAAGGAGCATCTGGAGACGTCGAATGGCATTATTCCTGCGCTCTACGAACTGGTGGAATATATCTGCCAGCCGGACGAGAAGGTGTTGATCTTGACGCCTTCCTATGGATTTTTCAAGTCGGCAGCGGATCATAACCGGCTCGAACTGGTGTGCTCGGACATGATCAATGAGCAAGGGCAATATACGATTGATTTTAAGGATTTTGAAGCAAAGGCGAGGGACGAGAAGGTTCGTGTATGTATTTTCTGTAATCCGCATAATCCGTCTGGACGCATCTGGAGCACGGAAGAGCTGAAGCGGGTGGGTGAGATCTGTCTGAGCAATGATGTATGGATCATTTCAGATGAGATTCATTGTGATCTGCTGCGCACGGGAAAAACACATACCCCGCTTGCAAAGCTGTTCCCGGCTACCGATCGTATCATTACCTGCATGTCTCCGAGCAAAACGTTTAACATGGCGGGGCTGATGTTCTCGAATGTCATCATTCCGAACAAAGGTCTTCGGGATATTTGGCAAGCACGTCATTACGGCTTCAAAAACCCACTGAGTATCGCGGCCACTCAGGCAGCATATGAGCATGGTGATGCATGGCTGCGTCAGCTGAAGCTATATCTGGACGGCAATTTTGCGTATGTTGACGAATATGTAAAGCAGCATCTGCCACTTGCCGTGTTTCACATTCCGGATGCCACGTATCTGGCCTGGATTGATATTACGCCTTATGCGCCGAAGGATGTAAGTCTGCCTCTGTTTTTTGCGGAGCAGGCAGGTGTGCTGCTGGAGGATGGCGGGATGTTTGTGGCGAATGGGGAAGGATATATCCGTTTGAATCTGGCTTGCCCCCGTTCGATCCTGAAAGAGGGTTTGAGCCGAATCAGTCGTGTACTGGTGAAGCAGCAGGAGGATATGTTGTCTGTGACCATATAGCAGAGCAGTCGGTGTCACTCACCCTTGCAATATAGATTTTTCTGAAAAAAATACGATGAACTTCAAGGGCGGAGCAGTGTACATGACTGTTTCGCCCTTTCTGGCGTTCACACGCCTCAATCCCCGCTTCTGGTCTGACGTCCGCGGTTATGTTAAAATGGTGGATAGTCTATGAGCCGCAGATTGGTCGGTTCTTGCAGGGAAGAGCCCATCCAGACGGGCTGTACGGGTATACATTCATCAGGGGAAGGGAGTCTATACAATATGTTTGGAAATGATTGGGATGAGGTACTGCAGCAGGAGACGCAGGCTGACTATTTTAACAACATCCGTTATGCGCTTGCTGCCGAGTACAAAACACAGACCGTTTATCCACCCAAGGAGGATTTGTTCTCAGCGTTAAAGCTGACTCCGTATCACAAGGTCAAAGCTGTAATCATTGGCCAGGACCCTTATCACGGTGCAGGACAAGCGCACGGATTAAGCTTTTCGGTCAGACCGGGAGTGCGTGTTCCGCCTTCATTGAAAAATATATACAAAGAGCTTCAGGATGATCTGGGAGTGCCTGTCCCCAAGCATGGTTCACTTATTCATTGGGCAGAGCAAGGGGTGCTGCTGCTGAATGCAGTGCTGACCGTGCGGGAAGGTCAGCCTAACTCACATCAGGGATTGGGCTGGCAGACGTTCACGGATGCGGTTATTCGTGAGCTGAATGAACGTACAGAGCCAATGGTGTACATGCTCTGGGGAAGTCATGCGCAGAAGAAGGGTGCTTTTATCAATAGAGACAAACATCTGGTGCTGGAATCAACACATCCGAGTCCGCTGGCGGCACATCGCGGTTTTCTGGGCAGCAGACCTTTTTCCAAAGCCAATGATTTTCTCGTCTCCCAAGGTATTAAACCGATTGATTGGACAATACCTGAAAACTAGATAGAGTGGAGGCGAGCACATTGCGACATTGGATTGGACGAAAAGTAGCAGTATATCGGGCAACAGGAATTCGCGAGCCTCTGAAGGGAACGCTGATGGAGTGGGATGAAGAAGCGGAATGTGTTCGAATCGGACCGAAACGGATCAAGGTATCGTTCGACAATATTGCAATGATCAGACCTCTCCCTGACGAAAGCCTGCCTCTGAAGAAGGCGCGTTCGGAAGTGCACAAGATCGGTTATGTCATGAAGAAGTCAGTCCAGTTCGAGAATGCGATCTATTTCAAGTCGCAGATTATGATCTGGCGGCGTGCCAAAATTGTAGCGTTATGCACAACGATTGTGCGGCATGATGAGGATCAGGTCGAACTGGAAGACGGACGATTACTTCGCAAGGACAAGCATATGTTTGTAGTGCGTTCACGGCGCGGCATACGATAGTTCGACTTGATATTTAATATAGTTTTCATACTGCGATCATATGGCATTAATGTTTCAACCTTATAGTAGGTAGTAACAACCCCTTCTAAATTAATGTGTATGGATTTGGGAACCCGGCCGGCTGCAAACGGTCGGGTATTTTTTTGATTTTTTGCCATGAAGGAGCAGGGGGACGTGGATCGCCTTGGAAATGTTTTGAGTTTTGGATGTAATCTGAGTTGGATGTAGCTGCTTCGTATTTGTGTTCTGTCCATGTCTTGTAACATAGCAATGACATTTATGTTATATACTAATGAGATATAGAAGTTGAACAATTATCTATACCATCTCTTTAGTTCAACTTGGATAGATCATAAGAAGGAGTGAAACCGATTGAAACGGATATGTGTTTTTGCAGGTTCTAATCCGGGAAATCACCCCGACTATACCCGGCATGCTGCGGGGTTGGGTAAACAGATTGCTGACAGTGGGTATGCACTCGTCTATGGCGGCTCTTGCATGGGATTGATGGGTGCGGTGGCAGATGCTGCTCTTGCGGCAGGCGGAGAAGTGATTGGTGTTATGCCCACAGGTTTGTTCAGAGGCGAGGTAGTCCATAGCGGGCTGACTCAACTGATTGAGGTGGGTACGATGCATGAACGCAAAGCAACGATGGCCCAGCTGTCCGATGGCTTCATTGCCCTGCCGGGAGGCATGGGCACGTTTGAAGAATTGTTTGAGGTGCTCTGCTGGGCACAGATCGGCATCCATCGCAAACCTGTCGGTCTGTTGAACGTTAACGGATATTATGAACCACTGATGAAATTGGTCGAGCACAGCGTACATGAAGGTTTCTCCAATACATCGCATCTCAGTCTGTGGAGTCTGGAGTCTGATCCGGCTGAGCTGCTTGCTCAGATGGCGGCCTATATTCCCAAGGAGTTAACCCAGAAATGGTCTCAGCTGAGCGAAACATAATATCGCAAAACCTTTTATGATTCATCCCCTGCTTCCAGAGAAAAACTTCTTCACCTGCCCAAGCAAAAAGCGCTTGCGGACATAGTCTATAGTGTACTTTGATGAAGAGGGGAGTGTCACTCATGAGCGAACTCAAAGGTACAGGTTACGGATACTGCGGAGGTTTCGGCGGTGGAGCATGGACATCTACAGGCGCCATTCTGGTATTGTTTATCTTGCTGGTTATCATTTCCAGTATGTTCGTACTGTAATTCAGACCATTCCTTGACGGATGAGGGCTGCCTGGGAGCAGAGCCCGAACAATATGGCCTTTCCAAAGAGACGCCGGTGGCTGCCGGCGTTTCCGGGGAACGGTTTTTTTGGTTTTTAGAAAAATAACCCGGCTGTCGTGAAAGAGACAGAATCGGGTTATACCGTAATTTCTGTAGTACCACCGCTAGGCAAAATCAGTGTTTTCCAGGCAATGTATAGTCCGATAGCTGAAGCAATCAGTGCAAGAATGGCTGCAACTAACGCCAGCTGATCCAGTGTATGTTGTGTAGGACCGTCGACAGAGGACTGATTACTCGTTCTGTCAGGTATAGCGAGTCCTCGAACGGAAGCTCGCGGACTCACTTGTCGTGATCCAGGATGTCCAAGCGGTTTAGATTTGGGTCTTGGTCCTGTTCCGTTCTTTACGAAATGGCGCGATGAAGACTTCTGAGAGGAGAGAGTTCTGGCAGATCCCGAGTGCATCCTGATTAGTGGTTTCAAAGGGCAACCTCCTTACAGCGGAGTGCAGTTGTCTACGACTGATATTATATTATGTTGATTTTCAGATTGAGTTCGCAAAAATGAGTGAATCCCCAGCCCGTTAAATGTTGTTGTAATAAAGCTCGGGATGGCCTTTTTGTGTGCATAAAAATGAGGAAATATTCATATCTGCAAGAAATATGTCCTTTTTGTCCATTGTCAGAGCGGAAGGTTTCACTTACAATGTTCTATGGGAATGAGAATCAATATCAATAAGAAGCGGCATTATTAGAGAGGTGATTGTTATGTACATACGGTTAACAGACTTCATTCATAACACAGGTGGACAAGCATGAGCTCCAATCCTTCATCTGTGCATTCCGAATCGAATACGGAGTCACCAACAGCCAAAATCCATACACGACCGTGGGCAGCTACGCTCATTCTCACAGGAGGCATTCTGCTGCTGCTTCTGGGGATGGCTTTGTCCATTTCATTCGGCGCTGCAGATATACAGCTTGGTGTGGTGTGGAAGGCTGTGTTTAATTTTAATCCCGATCTGACTCCACATCAGATCATATGGGAAATCCGGCTGCCGCGTGTGCTTGGCGGGGCGATGGTCGGCGCTTGTTTTGCTGTCGCAGGGGCGATTATGCAGGGCATGACTCGTAACCCGCTGGCAGATTCGGGGCTGCTCGGGCTGAACGCTGGCGCTGGCTTTGCACTGGCGATCTGCTTTGCCTTTTTCCCAGGCATGCCATATATGTACATCATTATGTATTCATTCCTCGGCGCAGGGCTTGGCGTGCTGCTTGTATATGGCTTCGGTGCAGCCTCCCGATCAGGCCTGACGCCGCTTCGTCTGGTGCTGGCTGGTGCTGCCGTATCGGCCATGCTGTCTGCGCTAAGTGAGGGAATCGCACTTTACTTCCGAATTGGACAAGATCTGGCCTTCTGGACTGCCGGAGGTGTAGCCGGAACGAAATGGTCCCATCTTCAGGTCATGTTCCCATGGGTGCTCGGGGCGCTTATCGTTGGACTGATCATCTCACGTTCGATTACCCTGCTCAGTCTGGGCGAGGATATTGCGGTGGGATTGGGACAACGCACGGGTCTGATCAAGCTACTGGGTCTGATCGTTGTTCTTATTCTGGCAGGTACTGCTGTATCGGTAGTAGGTGCTGTCGGTTTTGTGGGTCTGATCATTCCCCACCTCACACGCAAGCTTGTCGGGGTGGATTATCGCTGGATTATTCCTTGTTCTGCGGTCATGGGCAGTCTGCTGCTTGTATTTTCGGATCTGGCAGCACGTATGATTAACCCGCCTTACGAGACGCCGATTGGCGCGCTGGTTGCCCTGATCGGGGTACCCTTCTTCCTGTATCTCGCGCGGAAAGAAAGGAGGACGCTGTAATGGGTTCCTCAACGATAGTTGGCGCAGAACGCAAGAAGAGAAACAAAAGCATTTTTGTTCTCATTGTGCTCGGCCTTTTGATTATTACGGCTTTTATTATCAGTATGAATACCGGGTTTACCAAGCTTTCGCCGCTTGAGGTGCTGCGTACGCTGTTTGGAGGCGGTACAGCGAAACAGGAGCTGATCCTGTTCGAGTTCCGTCTGCCGCGTATCGTCATCTCGGTGCTGATTGGCGCCGGGCTTGCCCTGTCCGGCTGCATTATGCAGGGGGTATCACGCAATGCGCTCGCTGATCCGGGCATTCTTGGAATTAATGCAGGAGCGGGACTCGCCGTTATGCTGTTTGTTTCCTTTTTCCCGACAACGACAGCTGCGCCGGTCTTCCTGCTTCCGATTCTTGCCCTGATCGGTTCAGGTTTTGCTGCATTTCTGATCTATGTGCTTTCTTACAAAAAAGGGGAAGGCATTATGCCTACACGTATGCTGCTGACGGGCATCGGTATTGCAGCTGGCATCAGCTCGGCCATGATTGTTCTAACACTGAGGCTTAGCCCGGAAAAATATCAGTTCGTAGCCACCTGGCTTGCGGGCAGCATCTGGGGCTCCAATTGGAAATTTGTTATGGCCCTGCTGCCATTTATTGTTGTGCTTGTTCCGTTTGTGCTGACCAAGTCGCGTGTGCTTAACGTTTTAAATCTGGGAGATCAGACAGCAAGCGGCCTCGGTGCCTCGGTAGAGCGTGAACGACTGATTCTGCTTGCGGCTGCGGTTGGTCTTGCGGCATCATCTGTATCGGTCAGCGGCGGAATCGGCTTTGTGGGTCTGATTGGCCCTCACCTGGCACGCCGGCTTGTAGGACCGAAACATCAGTTTTTGCTGCCTGCTTCGGCTCTTGTCGGATCATTGCTTGTTCTCGTTGCGGATACGCTTGGACGTGTCATTCTGCAACCTTCGGAGATTCCGGCTGGAATACTGGTAGCTATTCTTGGAGCTCCATACTTCCTGTATCTATTAAGCAGGACGAAATAAAAGGTAATCATCATTTTGACGGAGGATTGCCGTAAGGGGGAACTTGGTTCATGCTTCGTCGTTTTTTTGCCTATTACAGGCCATACAAAAAACTGTTTATTCTCGATTTCACCTGTGCAATTTTGGTCGCGTTGCTGGAGCTGGCCTTTCCGCTAGCTGTGAACCGGGTAGTAGATGACCTGCTGCCAGGTGGACGCTGGGACTGGATTTTATGGGCATGTGTAGTGCTGCTCGGCATCTACCTGCTCAATGCGTTTCTGAACTATGTTGTGACCTATTGGGGACACAAGCTGGGCATCAATATCGAAACGGATATGCGTAAAAATCTGTTTAACCATGTGCAGAAGCTGTCCTTCCGTTATTTTGACAACACAAAGACGGGGCACCTGGTATCCCGCATGACCAATGATCTGATGGATATCGGAGAGATCGCCCATCACGGTCCGGAGGATGTATTTATTGCGGTCATGACACTTGTGGGTGCATTCAGCATTATGATGAGCATTAACGGGAATCTGGCGATTCTGACGTTTATCATTGTGCCGCTTATTATCTATCTCTCCTTGTATTTTGGTAATAAAATGTCCAAGGCTTTCAGCCGAATGTTTGGGGACATTGCAGATTTCAACGCTCGTGTAGAGAACAATATTACAGGTATTCGTGTTGTTCAGGCTTTTGCAAATGAAGAGCATGAAAAAGCACAATTCGCTGTAAACAATGGCCGTTTCCGTCAAACCAAGCTGATTGCGTACAAAATTATGGCGTGGAACTCTTCCATCAGTTACGTGCTGATGAAGCTGGTATCATTATTTGTACTCGTATGCGGCACGTGGTTTGTCATTAACGGCAGTATGACCTATGGTGAGTTTATTGCGTTTATTATGTTGTCCAACGTATTCCTGACACCGATTCAGAAGATTAATTCGGTCATTGAGACATATCCAAAAGGCATTGCAGGGTTCAAACGTTATACGGATCTGCTCGATATGGAGCCAGACGTCAAAGACCGTCCTAACGCCGTTGCGGTATCCCATCTACGTGGAGATATTCAATATGAGCAGGTGACTTTCGGTTATTCGGATCAGGAGCCTGTGCTTCAAGGGATTGATCTGAGTATCCGTGCCGGGGAAACGGTGGCTCTCGTCGGTCCGTCCGGTGCGGGGAAAACAACGTTATGCAGTCTGCTGCCGCGATTCTATGATGTGCTGGAAGGGCGCATCACGATTGATGGCCAGGATATTCAGCACATGACTCTGGATTCCTTGCGTAGTCAGATCGGGATCGTGCAGCAGGATGTATTCCTCTTCGATGGTACAATTCGGGAGAATATTGCCTACGGCAAGCTGGATGCTTCGGAAGAAGAAATCTGGATGGCTGCTCGTCGGGCTCAGATGGAATCTTTAATCCTGTCGATGCCGGATGGACTGGATACGCTCATTGGGGAACGCGGCGTGAAGCTGTCTGGAGGACAGAAGCAGCGTTTGTCGATTGCACGCATGTTCCTGAAAAATCCGCCAATTCTGATTCTGGATGAAGCAACTTCGGCACTCGATACCGAGACGGAAGCGGCGATTCAGCAATCGCTCGCGGAGCTGTCCGAAGGCCGTACTACACTTGTCATTGCCCACAGACTGGCGACGATCAAAAACGCAGACCGCATCGTGGTCGTGGCCGAGCAAGGCATCACGGAGCAGGGTCGGCATGAGGAACTGCTCGCTTCTGGCGGCATTTATAGTCGCCTGCACTATGCGCAATTTGGTGCGTAGGCGAAGCAAGCTGAAATAGTAGGGGAAATATAACCATCGTCCATGACTTGGAAGGAGTCGGGGCGGTGGTCTTTTTATTTTGGAGAAAGGGGCTTGATATATAAAGGAGGTGAAGATGGCAAGATTACGCGGGGCAGAATTGGGTAATGGTGGGCAAGGCTATGGCTGGAGTGTATGATAGGATCATGAATGATTGAAAAGTTTTCATGCATATCATCTGGAGAATGTGGAGCGTTAGGAGGTAAATGACATGTCAGATATGACTAAAATTTTACTCACCTGTCTCGGTTTTATTTTAATTTTGTGGTTGTTATTTTTAGGGATTCGTAAATTGAAGGGACATAACACGTCCTCCGATTCTCGCAGCTTGGCTGGATGGTTTATCGGACTTTTGATCGTGGGCGCTGTGCCGCTTATATTTGCATTGTATACGTACATGACTGATGAGCGTCTGGATGCCAACATCGGGTTAGGGCTTGCCATGCTGTTTGCCTGGGCGTACTGTGCGCTTTTGTTGTGCGGAGTTGTGGGCGTATGGGGAAGGTATTTGTGGCAGAGGAAGAGAGAGAAATAGAGGGCTTACAGTGAGTGCTGCTGGATCGTCTTTCGTATTATCAGGTTAGCCAGTTATTACTGGTTGGCCTATTTTTTTTGCTGTTTTACGATGGGGGGAGCCGGGAAAACGTGAGCGTCTTAGGGGCATGACCCCGTCAAAAAAACTGTTTTCCCACGACCTCCAAAAGACCATGTTTGAGCTGGTAGGGGCGGTAGACCTCGTATAACAAGCGAAGCTATGGGTTTGGAACCATCGTGGAAAAGGCCGGCGAAACCAAAGACAAGGAGTGAGGAGATGGAACCTGTTGTTGGTGTGGATGTTGCGAAAGGTTCAAGTGTGGTACAGGCGTTCCGGAAACGAAACAAACCGTATGGTAAAGCTGTAGACATTGAACATGAAACGAGTGGATTCGAACAATTCGTGGAAATGCTGGGCATGCTTCAAGCCGAAACAGGTTTGGCTCCGGTGGTGGTTCTGGAAGCGACGGGACATTACCACCGTGCATTGGTTTCATACTTGGATCGAAGTGGCTACACCTATTACATTGTGAATCCGTTGCAATCAAAACGGGCCAAAGGAACGCAGTTACGCAAAGTTAAAACGGACGCATTAGATGCCTGGCATCTGGCTGAGATGTACTATCGCGGCGATGTGAAGCCACACCGAACCTGGGATGAGACGTTTATGGAGTTACAGCATTTGACAAGGCAGCATGAGTTCGTCACGGGAATCTTTGTGCAGGCGAAGCTGAACAGTAGAGCCTTACTCGAGCAAGTGTTTCCGGAGTATGAGCAGGTATTCTACAATGTGTTTTCGGCAACGTCATTGACTGTGCTGGCCCATTGTTTAGAGGGAGATGCAGAAGAGTGGAACGAAGTTATTCAGGGAAGTGCAGGGAGATCCCATTCCAAACGTTGGGCAAATGAAAAAGCCAGAAAACTGGAGAAAGTGTTGGGTCACTGGAGAGAGTCTCGGCATAGTCCGTCTCAAAGCAAGGCGCTACTCGGGATGGTATCTTTATTGTTGACGATGATCCGGCAGCTGGACGAGTTGGAAAAGCAAATGGAGGACATGGCGGCAAGCCTGCCCGAAGTCGAACTCGTGAAGAGCATCCCGGGAATTGGGACGAAACTGGCCGCAGCGATTATAGCTGAAGTGGGTGATGTCAGGCAGTTTAGCGATGCAAAGCAACTCGTGGCGTTTGCGGGCCTTGATCCTGGGATTTTCAGTTCGGGGAAGTTTACAGCGACGAGTACACGAATAACGAAACGAGGCTCTAAAAGGCTTAGACGTTCGCTATATTTGGCCGTGCAATGCGGTATGCGGAAAAACACGAATGCAAGAATCCGTTCGTACTATGAGAAAAAAAGAAAAGAGGGCAAGCCCTACAAGGTGGTAGTGATCGCTTGCGCAAACAAGCTGTTGCATCACATTTTCGCCATCTTGCAGAAGGGGCAGCCCTACCAAGCTTAAACCATATTTAACCAAAACCTCCATAGTAGTGGAGGTTATTTGGGTTGGTCGGAAAAAGTATATCACGAAAAGAGAACTCATCCAACCTCAAATGCTTGACAAACATTAGCTGGTTTTTTTGTATGTAAATGAAAGCAGATTATTTGTTAGTGTTCTACAAATACATTGACTTTTGTCCTGACAACAATATATTATTGTCAGGACAAAAAGGAGGTGGAGCGATGTCCTCCAAAAAGATGGGGCGTCCTAAATCTGATAATCCCAAGAGCAAGACGATTGAGATCCGTGTCGATGAGGAAATTCTTAGTAAGCTGGATGCTGCGGCTGAGAAGCTGAATACGAACCGATCTGCAATCGTTCGCAAAGGGATTGAGAAGATTTACGAGGAGCTCCAAAAATAAAAAGAAGCAGCGCTCGTCCCACAAAGAACAACGCTGCTTCCTATCCCGCAATCACTACGAACGAGCGACTGCATAAATATCCTACCATGTGCAGAACGCTCATTCAAGTCGAGTGCGAATAGATATACAGGAGGATATATGAATTCGATATTAGAAGCATTATATAACGGACGACTTCGCCCGGATGAGATGATGATGCCGACACATCCTGAATACCAAGTGTTAGGGAGGCAGATTGCAGTTCTGACTGAGCAATGGAAGAATCGTTTGAGCGAGAATGAATTTCTTGAGCTTGAACAGTTATTTGACTTGTGGGGGAGATGTGAGGGCATGCATACTGAAGCTGCGTTTGTACAAGGTTTTCGTCTGGGTGCCAACATGCTTATTGAAGTCATGAGTCAGCGTGAGGAATCGGTGTCAGAGTTTAACTAAGCTTAACGACATGAGCAGAGATCAGGTTTACTTTAACAGCAAAATTCTTAGGTAATCACATGCGCAAAACATACTTATTTTACATCATAAAATTGAACATAAATTTATTATAACAAAGCCCTCAGACCTTTTCTGCATTGAAGCAGTTGGGGCGAGGGCTTTAACCTGCTCTTTAATCCGTAATATTTCCCGCCATTTTCAGACGACGTGCAATCTCTTTGAAATCCTCATGTGAGATGCCTGGTGCAAATTCCTCCTCCACCGCTGGAGCTTCGGGAATGGGAAAACCTTGAGGGATGCCCTGAATAACCTCCAGAGGTTGTCCGTCTTCGGGGTGTGTGCCTTTCCAGATCTGGCCGATGGCATTGAAGTCTTTGTCACTGTAAGTGTACAGCTTGGTGTGAACGCCTTTTTCTTCGTACTTACGCGCCTCGTTGAAGGCTTTGTTGTCGAGTGAAGGGATGGGAATCAGCTTGGTCACATTGACACCTGTTGCAATTTCTATCGCTTTGGCATACGCCACCACATGCACACCCCCGCGTACGAGCAGGAAACCGACAACTTCACGAGCGGCGGGATGATCGGTCATTTCGTAAACTTTCATCTTGTGTGTGCGGGCTCCACATTCGAGGAAGAAATTATGCAGCAGATCCTCCACCAGATTGCCACTGTTGAAGACGTTGGCACCTGTCCATGGATTGCCCATGGAATCAAAAGGCATCGCACCTTGTGCACCTGCCAGGAAATGATACGACAGCCGAGCATCCTTCACGGAGCCTAGCGGCGTCTGATCAGGCTCTTTATATTCGGTAGACCCTCTGAGACAATGGTTAATGCCGTGGGACACCAGTTCAACATGTCCTAACTCTTCGGCCGTGATGCTCATCACGAGGTCGTAGAAGGGTTTTAATTTTTCCTTGGAGCGAAAATTAAAGGACTGATAGAGGTAGTTGTTCAGGGTGGACATTTCTCCGAATTTACCACCAAGCAATTCCTGTACAGCAGCCGCTGCGTTGGGATCAGGTTTTTCGACGTTGGGAATCTCAATCAGAATTTCATCCAGACGTTTGAACATGCAGATATAACCTCCTCAAATATGGGGTGAATAAGACTCGGGTGCACGTTGGTTTAGCTTGATCAGTCAGTCAAAGTCCATTACACGGTTAATGGTTTTATTAAACAGATAAGTAGTGAAATGGGTCTAAAGCAATGTGTGATTAACTTGCATTCAGATTTCTTTTCGGATCGGCAGCAGGCTTAATTACTCTATGATTTGGTATTTCCATATTCGCAATATTTATGTACAATCAGACAAGTTATTTAGTATCCGGAACCGCGATTGTTTGGCAATGGAATTAGGCAGAAAGGAACAAATACATATGAGATTTAGATGGCTGGGTATCATAGGTTTAATGGTGATTTTAACTTACATAAGCAGTGTGGAGGTAACAGCAAGTGCGGTGGAAGATGAGCTTCAAGTGGATGAACAAACAAGGCAAATACTTATGCAAAAGTATGGGCTGGAGCCCCCCGAAGAGCCCCAAGCAGAGCAGCATTTTCTCACCGGTGATTGGGGGATGAGCTTTCGTTATAACAGTGCAATAGAGCCGCTGGATAAGCTAATGCAGCTTATTCCATTTTGGCTGTGGCCGGCAGTCTGGATATTTCGAAAGTGGGTGTAAAATGCAATGCAAAAGGGCACGATATCAGCAACACATTGTTCCCAGGGAGTGAAACGCATGAGAGTGCTAGTAATCACGATATTAACACTTATGCTTGGCTTGGCAGGCATCACAACAACCGTTTCCGCAACCGGGGACACAATCCCCGATTATGCGAAGTGGGGAATTATTGCGGTGAAGGAGACTCAAACCAAGTACAATGTAGACATTTTGGATTACAAACACATTGGCCGTTCGTCCCTTAGCGCCAGTGAGTCCAGAGAGCAGTTCAAGCTGTGGGTTCGTGCCAAGGACGGCAAGCAATTTGCTGTATATGTGCATGTGGATTTTAATCCGAATACGCAACAGTTGAAAAAAGTACAATTTTCCGAATCAGATCGCCGCTAATCGCTTGGAGAAATGAAGAACCAGATGCCTGTTTCTAACAGAGCAAGTCTGGTTTTTTATTTTGTTAAATTCCTTTTTTTGTTATTGAATAAAGAACTTATGTTCGCATATAATAATGAATACAAACAAATGTTCTGTTGGAGGGATGATCATGCTAGGAAAATATGTTGGCCAGATGGTGGAGCTTGTGTATATGGATCGTGCGGGACAGATTACACAGAGGCAGATTCGAATTAACAGTATGCGCGGCGGGAGAATTCGTGCAGCGGATGGCAAAGAGGGTGCACCCCGGACCTTTCTGGAGCAAAACATTCTGGCATGGCGTCCTGTAACCGAACAGAATCGGAGAGGAGAGTTGAAGCATGCTGAACGACTTTGAGCGGAAAATTTTGCGAATCATCGTTAACTATGCGGGACAGCAGCGGCGAATTCCACGAATGGATGAACTGGAGAACAAGACAGGCCGCAGCCGTGCCCAGATTCGGGAGTCGCTCCTGGAGCTTGAACGGAAAGGTTACATCGCATGGGGGAACCCTTCCTCGTTGGATAACATCCAGATTTTGCAGGCATGGGAGCAGGAACCAGGGCCTATGCGAAAAGCCCAGCCAGCCGGCAGTGCGGTGAAATATTTTACCGAATATTAATTGGCGATTGGGGCGGAGAGATAGATGGCATAAGATGCGGCCAAGACACAACGGGCATCAATGACACAGCAAAAACGCCAATCCGTAAGGATTGGCGCTGTATGTGGAATGCATCGTTTCTGTTAGAAAGTCGGAAGCTGGTCCAGATTGTTCGTCGGATCACCGTCGGCATCGCCGCGAATGTACATCTCTCCGTCCTTGCCTTTGAACACATTGACACCAGCAATAGCTCCGGCCTTCACCTCGTTCAGCGCTTGCTGATAGTCCAGGACACGGCCTGTTGAGGTTTGGAAGGCGGTTAAGTCACCGTCACCATTTTTCTGCACTGCTGTGAACGTCTCGCGTGTTGTCTGATCCATCATGTCACACTCTCCTTCTATGACCAAATGGGAATAGGTTACACTGTTATCCTGTCCGAACTGGCGAGAAGTATGCATGTATTGCAACATTTCGAGAATAGCTGTGCTATCTCTATGTAGTGCCAGTGATGTTAAGTTTTGCTGCGAGACTACAGACTTTTTCTCATACGAACGTGCAGAATATCGGCATCATAAAAAGGTTCCTCCGAGATCACTTCATACCCGAGTTTATCGTAAAATTTTTGTGCCTGACACTGGGCATCCAGCAGCGAATAGGTTAATCCAAGCTCACGGGCAAGCTCCTCCATCGCTAACAGAAGCACACGCCCGTACCCGAATGAACGGTAAGATTCCAGTACAGCAATGCGCTGCATTTTGGCGGTATCCTTGCTGTAATAGATCAGACGACCTGTGGCAACAGCCTGTCCGTCTTTGTACAGCAGTACATGATGCACATCAGGACTGATCACATCGTATTGATCGATTTCAAGTTCTTCGGGCACTTGCTGCTCAATCACAAAAACCTGACGACGTATTTCCAGCGCCTGCTTCAATTCTTCTTCTGTTGTGACATAATTAATCTCCGCTGCCAAATTCAATTCCTTCTTTCTGCTCCATGCGCACAAGTTCAGACTGCATTATACAAAAAAATGCTTTTCCTGTATAGTTAAGTTTGGTACATATTGGCATGCCGAAGGGAGGGGCGCGTATGGGAATGGCAGCAATAATGACGATTACACTGCTGATGTCAGCGGGCATGATTGCCTTGTTATATTACGTGACCAAGAAAGCCTACTCTCGCAAGTGGGATGAAGAGGAATGAGAGCACAAGGTCAATTCAAAATAGCGATTGTTTGTGTCTTTTCAGGGTTAAATTGGTCTCATATTGAACCCTTCATGTCATGGCAAAAATTCGGTGTTTCCTTGAGGAGAATAGACCTCCTGTACAACGGAATTGGAATACACATCCATCCACACGGGCAGTGATTCATTCTGTTCATTTGGCTGATGCAGCTGTTGGAATTGCACTGTATGTTCGTCCTTTTGCAATGTGCATCCGGTCAAGAAAGAGAGAAGAAGCGCAGATGTAGCGGCATAGGTGAGGCCTCGAAATAGCCTGTGCCGTGAATGACATTTTTTGCGGACTGCACCATGATTCGAAACGAAATATTTCATAGCGTTCACCTGCCTTCTGTAAAAGATTATACTTACCATTATTGTGCTCCGATTCCGGCAAATTATAACCAAATTAATGATTGACAATGAACGCGTTTACTTGGTATGATACTGTTACTTAATTGAACAAAATCTAATATACATGATCTGTTAGCTCAGCTGGGAGAGCACTATCTTGACAGGGTAGGGGTCAGTGGTTCGAGCCCACTACAGATCATACACGAAAAGCCTTGCTGCGCAAGGCTTTTTTTCTTTTTCCATACCTATATAGATATGTTGAAATGATGATTTGGGAGAGTTGGGGAACGATTGGGGACGAAATAGGCAAAGAATTCTTTTTTTAAACAAAACTTAAATCAAACCTAAATTTAACGTAAGATTGATCTCTTATCGTTGTATGTATACAACATATAGCAAAAGGAGAGAGAACATGCACGTTTCAAAAACCAAACCAACAATTACCCTTAAAAAGGTGATGCTGAGCACAATTGCCCTTACATTAGCGGCATCTCCGTTCGTCCATACCACTTCTGCTGCCTCTTCGAATTGGTCCAGCTTGAATGCCAGTGCCGAGACAACACAAAAAGCGTTCGAGATGCAGCAGGCTTCTCGCATGCGTTCACAACAGGCCATGTCTCAAGATCAATCCCCGATTCAGTATCAGATCAAAGCACGACTGGACGAAAAGGACATGACCATAACGGGGAACCAGATCGTAACGTATCGAAATACAAGCAAAGATACACTTCAAGAGCTGGTCATGCATACCTATGCAGATGCTAATCGATCCAAAGCAACACAAACGATCATGTATACAAGCCAGAATGAGCAAATAGCCAAAGAACACCCGGAGAAGAAAGCGTCAGATTTCTTGGGCGGGATAGATATTGTGAAAGTGTCTCAGCAGGAGGAGAAGCTTCTTTTCGATCACAAAAATCAGGCATTACGTGTGCAATTGAAAACGCCTTTGCAACCGGGTCAGTCTATTAGCTTCCAGGTGGATTATCGGCTTGACATTCCTTATGGCATGCAACGAATATCATACTACAAGGATCAGATCAACGGAGCACACTGGTTTCCGGTGATGTCTGTGTATGATGAGAATACACATCAATGGAATAAGACACCGTATAGCACTTCGTTCGAGAGTGATTACTATACTTCGTCCGATTTCGATGTTGAGTTCAATGTACCTGAGTCATATCAGGTGGTCATGCCGGGAGATATCACTTCCCAGAACAGTGCTGAACACGGACGGAAAGTGGTTACGGCGCGCGCCGCGAACACGAGAGAATTTGTTTTTTTCGCGGGTCCCAACTTAAAAGCAGAACGTGAGACGCGTAATGGTCTTACCGTAGAATATTTTTATTCGGGAGATGACTCTGCCAAAAAAGCTGCAGTGGACAAGTACATTGATTATGCATTTAAAGTCATCGCGTTTTACAGTGAGAAATATGGTGAATATCCGTATCCCGAATTTCGTGTCATTGAAACTTATGTGGATGGCTTTGGCGTGGAATATTCAAGACTAATCCAAATGCCGGAGCGTGCTGCGGAGTTGTCACCTGTAAACGATACCACATTTGTTCATGAGATAGCACACCAGTGGTTCCATGCTTTAATCGGGAATAACTCAGAAACGGAATCCTTTTTGGATGAAGGCTTTGCCGATTTCTCCACGGTGTATTTTTTAGAAAAGCAGGGAAATAAGGTAGGAGGGTTCAGATCAATTCAGCTCGATCCGTCACCTATTGATCTACCTATAGCTTCAACGAATGAACAAGTAGGAGAAATGGCTGATTATGTATTTTACCAAAAGGGTCGTCAGGCCATTTATCAATTATACCGCTCGGTTGGTGAACAAAAATTTGATGCGTTTATGAAGGAATATTTTCATCGCTTTGTCTACCAAAACGCGACAATTGATGGATTACTTGCTACCATTGAGGATGTGCTTGGTAAAGAACAGCGTCAGGACATGGAAAAAGCGCTGATTCAGCCTGATTTTGAGCTTAAGCAGGAGTATCAAATGTCCGAAAAGGAACTTGCAGCCTATATGCATGATGCCTATCAACCGCAGTATGAAGCCGTAGTGAACAGCATTCCAAATCTGCCTTACGAAGTGATGATTCGTTTAATGGAGAAGTCCTTTCGAGGGGAGCCATTAACCATTGTACTTGGAGATCAGGTGAGCAAAGCAGCAGCGAAACAACAGGAACAAGCGACCAGCCAGTTAACTCAAATTTTTGATGTATTTGGCATAAAATACGATGTAGTTCGGGATCGAAAAGAGTTGAAGCAGAAGCTGAAAGGAGAGATTGGCAGCAGTAACCTTATTCTTGTTGGTAATGCGAAGTCGAATGGTATTGTTCAAGCTTTGAAAAAAAACATTAATGTTCGGGCAAATGGTATCGGTTTGGCCTGGAAAGATGCCATGAACGCATCTGGACATTCGGGAGCATATGTCATTAAACATCCATATAATCAGAATCGTCTCATGCTTCATTACTATTGGAACGAGGATCATCTCAGCGCCAAGTCATCAGCGTCCTTTATGGAGAAGATTCTGGAATCTCTAACGCTCTCTAAAGATCTTTATCAATTCTATGAGCTGGATGGCAATGGTAAATTGAAAACCAGCAAAAAAGTCGAATAGTGCATCTTATTAAAAAGCAGAAGCACAAAGAAATGTTTATGAAGAGTCGCTCTAAAAGGCGGCTCTTTTTGTCTGTTCAGTTCCATTTAAGGTTTCTCCCTTACACTTCTCCCTAGCAGAATTAAAAAAAGAGATGTAAGGTGGGAAAAAGGATGATGAACAACAAATGGAGAAACGTCATGGCAGGAACGGTGATTGCCTCGATGCTGTTATCAGCTTGCAGCAATGAAGCGGAGACAACGACGACAACACAAACAGCTGTAAATACAGAAAAACAAACGAGTGAAAGGAATGCCCAAACTGCGTCTTATGCACAAAATTTTAATAAAGACGAGGTGATGTCCTTCTCCATTGATGTGGATGAGGATGCCTGGCAAGAAATGCTGGACACAGCGGCAGAGGAGAATTATATCAAAGCCAATGTAACGATTAACGGGACAACCATTGAAAATGTGGGTATTCGAGCCAAAGGAAACTCGAGTTTGAGACAAGTGGCAGGAGACGATACAACGGATCGGTATAGTTTCAAAATCAAGTTTGATGAATATGTTAAAGGTCAGACGTGGAATGGACTCGACAAAATGGTTGTAAATAATATGATTTCGGACGCCAGTTATATGAAAGAATATCTGAGCTACGACATCATGAGTTATATTGGCGTTGACGCACCGCTGTTTGCTTTTGCCAATATCAACGTAAACGGAAAGACATGGGGCTTATACCTTGCTGTTGAGGATATAGACAGCGGGTATCTGGACCGTGCAAAGAATGGTGAAGGCGAAATCTATAAACCCAACAACGATGGCAATATGGGAGCGAGTGGAATGAGGAATCCAATGGGAATGGGCAACCCGCCAGCAGAAGGGGATGCAGCAGGGGCGGGAGACCGTCAGCCTCCTGAAGGTATGGAGCCACCAAGTGATACAAATGCAGGAACAGGAACAGGAACAGGAACAGGCACTGCCAACTCCCAGACAGCCAACACTCGCGGAGAGGGTGGTCGCGGATTCGGCAGAGGCGGTGGAATGAATGGCGGCACGAACGGCGTATCCTTGGTATATACAGATGATAAAGTTTCCAGTTATTCTGGCATTTTTGATAATGCAAAGACCAAAACAACGGAAGAAGATGAACAACGTGTCATTGAGGCACTCAAAAACTTGAATGCAGGCACTAATCTTGAAAAAGCTGTGGATGTGGATGCTGTGCTGAAATATTTTGCAGCGCATACCGTCGTTGTGAATATGGATAGCTACACCTCCAATATGGGTCATAACTATTATTTGTATGAGAATAACGGAAAGATTAGTATGCTGCCATGGGACTACAATATGGCTTTTGGTGGGTTCCAGGCGGGTTCCGCATCCGATGTGGTCAATCTTGCGATAGATACACCGCTGTCCGGAGTAACGATGGAAGAACGCCCTATATTAAGTAAACTGCTGGAGGTACCTGAGTACAAAGCGAAGTACCATGAATATTTGCAGGAAATTGTAGACGGTTATTTCGCAGACGGGAAGTTCGAGCAAACTGTACAGACGTTAGACAAGCTGATTACGGATTATGTTAAAAATGATCCAACGGCTTTTGTCACATACGACAAGTATAAAGCGGCCGTTGCCGAGTTGACCAAATTAGGCACGCTGCGTGCGGAAAGTATTCAGGGACAGCTTGACGGTACGATTCCTGCTACTACGGAGGAACAAAAATCGAGCCCGAGTACCCTTATCGATGCTTCTTCTATCGATTTAACGAAACTGGGAGATGATCTTAATAAGGGGAAAGGGATGAATGGCGGAGGCCCATGGCAAGGCTTAGAGCGCAATTCAGGCAATCAGGAAACTAAAAAAGCGGAGCAATCGGATACAACAAAATAGGTTCTGCTATCGCTGCTATGTAATGTCCAAAGCTTGTTCATTAGATGATACCTGGAGTCGCCTTTCGTAGGCGCCTCTTTTTTTATAATTTAAAAAACTATTTACAAACCAAATTTAATTGTGTACAATCAATTTGTAAACGAGTTAATCGAAATGATGTTTAGCCAATATAACAAATATGAAATCGAAAGAGGAGAGATTAAATATGAAAACTCTATATGAAACAACAGTCATTAACACAGGTGGACGTCAAGGGATCGTACAATCGCCGGATAACGTATTCATGATGGACGTTGCTACACCTCCTGAGCTTGGTGGACAAGTAACTACGGCTACGAATCCGGAGCAGCTGTTTGCGGCAGGATACAGCGCATGTTTTAACTCCGCATTGGAGTTTCAATTGAAGAAACATAACGTAACCATTGAACGCAGTACGGTATCTGCAACTGTAGCACTGGTAGCAGACCCGGCAGACGGTGGCGTGAAGCTGGATGTTGAGCTTGAAGTGAAAATTCTCGGTCTGGATGAAGAGACTGCAGAGAAATTTGTGAAGCTTGCTCATGATTACTGCCCATACTCCAAAGCGATCAAAGGAAATGTTAACGTTAAAGTAGAACGTGCATAAATATTTCGATGTAAGATCCCCCTTTTTATAAAGTTAAATATAAATAAATCAATAAAACAGACCTCCGAGTGTTCGGAGGTTTTGTTTTATTTGCTGTTTTTGTTCTAAAATACAAATTGCTGTTTGGAAGCTAAAAACCTCTCGACTGTATAATGGACAGAATAAAATGTTAAAATGTTGAAACTTTTACATCCAAAGTGACGTAAATAAACCTGAGATGTGTAAACCCGTTTACGCTAACAGTGAAGTTGCTTAAAAAAGGGGGACGTTATATGGATTTCAGAGACTTCAACAAGCCGCCGCACTCATCGGAAGTGTACACTCATCAGCAGCGTCATGAAGAGAAATCACAGCAGATCATATCTGGTGGAGGGAAAGGGATATGGTGGGAAATCAGCAACTGGCTAATTCTGGCAGGTATTCTGTTAGGCATTTTCCTGTTATTCAAATACGTGTTCTAATGATATAAATTAAAGGCACACAATTAGGCGTTTCCCCATATGATGCATTATTCAGTCAGCATTATGGGAAATGGGGAATCCGTGATGGCAAAGGCAAAGGGAAAGAAAGCTCCCGCGTTAAAAAGTGACAAGTTGCGTGTATCCATGAAGCTGGTCACGTCCGATGTATGTGAGCGCTGCAAGACACCATGCTCGCGAGGAATGGAATATGCTGCACGAATGAGAGAAGGCGGAGCGGTTGGTAAAGGGGTTCCCTGTATTCTCACCCGCCATGTGTCATCATGACACTTCGTCTAATCCCGCATATATAATAAGCTAAGTATTGGGGTATCCTGACAGCAGGGTAGCCTTTTTTTACGTTTCCCAATGGGTGGTAAATATTTTGGATAAAAAATGAAAAATGATGAAAAACAGCGCAACTTTGTGGTTGAGTTCGCAGTATAAATGTACAAATAGCTAGCAGCAGGGGAGGGAATATTGACGGGATGAAATGGAAAAGAGTACTGCTATGTGTCATGGTATTCTCCTTGCTGGGCGGGTCTTTATTGTTTGCTGATTCTGTGAACGAGAAGATACGTGTGCTCATTAACGGCAAGGAAGCGTCTGACGGAGGCTATCTGATTAATGGAACGACATATGTACCTGTTCGGGAGGCAGGAGGTCTGGCTCGGTGGGATAACAGCAGCAAGCGAGTCACGGTGATCAAGCCGAATGTACATATTTTTCTCTTTAAGGGAGACACTGTATTTGGGAATGTTAATGTGGGCAAATTGAAGTTCAACGTGTTCTCACAAGTGGATAGCCTGACAACAGATGTCGCTGCTGTAAAAGTGACGATAACGGACCCGAGCGGCCAGGTGAAGGATATTCAAGCGCAGGAGCTGACAACACAGAAGGATAACTTCTGGTTCCGCACGTATGATTTTACGTATGATTTTAGTCGCGCAGGCAAGTACCAGATTGGTTTCCACATTAAAGAAAATGCAAATAGCAGCTACGTTCAGGTGGCCGAAAAAGTGATTACAGCGCTGAATGAATAAAGCTTAAACAAACGCTTGATCATCGTGACCCTTTAAATTGACCTGGCCCTGTGAACATGTTACGATATGCAGGGTTACACATTTTCTATTGATGAAGCGAGGTATTACAATGAGCGATCACAAACACGAGCATGGAGATAACTGCGGTTGCGGTCACGACCATGATCACGATCATGAGCACGAAGAGATCCTTCTCACGCTGACTGACGAGAACGGTCAAGACGTGGAGATGGTTTTGGTAGAGACATTTGACGTACAAGATAACGTTTATGCTCTTTTGCTGGAACGTAACAATCCTGAAGCTGACGGCATCATCCTGCGTATGGAAGAAGAAGACGAGGAAATGGTGCTCTACAATATCGAAGACGAAGCAGAGTGGAACCGTGTAGAAGCGGCTTACAACGAACTTGTGGCTTCTTCCCAAGAATAGTCGATCTTTTGGAATAACACGAAGGCTCCTTGAATTTCAAGGAGTCTTTTGTTGTCCTTCTGTATGCAGTTTGAAGGTCTGAAGTATAAGGTTAATTAGATCATAAAAAGACCAGGGCATAGCCCTGGTCTGTCATTGCGGATGTAACGATTAACGGAATAACGATTCCATCTAGAAAATAGCGTCAGCTTCAACGATGACCTTGACATTGGTTACGCTGCGGTCTTCCGGTCCTTTGACCGGCAGTCCAACCTCGACATGATCAATGATATAGTCGATGTTCTCTTGTGTAATAACTTCGCCGGGCAGCAGAATCGGAATACCAGGCGGATACACATAGATGAATTCCGAGATAATGCGTCCAGCGGATTCCTTGAATGGGATGACCTCGGTATCCCCGTAGAAGGCGTCACGCGGTGTCAGCATCAGCTGAGGAATGTCTGGCACTTTAACGACAAGCTCATGCGCCGGATTGACCTGGTAATACGTGCGAGAGAGATCCTGAAGTGCATTCAGCAAGATATTTACACTTTCATCTGTATCACCTGGTGTAATGAGGCACAGAATATTGTACATGTCGCTGAGTTCAACCTCAATGTTGTAATGCTCACGCAGCCAGTTTTCGGTTTCATAACCGGTAATGCCGAGGTGGCGCACATGAATCGTTACTTTGGTTGGATCATAATTAAAGGTGGCTTCGGTGCCTAGCAGTTCTTTACCGAAGCAATACAAGCCATCAATGTCATTAATCGTACGACGTGCAAACTCCGCAAGGTCAATGGCCTTCTGGGCAATCTCGTGTCCGTGAAGGGCCAGGTTGCGTCTGGAGGTATCCAGCGAAGCAAGCAATACATATGAAGTGGATGTCGATGTAAGCAGGCTTAGAATGGTCTGTACACGCTGTGGATTGACAAACCCGTTTTTGGTGTTCAGATTCAGGACAGAGCTCTGGGTCATGGAGCCGCCAAGTTTATGCACACTTGTGGCAGCCATATCGGCTCCGGCAGCCATTGCTGACAGCGGCAGGTCTTCATGGAAATGGATAAGCACACCGTGTGCCTCGTCCACCAGAACAGGCACCTGGTAGCTGTGAGCCAGCTCTACGATCGCCTTGAGGTCTGTACATACACCGTAATAGGTCGGATTGATGACCAATAAAGCTTTGGCATCCGGGTGGCGTTCAAGCGCACGACGGATCGATTGAATCGTTACGCCATGATCGATGCCAAGGTTGACATCCTGTGCAGGAGAGACGAATACAGGCTTCGCTCCCGAGAAAATGATGGCAGACAAAACCGATTTGTGCACATTACGAGGTACGATAATTTTGTCTCCCGGACTGCAGACGGATAAAATCATCGTCATGATTGCACTGCTCGTACCCTGTACACTAAAGTAGGTATAATCGGCTCCAAAGGCATCTGCGGCAAGCATCTGTGCTTCCTGAATAACCGCTGTAGGCTGATGCAGGTCATCGAGTGGTGCGATGTTGATCAAATCTATGGAGAAGGCGTTATCGCCAATAAATTCACGGAATTCGGAGTCCGCTCCCAATCCTTTTTTATGTCCCGGAATGTGAAACTGTACGGGATTGAGTGCCGCGTGATTTTTCAAAGCGGTAAACAGCGGCGTACGGTGGTGATTCATCAGTGCTGTCACAACCCTTCCTAAGTAAAATGGTAAACAAAGATGAGTATAGCAAAATAAGAACCGAATGCAAGCGGTATGAACGACAATTTTTTGAACTGGTGAGATTTGGTCATCATGCCTTCGGTTACACTAAGGGTAGAGGACGGGCAAATGAACCGTGAAAGGGGAAAAAGAATGCAAACCGACATCAAACCGGCCAAAATACTAAGATCGCCTTTTTTTATTGCGATGTGGCTGACGCTTTTCCTGGTAGAGATCATCAAGGGGGCACTGCTTGTAGCTGTTCTTCCCGTGTATATGGATAACATTCTGGGGCTGTCCGCCGGTGTCATTGGCGTGGCTTTCGCCCTCCAATATCTTGGAGATAATCTGTTCAGAGCACCCTCAGGCTGGGCAGCAGAGCGTATTGGCTTTCGAGCAACGATGGTTACGGCTCTGATCTGTACATTAATAGCGGTTATTATGATTCTTTTTCTCAAAAGTGCCTTAGGCCTGTCAATGGCTTGTCTGATTCTGGGAATTGGAACATCCCCCTTGTGGCCTTGTGCGATGACGGGAGTAACCGCGATGTCAGGCCCACAGAACAAAAATGGCACTGCAATGGGGGCTTTGGAGATGGCGGCCCTGGGAGGAACAGGACTCGGCCCTGTCGGCATGAACTGGCTGCTGGAACGGACCAATCATGATTATCGTATGATTTTTCTGATTTTGATGGGCTGTGCTATTATGGTCATTCTGGTGGCGATGATTCTCCCGGGCAGAGTTGTGATTGAGGGAGGGCATACTGGAGAAACAGGAGGCGCTGGAGGGGCCGCAAAGGGAGCCAGACCGAAGTACCCGGTCAAGCCGAACCTGCTCACGCCGTTTATTCGGCTGCAGCAGAGCGTAGGACGGACCTTGCATCGGGTGCGGAGCACGCTGAACGTGAATCCGCTCGTATATCCGGCTCTGTTTATGCAGTCGTTTGTGATTGGCTTGCTCAGCCCGGTCATCACATTGTACACACGCACGGATCTGAATATCTCACCTAACCTGTACAGCCTGCTTCTCATTGCTGGGGGCGGTATTACAGTGATTGCACTGCTGCCTGTGGGGAAAATGGTAGACAGGTTCGGCACAAAACCGTTCCTGAACCTCGGATTTTTGATGGCGGCATTCAGCCTGTTTATTTTCTCAACAGTGACAGCTATTCCCGTTGTTTTTGGCATTGTTATGCTGATTGGTGTCAGTTATGCCATGATTCTGCCCGCATGGAATGCGTTTGTTGCCACATTGATTCCCGAAGGTGAGCGCGGAGCGATCTGGGGCTTTTTTCTAACGCTGCAGGGGTCAGGTATGGTCGTGGGTCCTATTGTATCCGGGCTGCTGTGGGATCATATCAGTCATCCGGCTCCGTTTATTGCCAGTGCTCTTGTTATGGCGGGGCTGGCGGTGGTTCATTTTGTATTAGCGCGCAAGCCATTTCGAACCGCTCCGGCAGGATAGTTTCATTATGATCGTTTATCGGACATGTAACGTACTTCATCACTAGGGAGCTCCATCAGCCGACAGGCTGAGGGGCTTTTTTTGGTTGATTTTCATGTCAGCAACATGTTATTTAGTGCAAATGGGTCTTGTCTCGCAGAGCGGAGCATAAATTACAACATCTGATGATGTAAGGTCAAGTCATGTGATAAGGCGTCAACACAGTCCGAACGAAAGTGGGCCTGCTTCATCCGTTGTACCGCGTATCGATCGGGAAGCTTGCCCCTGTGCATTTGCGGAAAGCTGCAGTCCATAATCGGTTTCGGTGAAAAATAGTCAAATAACCAAGTACCCTTACATAAAATGAAGTATAAAATAGGGTAAGCCGATGTAACAAAAGCGCTTGAAACATGAGGCCGGAGTTGATCCGGTACAGATGGAGGGAGTGCCGTGAACAAGAGTTATGAAGTTGAATATTGCAATCTGGAGCTGCGGTTCAACCGTCGGCATATCCAAAATCTAATCAAAGACCTCATCCGTGAGGGGTATTCACTATATTGGAGCGAGGACGAATCCTTCTTTATTCTGTCAGTCCGCACCGGACGCAAGCTGGTAAAGCTCCGTTTTCAACAGACGCGCAGCGGGAATTACAAAATGACAGGGGATTATCTGATCAAGGATGCGAGGCTTGCCGAGTGGCTGGAGAAGCTGATTGGCGATACACGCGGGCATGCAGTGGTGAAACGCTTCAAGGATCAGCAGATGACGGTGGAGAATATTTTATTTGGCGAAGTGATCCGTCTGGTGGAAGTGTCAGGCTTCAAGCAAAGGGTTATTTTTCAAAAGGAACCTGCGCCGACGGCGGAAGAGATGGAAGAGATGTTCCTCTCGCGCGAAGGCGAGGAGCGGCTGATGCTGCTGCGCATGGAAATCGATGATGAGCTGGAGCGACTTCACGATGCCATAGAGATCCGTAATACAGAGAAGGCTGACGCCTGCCGTGAGGCACTGCGGCGATTGTCCGGACATCTGTTGATGCTGGAAGGATGAGGCAGAGGTGTTTGAGTATTGCTTTACGTTGAAAGGGGCTGTTCCCAAAGGTCATGTTCATGGCTAAGGGCCAGCCCTTTAATGTTGTAATGAATGTTTTAATGAAAGCTGCATCTTGTGTTCGGGGAGAACGGTCAGCTTCGTATCTTTCTACGGACGGAGGGGATCAATAACAGAGTAGTCACTATTCTCTACATGCACATCGAATTCCTCAATCCCTTGATTTAGAATCAGGTCGGCTTCATGTGCAGTGATTGGGATAACCCACAACAGAGGCACCGTCTCCTGACCAGTGTAAATTTGTTCGAGAGATTCATTTTCTCCCCGCAGCTCGTCGATTAACAGGGCAGTCGCATTCCATGCTGCTGGTGCAAGTGCACTTGGTTCCATCACACGCGGGATGCTGGAGTTCGGAGCGTTTTCGATATGGTGAGTAATCAAATCCGCTACATAAGTGTTGACTCGCTCCACCGTTACACCCCCTAGTTCCGTGGGCAGCGCAAGCATCCACTCTGCGGCGACTCGTTCCCCTGATGGTCGTGTGGCTTGAGACAAGTTCACAGTGACAAATCGGGAAATGCCTGATTGTATCGTTGCAGGAAAATAATAAATTTCCACATGAATGTTGCGAACGGGTTGGGAAAGAACTATTCTGCTCTCGGGCATGCCCCATTCATTCATATAAGCTCCCAAAAGACAGGTTCTTCGGATATCGAGCGAAAACTGTTCTTCATTTGAAAGTTGTGCAAAGGCCATTTGCAAGCTCCTCCATTTATGCTAAAGATTCGTTGCTCTTACTATAATAACGTATTTTATGAAAATACGATGAACAGCTTTGCAAATTGAGGCGTTTTATCGCTGCCCGGCGAGGGCGCGGGGTTCACTTTCATACATAAAACCGTTAAAATGGGTGTATTGTTGAGATTTTTTTTCAATAAAATTAATTGGAGCAAAGGATGGAGGACCAGATGACAAAACAGCAAATTGGCGTAATCGGCCTGGCAGTCATGGGTAAAAATTTGGCCTTTAATATTGAAAGCAGAGGCTTCTCGGTATCGGTATTCAACCGTTCGCCAGAGAAGACACATGACCTGCTGAAGGAAGCAGAAGGCAGAAACCTCACAGGTACATTCTCCATTGAAGAGTTCGTATCCTCCCTGGAGTCCCCGCGCAAAATTCTGATCATGGTACAAGCGGGTAAAGCAACAGACGCAACAATTGAGCAGCTGCTTCCACACCTGGATGAGGGCGACATCATCATTGATGGCGGAAACGCATATTTCCCTGACACGGTTCGTCGCAGCAAAGAGCTGGAGGACAAAGGCATTCGCTTCATCGGTACAGGCGTATCCGGCGGTGAAGAAGGCGCACTGAAAGGTCCTTCCATTATGCCAGGCGGACAGGAAAGTGCTTATAAACTGGTGGAACCGATCCTGACGGCGATTTCGGCCAAAGTTGGTGACGACCCATGTTGTACATATATCGGACCGGACGGTGCCGGACATTATGTGAAAATGGTACATAACGGCATTGAGTATGGTGACATGCAATTGATCGGAGAGGCGTACCACCTGCTCAAATCCGTATTGAACGTTTCTGTAGAGGAACTGCACGAAATCTTCACGGACTGGAACAAAGGTGAACTCGACAGCTATCTGATCGAGATTACGGCAGACATTTTCTCCAAATACGACCCGGAAACCGGCAAACCGATGGTGGATGTCATTCTGGATGCGGCTGGACAAAAAGGAACAGGCAAATGGACAAGCCAAAGCGCGCTGGATCTCGGCGTACCGTTGTCCATGATTACGGAATCCGTATTCTCCCGTTTCTTGTCAGCCATGAAAGACGAGCGTATCGCGGCAAGCAAAATTCTGAACGGACCTAAAGCCGAAGCCTTCTCCGGTGACAAAAAAGCATTCATCGAGAGCGTGCGCAAAGCGCTGTTCGCAAGTAAAATCGTATCCTATGCCCAAGGCTTCGCACAGATGCGTGCCGCATCCGACGAGTATGGCTGGGATCTGAAGTATGGCAACATCGCGATGATCTTCCGCGGCGGCTGCATTATCCGTTCGCAGTTCCTGCAAAACATCAAGGAAGCATACGACAAAGACGCAGCGCTCAAAAACCTGCTGCTTGATCCGTACTTCCAAAACATCGTGGAATCCTATCAGGATGCATGGCGTGAAGTTGTTGCTGTAGCGGTGAAACAAGGTATCCCTGTACCGGGCTTCTCCAGCGCGCTGTCCTACTATGACAGCTACCGTACTGAGCGTCTGCCAGCAAACCTGCTGCAAGCTCAACGCGACTACTTCGGTGCACACACATTCAAACGTGTGGACAAAGAAGGCAGCTTCCACCACAACTGGATGGAGTAAGCTTCAACCGTAGAATAATCATAGGGACCTGGAGGGCCGGTTTCATTCCGGACACCGCCAGGTCCTTTTTACTTTATTTTTTGAGAGGGAAACTGGACCTTCAAGCGATCAAGTTGGAGAAGTACAGCGTCCAAGAGGAGGAAGCGCGTGTGCTAGAGATGGTCGAAAGCCTTGTCGGTATAGGCATGGCCTTCCCCCGCTCGCAGGGCTGTGTTATGATAGGGAAAAAATGCTCACGAAATGCTTGAATTAAAGGAGTGTGCACCTTGAGCAAGTCTAAAAATATTATTCTCATCGGCATGATGGGAACCGGCAAGTCAACTGTTGCCCAGATGCTTTCACAGGAACTGGAGTATCAGCTCATTGATGTGGATGCTGCGGTGGAGCAGGAGGAAGGCTGTACGATTCCGGAATTATTTACGGCTAAGGGAGAGTCCTATTTCCGTGATGCCGAGAGCCGAATGTTATGCTCGGTACTGGAGAACGATGCACAGGTCATTGCAACTGGTGGCGGCGTTGTGCTTCGGGCAGAGAACTGCGAAGTGATGTCGACCAACGGATGGGTCGTTGCCTTGACAGCAGACCCTGCAGTTATTGTAGAACGTGTTAGCGGCTGTGATAATCGTCCATTGCTGGCGGGCAACGCGGAGGAGCGAATTCGCACCATTATGGAAGAACGCAAAGATGCTTATCGATTCGCACATTATACAGTGGATACAACGGCGCTGTCTGCGGCCGAAGTGACTCGTTTAATTTTAGCGCATTACCGCGTCTAAGCTTGTGATCGCTGCAGTTGAATGAGTTGTAAATTGAATTGAAGATGTAAATAACAGTTCAATTTATATAGAATTGCGTAGCAAGTAGAACGTATCAAAAAACGGGCCCTGCGGCCCGCTTCGGAGGTTAGCTTTCTTGCTCCCATTGAAGCATGCCGCCAACCATATTCGTACAGCCATCATAGCCGAGCTGCTGCAAATATTCACAAGCTCGTTCGCTGCGATAACCGCTGCGGCAGATGATAATGATCTCGCCTGACTTATCAATCTCGGACAAGCGATCGGGAATCTGTCCCAGCGGAATATGCTTGGCCCCCTCGATCATACCTTGTGCGACTTCTTCATCCTCGCGGACGTCGATCATCTGCAGCTTCTCTCCTGCCTGTAAACGGCGGCGCAGCTCAGATGTTTGAATTTCAGCGACTTGTGTCATATTCAGGTCCTCTTTTCTATATGGACTTAACGCCTATTCATGATACCCAAGGGATACGGGGGATGTCAATTTGGCCTTATCTGACCCTGCTCCTTGGTACAGCCTTACACTAGTTATTACAGCTTTCTCACTAACATTATAAAAGGAGAATATCATCCATGGACGTTATCGTTAACCCTACCCCTGAGCTGAATGGGGAAATCGGAGCCTTGTCCTCCAAAAACTACACAACTCGTTACCTGCTAGCTGCTGCGCTGGCGGAAGGAACGAGCACCATTCACTTCCCTGCACATAGTGAGGACAGTGACGCTATGCGCAGATGTATTCGCGATCTTGGTGCGGTACTGGAAGAAGATGACAGCAAAATCGTTATTCAAGGCTTTGGCAGCCACCCTCGCGATGTGCGCGAATTAAATGTTGGCAATGCCGGTGCGGTGCTTCGTTTCCTGATGGGTGTTACAGCGCTGTGCCCTGAGGTCACCTTTGTGAATACGTATCCCGATTCTCTGGGTAAACGTCCCCATGACGATCTGATTGATGCTCTGGGTCAAATGGGTGTACAGGTCGAACATCAGCAAGGACGTCTTCCAATCACCATTAAAGGCGGCGAGGCCAAGGGTGGACACATTCGGGTGTCCGGCTCGGTAAGTTCCCAGTATTTGAGCGCCCTGCTGTTTGTGACACCTTTGCTTGCTGAAGACAGCACAATCGAGGTTCTGAACGATTTGAAATCGAAAGTGGTCATCGGGCAAACGCTGGAAGTGCTTGAACAAGCCGGCATCGTTATTCATGCAAGCGAGGACTACATGTCGTTCCAGGTTCCTGGCCGACAAGCATACAAGCCAACAACATACACCGTTCAAGGAGACTATCCGGGCTCGGCTGCTGTACTTGCTGCTGCAGCGGTTACCCATTCGGATGTGAAAATCCTCAGATTGATGGAGCGGAGCAAACAAGGGGAACGTGCCATTGTTGATGTGCTGCGCATGATGGAAGTACCGCTTACTCATGAAAATGACATCGTTCACGTTCAAGGAAACGGCCGATTAAAGGCGATTGAGTTCGACGGAGATGCTGCTACAGATGCTGTATTGGCCATGGTAGCTGCGGCTGTATTTGCGGAAGGCACGTCACGGTTTTATAATGTAGAGAACCTGCGTTACAAGGAATGTGACCGTATTACGGATTATTTGAATGAACTGCGCAAGGCAGGAGCAAACGTGGAGGAGCGTCAGGCCGAGATTATCGTGCACGGACGTCCTGAAGGTGTCGAGGGCGGCGTAGAGATTAATGCTCACTATGATCACCGCGTTATTATGGCCCTTACGGTCGTAGGTCTTCGTGCCAAGCAGCCTCTCCGTATTCGGGATGCACACCATGTAGCCAAGTCATATCCGCAATACTTTGATCATTTGCAGGCGCTTGGCGCCTCGGTTGAATGGGTAAAAGAGTAAATTAACACGTTAAGCAGAAAAGGATGGTGCTTGAACATGGAATTTAACAACCCTACTCGCGAAGAAATCGGACATATTTTGCGCAATGCAGGCAACATCGCTGTTGTCGGCTTATCGGACAAATCGGATCGTACCTCGTATATGGTTGCGGAAGCGATGCAGAGCAGGGGATATCGCATCATTCCTGTGAATCCACAGGCACAAGGAGAGATTCTTGGCGAGAAGGTGTATGCCACACTTGCAGATATCCCGGAGCCGGTGGACATTGTGAATGTTTTTCGGCGTGATGAGTTTTGTGCGGAAGTAGCTCGGGAAGCTGCTGCAATCAAAGCTAATGTGTTATGGCTCCAGCTCGGTATTCATAGCGATGAGGCTGTCCAGATTGCCGCAGAGAACGGTATGACGGCAGTAACCAATCGTTGTATCAAGGTAGAGGATTCCATCGTTCTGCGTGGCGCTGGCCGGGGCTAACAGGCCGTGCTGAAGTTATCAATTCGTTCATGGCATCGCAGATTCAACTTAAAATTCTAATGAGCATCCCGTGATCTTTCGAAATCACGGGATTTTTCATGTTCGACATGCCGCTTTTGCTTTGACAAAATGCTGTTCAAAGCTTACCATCTAGGATAGAAAGGAGAGGTCGCCATGAATTGGCTCGGATCCTTGCAGCAGCTCGGAAGAGCGGTTATGCTGCCTACAATGGTCCTGCCCGCTGCCGCCATTCTGCTCAGTGTGGGTAGTCTGCCCTGGAACGCCTGGGGTTTGGGAGTGGTTGGTGAAGTGTCTACCGTGGCCGGACACGGTATTTTTTATTTTTTGCCGTATTTGTTCGCTGTTGGCGTGGCGCTTGGACTCTCCAATCAGGCCGGGCAAGCGGGACTCGCGGCGCTGGCTGGTATCGTTATTTATGATCAGGTCACCAAACACTTCGGTGATGGTACAGTACAGCCTGCTTCATTAATTGGAATTATTCTCGGCGCCTTTGCCGGAGGCATGCATAATCGGTTCAAAAGCATTAAACTGCCCGAAATATTACAATTTTTTGGTGGTTCAAGGTTTGTTTTATTGATCGTCGGGCTCTGCTCGGCCCTGTTTTCTTGCTTTATGTTGTGGCTTGCCCCCATCCTGCAAGAGGGCTTGAACTCCATTGCAACCTGGGAATACAGTCTTGGCGGCTTCGGGCTGTTCATCTATGGCGTATTATACCGGGTGCTGGTAGCTTTTGGACTTCACCATCTGCTTAATAACGTATTCTGGTTCCAGCTGGGAACTTACGAAACACCGGGCGGTCAGATTGTACAGGGAGATCTTCCGCGCTTCTTCGCGGGTGATCCGTCAGCCGGATTTTTTATGGCGGGGCTTTTTCCTATTATGATGTTTGCTATTCCTGCTATCGCACTTGCGATTATTCAGGAGGCCAGGGAAGACCTGAAGCCAAAGATCAGAAAAACATTTCTCACGTCTGCACTCGTCTGTTTTTTAACAGGGGTGTCGGAGCAGATTGAGTTTGCCTTTCTTTTTGCGGCGCCGTATCTGTTTATCGTACATGCAGTGATGTCCGGGGTAGCGATGTGGCTCAGTTATTGGCTGGATATTCGTCACGGCTTTTCGTACTCGGCGGGTGTCATTGACTACATACTCAATTTCCATCTGTCCGAGAATGCTTGGAAGCTTATTCCGATTGGCATACTATATGGGCTGGTTTATTATTTCTTGTTCCGCTGGGCGATTCGTACGTTCAAAATACCGACGCCTGGACGGGAAGAAGGGTCTATGCTGGAAGATTGGGTAGGCAATATCCCTTATCAGGCGCCGTTGATTCTCGAAGCGTTGGGCGGAAAAAGCAATATTGTGCAGGTAGAGGCGTGTATTACACGTCTGCGTCTGACGGTTCATGACGATCGTTTGATCGATACAGGCGCGATGAAAAACCTGGGATCCGCAGGTTTGATCAAGCTGGGCGGCGGCAACGTGCAGGTCGTATTTGGCACCTATTCCGAATTGATTCGGGAGGAGATTGCCAAGCTGCTGGAACGGGATTTGCAGCAGGTATTGTTTGCAGCGCCAGTTCAAGGCAAGATGCTGCCGATTGAGGAAGTGCCGGATCAGATTTTTGCAGCCAAACTGGTGGGAGACGGTGTTGCCTTTGTGCCGGAGCGTGGAGAACTGGTGTCACCTGTGTTCGGAACGATTATGCACTTGTATCCGACGATGCATGCCCTTGGCATCTCCACGCGAGAGGGGCTGGAGGTCCTGCTTCATATCGGGATTGACACCTCACAGCTGAAGGGGCATTTTGAAGCGTTTGTACAGGAAGGCGATACAGTAGAGCCTGGACAGCTGCTCATCAAATTTGATCTGGCGGTATTGCGTGAGCAGGCGGCGTCACTCACGACTCCGATGGTGATCACCAACCCGGATCGTGTTAAATCATGGAGTTTTGCTCCATTCAAGCAAGTGAAGAAAGGTCAGGCATCCGTCATGTCCGTGGTGCTCTATGACAGGAACGTTGGAGGGGTAGAATGAAGATACAAGGCATCAATGGAGCTGCAGGCATCGCCATCGGCAAAGCATTTGTCCTGCCCAGCTGGGAATGGGATCTGCCGGACCAGAAGATGGATTCGGTGGATCTCGCCCAGGAATTCGAACGGCTGTACGAGGGTATACGGACATCGAAGCATGAGATTGAATATATCAAAAATGAGTTTAGGGAAGTGGTGGGCCCGGAGGAATCCAGCATCTTTGATGCACATCTGGCGATTCTGGAAGATCCGGTGTTTATGAACGAAATTCGCGGTATTATTGAGCGCCAGTACAAGGCGGCAGAGGTTGCGGTAAAAGAAGCGATAGACCATTTTGTCACCATGTTTGACCTGCTGGAGGACGAATATATGAAGGAGCGGGCGATCGACATCAAGGATGTCGGCAACCGCCTGCTCAAGCACCTGCTGGGCGCACCGGAGATTACACTTCCGTCAGATACACAGCCGTACATTCTCGTTGCGAAGGAGCTGTCTCCGTCACAGCTTGCGCATCTGAATCCAAGTTATGTATTAGGCATCGTTACACTGATTGGCGGCAAAACCTCACACTCGGCCATTATGGCACGTGCACTGGGCATCCCGCTCGTTTCCGGGCTGGAGGCGAGTCTTGACCTGCCCGTGGAGACTGGGGACTTGCTGGTGGTGGATGGGGATAATGGCCTGGTATTTACGGAGCCGGACCGCAAAACGATTGAGCGATATACGATGCTGCGCAGCAAAGAGCTGAAGAAAAAAGAGCAGCTACAAGTACTTGCTACGGTGGATGCCGTAACCAAAGATGGGGCTGTGCTGCAGCTTGCTTCCAATATCAGCTCTGTGAAGGAGCTTGATCTGGCGCTGAAGCATGGGGCCAAGGGCGTTGGATTGTTCCGCACCGAATTCCTGTATATGGATCGTGCAACCTTCCCGGGTGAGCAGGAGCAGTATGAGGTGTACCGTCTGGTTGCCGAGAAAACAGCCGGACAGCCCGTTGTCATACGTACTTTGGACATTGGGGGCGACAAACAGCTGGATTATTTCGAATTGCCAGAGGAGGATAATCCGTTCCTCGGGTATCGTGCCATTCGGATCAGTCTGGATCGCAAAGATCTGTTCAAAACACAGCTGACGGCGATTCTGCGCGCCAGTGCAGCAGGCAATGTGAAGATTATGTATCCGATGATCTCATCCGTCGAGGAGCTGCAGCAAGCCAACGAAATCCTTCGGGAAGCGATGGCTGATCTGGATGAGCGGGGCTTGGCCTATGATGCAAACATTCAGGTAGGCATCATGATTGAGGTCCCGGCTGCCGTGATGATTGCAGACTTGCTTGCTGAAGAAGCGGACTTCTTCAGTATCGGGACCAACGATCTCGTTCAGTATGTGCTGGCTGTAGACCGGATGAATGAACAGATTGCTCATATGTATCATCCGTATCATCCCGCTGTCCTGCGTATGCTAAGGGCAACGGTGGATGCGGCGCATACGGCAGGCATCGATGTCAGTGTGTGCGGCGAGATGGCAGGGGACGAGCGTTCCATACCTTTATGGCTGGAGCTGGGGATTCGTCACTTGAGCATGTCTCCACAATCCCTGCTGCGTGTGAAGCACAGAGTATTGAATACCACAGCTTCGGATGCGAAAGAGGAAGCGCGTAAATGTTTCGCACTAAGAACAAGCAGTGATATCGAGGAGCGCTTGCAGAAATTCAACGACGCTAGCGGCAGCCCTGACGACCAGAGTGGATCAAACGCTTCGTAATCAAAGTTACCGGGTGTCTCACAACCAAATTTACTTGGTACCAGATGTCAAATCTCTTAAAGTTAATATATTCATTTTTGTACCACTTTTTCCAAAAGATACAAAAACCGCTATGCATGTAAAACTGCACAGCGGTTTTTTGGTATGTGTTCTTTATCACATACATTAATCACGACCTTGATTTCGCTTACTTCACTTCAACCTTTTACTTTGCTGGCAGGGCAGCAAGTGCATCACAGAACGCCTTTCCATACGGAGGAAGATCAGGTGGACGGCGAGCCGAGATAATATGTCCATCCACAACGACAGCTTCATCCTTCCAGATCGCCCCTGCGTTTTCCATGTCATCCCGAATACCCGGTGTAGAGGTAACTGTAACGCCATCCAGTATTTTGGCAGAGATCAGCACCCAGCCTGCATGACAGATTTGGCCGATGGGCTTGCGGTCCGCATGCATTTCCTTCACAAGCTCCAGCACTTTGGAATAACGTCGCAATTTGTCAGGGGCCCAGCCGCCTGGCACCAGTATTCCATCATAATCGGAGCTGCTGAGCTCATCGAAGCTGTATTCAGCGACAGCGGGCACACCGTATTTGCCGATGTATGTTTTACCTTTTTTTTCACCAGCCAGATGTACTTCCGCACCTTCCTCTCGAACCCGATGCACCGGGTACCACAGCTCCAGATCCTCGAATTCTTCATCGACCAGTGCAATGATTTTTCGTCCTGTTAATCTCATTGTTGTTGCTCCTTCCTGTTCCTGGGATAGTTGTCCTTTCATCGTACTGTATATTGTAACAGATTCTTTGCTCTGCTTCATACACAGCATAACGTTTACATCAATGGACCGTTTCCAATCCAGTAATGTCTGAGTTTCGACAGCCTTCATCTGGTGACAGTGGTAATTTGTGCAACCTTTAGTTTACAGCAGGATTTAAGCAGAAATAGGTCGAATGGTACTTATATAGAGAGCAGAGTTGAATGAGGTGACGGATAGTGCGTAAGTCGTGTAGATGTGGACATGTAATGGAATTGGAATTAAGAACGGTGGTATACGCCAAAAAGGTAGAAATACACAATGTACCTGTCTTTGCGTGTACAGCGTGTGTAGCCTATGAAGTGCTGCAGCCGGTGAAACCGGATCTGACCGAATGTATCAGCAAGCTCGGGGAACGCCCTGCCAAGCAGGATCTTTCGTTTGGAGAGCAGAATGAACTGGCCGATCTGTTTCATGAACAGCTGCTCGCCTGGCCGGATGCAAGCGATCAGGAGATGGAATATCGAATGAAAGAGGCCGTGCAAGAGCGAATCAATCTGCTGCTGGATATTATGGGATACGCTCACAAAGCCGAAGACAAAGCGTGGATGGAAGACACCCAGCGCAGACTGGGACAATTGTCCGGGTTTGTGTGGCGGGCGCATTTCTCAAATGCCGTCTAGTTTTGACGTGCCCAATGCTTGCTTTCATGAAAATTGGATTTTTTGCTCACTTTTTGTTAAGATATCGGAGAGTGAAAACGCTCAACACGGCGGTATTGCTGATAAAGGGGGATGTATAACGAATGGCTGACATGACTAGAATGACAAGTATTGAACAGCTAAACTCCGCAGTGCAGGCAACGGAGGATCAACCCTTGCTTCTGTTCAAGCATAGCACCCGCTGTCCAATCAGCGCGCATGCTTATCAGGAGATGAATGATTATTTGCATAACTCTCCGAATGAAAGCGTGAAATATGGCATGATTTATGTGGTAGAAGACCGCCCTGTATCCAATGAAGCGGCAGAGAAGCTGAGTGTGAAGCACGAATCGCCCCAGGTCATTCTGGTCAAAAATGGCATGCCCGTATGGCATACTTCCCATTCACAGATTACCAGCAGGACGCTTGCTAACATTTTAAGTGAGGCTTAGAGCCTATTTTAATTGATTAATGCTATAATTTGTCGTAATATAAACCTTAATGAAAATGGAATGAAAATTTACTGGTAATGGAGCGAAGTACTGTGACGGTAACCATTTATGATGTGGCACGTGAAGCTGGAGTGTCTATGGCAACGGTATCACGGGTAGTCAACAATAACCCTAATGTCAAACCGCAGACGCGGAAAAAAGTATACGAAGCAATTGAACGACTTGGATATCGCCCGAATGCGGTAGCCCGTGGTCTGGCTAGTAAAAAAACGACTACGGTCGGAGTCGTGATTCCGGACATTTCGAACTCGACCTTTGCGGAGATTGCTCGCGGGATTGAAGATATTGCGAATATGTACCATTACAATATCATTTTGTGTAATGCGGACAAAAAGAAGGAAAAAGAAATTCGTGTAATCAACACATTGCTGGAGAAACAAGTAGACGGTCTGCTCTTCATGGGTGGAACGGTAACGGATGAACACATTCAAGCGTTCCAATCTGCAGCGGTGCCGATTGTATTGTGTGCGACAAGTGATGAGAAGGGCACATTCCCTTCTGTTGATATTGATCATGAAGCAGCAGCTTTTGATGCAGTCAACACGCTCATTCGCCATGGTCACAGAGAAATTGCAATGATTAGTGGTACACTGCAGGACCCTGCTAACGGATTTGCACGTTTCCAAGGTTACAAGAAAGCACTGGAAGCTGCAGGCATTGAATACCAGGAGGATCTGGTGCGGATCGGTAACTATCGTTATGAATCCGGTGTGGAAGCGATGAAATATTTCCTTGGACTCAAGAAAAAGCCGACAGCGATCTTTGCGGCAACAGACGAAATGGCGATTGGTGCCATTCACAGCATTCAGGATGATGGGCTGAAAGTACCGGATGACTTCTCAATCATTAGTGTGGATAACATCCGTATGGCTTCTATGGTACGTCCGCAGTTAACGACAGTAGCCCAGCCGATGTATGATCTGGGTGCGGTAGCGATGCGTTTGCTGACCAAGCTGATGAAGAAGGAAAATGTGGAGAATCCGAGAGTGATTTTGCCGCATGAAACGATTCTGCGTCTGTCTGTAAGCCACGCGGGTTAATCTGTTTATTTACTGGATTAAAAGAAAGGGAGAAGGCGTTCTCTCTACATAGAGTTTGGCTGTGCATAAGCTCCGGAAACGGGGCTTTTGTGCTGAAAACGGCTTGGTGAACATGCTTCGATGTCACATACAGGATGATTGAATTGCAAACAGGGAGGATACAACAATGCGTGAAACGATAGGCATTATGGGTGCTATGGATGAAGAAGTGCAGCTTTTGCTTCAAGGGATGAAGCAGCATGAAACGGTGAAACAGACGGGCATTACGTACGTTGCTGGCGAGTGGCTTGGCAAGCGGATTGTTGTATGCAAGTCAGGCGTAGGGAAAGTCAATGCGGCGGTAACGACGCAGATTCTGATTGATCGTTTTCAAGTGAATCGTGTCATCTTCACAGGTGTAGCCGGAGCGGTGCATCCCGACCTGAACATTGGAGATATGGTGATTTCTTCCGTATGTGTGCAGCATGACATGGACGTAACGCCGCTGGGATTCGAGCGTGGAGTCATTCCATATCAGGAAACATCAGCATTTCCAGCCGAGGCTTCATTGATTGCGCTGGCCGAGGAAGCCTGCAAAGCGCAGGGGGCCCATTACCGCATTGGCAAGGTGTTGTCAGGGGATCAGTTTATCGCGAGCAAAGAGACCGTGAACATGCTGTACACGGAGATGGATGGAGCGTGTGCCGAGATGGAAGGGGCAGCCGTTGCCCAGGTATGTTATATGAACCGTGTGCCTTTTGTTGTACTGCGCAGCATGTCTGACAAGGCTGATGGCTCCGCGCATGTCAATTTTGCCGAATTCACCGTACAGTCTTCACAGCGTTCCCACCGCATTGTGGAGCATATGCTTGAACATATGTGATTCTATATATAAACCGCCTCTCAGAGCCACTTCCATTCAGATGGAGAATGTTCTGCAAGGCGGTTTTTATGTATAAAATGAACGGCACTTCGTATCGTGTTAATACATAAATCGATGACGGAAGCGCACACGGTCAAATTGTTCTTCCGAGCTCATAGGGACTTGATTACCGATCCGAACCATCAGGCAGTTCGCGGGGTGAGAGCAGATTTCAGGATCATCCGTTGCATACCAGGTCATATCAATGTTCTGCATAAGCCGCTCCATCATTTTACGGTAGTCCCATACGGTCAGCCCGCTGCCCTTCAGGTCCCAATGCCAATAATATTCTGTCGTGAAAATAATATAATTCTCCATATACTTGTCTTCCATTGCAGTAAGCAGCATTTCACGCCCCACTCCAAGGGAACGGTAATCGTCGGCGACTTCGATGGCCCCAAGTTCGATCAGGTCAGTCATGTTGCCCTCAGACCAGCGTTCGCATTCATCAGCATAGTGGAACGTTACATAGCCGATAATGACGTCATTCTCATGTGCGATAATAATGCGTCCTTCAGGTAAATCAGCAATCTCGGCAAGAGCCTCCTGCTGTTCTGCCGGACGCCGAAAGGCATCCAGATCGGCATGGAAAGCCATACGTCTAATCTGGTCGGCTTGCACAGGGCCCTCAACCGTAATTCGGTGGTCGGACTTGAAGATGGAACGCATGTGATGCTCCTTGATATGCTCCATGGTTCATACTCCTTTCTCCCCCTACTTATAGCAAAAAATCGAAAAGTTGAAAAGCCATAGACGATGTTTGATCAAATTTGATATAATTGCGTTGACAAAAATTGTTCACAATTCAACACCGTTTATGTGCATCAGTTGGGTCAGGCAAGTACGTGAAAGTAGTTTTCTCTCTACTAATGTAAGCGCTAACTGGAAGTTCAGTCAACACAAAGGCAATACGAAGCAACCCTGTCGGGAATCGAATGTCGAGTTGAAGGAGGCTGGCAAGCATGAGTCAAGCACATAATGAGATGCTGCAAACGGTGGTGTCTGAGTCGAATCTGGGCGATTATACGGAAGCTAGAAGCCGGTTCGATTGGGAAACGGTAGAAAGGCACTTTACGTGGCACGCCAGCGGAAAAGTGAATATGGCACATGAGGCGATTGATCGCCATGTGTTGGAAGGCAGAGGCGGGAAGACGGCACTGCTGTACAGCGACGCTTCACGTGAGGAAGCATACACCTTCGCTGATCTAAGCGAGCAGTCCAGCCGCTTTGGTAATGTACTGCGTAAATATGGTGTAGCCAAAGGAGATCGTGTCTTTATTTTTATGCCGCGAAGTCCAGAGCTTTATTTCAGTCTGCTGGGTATTCTGAAGGTAGGGGCTGTAGCTGGCCCGTTGTTTGAGGCTTTCATGGAAACGGCGGTGAAGGATCGGCTGGAAGACAGTGGAGCTGTGGCACTGGTGACGACACCAGAACTGCTGGGGCGGATTAAACGTTCCGAATTGCCGGACTTGAAGCATATTTTTGTCGTCGGCGGAGGTCCGCAGTCTGATGCGGGACTGATCGACTTTGATGCAGAAATGGCGGCTGCTGCAGATGATATCGAGGTCGAATGGCTGACGCGTGAGGATGGACTGCTGATTCATTATACGTCCGGCTCTACCGGAAAACCTAAGGGTGTATATCACGTCCAGAATGCGATGATTCAGCATTACTATACAGGCAAGGTCGTGCTTGACCTGCGAGAGAATGACGTATACTGGTGTACCGCTGATCCGGGCTGGGTAACAGGCACTTCTTACGGCATTTTTGCGCCTTGGCTGAACGGAGTAACCAATGTGATCCGCGGCGGCCGGTTCAGTCCACAGGATTGGTACAGCACGATTGAAAAAAACAAGGTCAGTGTATGGTATAGTGCTCCTACAGCTTTCCGTATGCTCATGGGTGCAGGGGATGAGACGATTGCCCAGCATGATTTGAGCAGCCTGCGCCATGTGATGTCGGTAGGCGAACCGCTCAATCCTGAAGTGGTACGTTGGGGCTGGAAGGCTTACGGTCAGCGAATTCATGATACGTGGTGGATGACTGAGACTGGCGCACAATTAATCTGTAACTACCCGGGTATGCCGATCAAACCGGGTTCGATGGGACGTCCTCTGCCAGGCATCGAAGCAGCCATTATAGATGACCGGGGACAGGAGCTGCCGCCGTACAGCATGGGCAATCTTGCCATTCGTGCACCATGGCCGTCCATGATGGCCAAGATCTGGAACAATCCAGCCAAGTATGAGGAGTATTTCAGGCTAACCGGCTGGTATGTATCCGGGGATTCAGCCTACATGGATGAGGATGGCTACTTCTGGTTCCAGGGACGTATTGATGATGTGATCAACTCCTCTGGCGAGCGAATTGGGCCGTTTGAGGTGGAGAGCAAGCTGGTAGAGCACCCAGCAGTTGCTGAAGCGGGCGTTATCGGCAAACCGGATGTAACCCGGGGGGAAATCATCAAAGCGTTTGTCGCGCTTCGTGAAGGGTATGAGGCCACCCCGGAGCTCAAGGAAGAAATCTATCGATTTGTCAAAGAAGGTTTGTCCGCTCACGCAGCCCCGCGCGAGATTGAGTTTAAGGAGAAGCTTCCGAAGACACGTTCAGGCAAAATTATGCGTCGTGTATTAAAAGCATGGGAGCTTGATTTGCCAACCGGTGACTTGTCTACAATCGAAGATTGATCATCTACTAATTATCTAGATTGAAGGGCTCGCTTGAAAGAACAGAAGCCTGGCTCATGCGTATAGCGTGAACCAGGCTTCTTTGAACGTTGTTGAAGAGAAGCGGTAACTAAACTAAACTAACTAACTAACAACTAACGAAGGTATCGCGAATCATGTGATGACGCACAAAACATAAACAAGCATGCTTACACCTTTTATAACACGAACAAGCCGCATGTCCAGTGTACTTAACTCACTGGACATGCGGCTTGTATATTGTGGATATGAGGACTCAGAGAGACCGTCATATCAAGGCTGATAATGTACCGCTGCAGAAGCGTCCGATTCGCCAACACTGTTGATGGCAGATACTTTGAACCAGCCGCTGGTGGATGAGGGCACACCATAATCCATACTTGTACCGGAGGTTGTTCCGATTTTGGTGTAAGCTCCAGAACCTGTCTCACTGTAATAGACTGCGTAACTTTGTACCTTGTCTGCTTCCTGATTGGATGACCATTGAATCCGAAGGCCTTGGGAGAGCGCAGAGACACCGACTTGACCTGGTGTGCCTGGAACGGTTGTTGGGGCGTTGTCATTCACTGCCTCTCCTGGTGTTACCACAGTGCCCGGGACTTCAATTGGCTCCTTATCTTCATTCGCAGGCGGAGTAACACCTGCACTGCTCACAATTGCACTTGGTGCGGATTCCTTGCCTGCAACGTCTACCGCAGTGACATAGAATGCAAAGTTGCCGCTTAATGTTGCGTAAGCAGAGAACGATCTGGACTCACCTGTCAGCACGACCTGGCCCTGGTTTTGGAAGCCGGCACCATTGACTGAGCGATAGAGGCGATAACCAACTACATCACTTTCAGGTGTAGCATTAAATGTGATCGTTGCACGCTCTCCCGAGATGGAGAGACGCACGTTGCCTGGTGCGTCAGGTGCTTTGCCGTTATCGCTACGCGGATCAACCTCTGTCGGCAGATCAGCACCAGCATCTTCTGGCAGGTAGTAGGCCAGTGACTCGTGACGGCTCATTCGTTTAAAAGCATTTTGCAATTCTTTAATGAGATCCGAGATTGGCTTTTTGCGTTTGATGACCGTTTTTTCTCTCAGCATATCATCTGGTGTTTCATCTCGAGGGATGTAATTAACACCATTGTACGTAATATATTTTGCTTTAGCGACAGCATCATCGCTCTCCTTCGGAATAAATTTGCTGTTGAAAATGTCAGTAACAAATTTATCGGTCAGCGATGTAGGCAGCTTGCCGCTGTATGCAGATACCGTCCGGGTTTCGATGCCTGACGGCTTTTTGAATGAATTGGTCACGAAAAGATCCTTCTGTGATTCCACCACTTCATTCATAATTTTTGCCCAGAGCTGCTGAGCGCGTTTGCGTTGTGACTTGGTCTCCAGTGTGTTAATCGGCTGTTTATAACCGACCCATACACCGAGCGTAACATCTGGCGTGTAACCTTCAAACCAGACATCCGCATAGTTTTGAGTGGAGCCTGTTTTACCTACAATCGGTACACTTGATCTGTACTTGTAGTTTTCCCGCACTTTATCGGCTGTACCTTCAGTGATGACGGTACGCAGCATATCTGTCATCAGATAGGCTGTTTGCTCCGAAAACGCCTGCACAGGCTCACGATCATGCTGATATACGATATTACCCTTGGAGTCGACAATTTTGCTGATCATGTAAGAATCGTTGTATACGCCTTTATTGGCAATCGCACCATAGGCACTTGTCAGCTCTTCAACCGTTACACCGTATTGAAGTCCGCCAAGAACACCAGTCTGTGCCTGATAATCCTGCTTCTGAATCGTCGTAATTCCAAGCTTTTTCGCAAAAGCCCAGGCTTTGTCGATTCCAACCTCCTCATTGAAAAGTTTTAGGGCCGGAATGTTCAGCGAGTAATTCAATGCTCTGCGGGCTGTTACCAGACCTTGGTAGCGGTTGTTAGCATTTTTGGCAATATGGTAGCCGCTAGAGCCGTCTTTAAGGATGATTGGTGAATCATCAATAATGGAGGCGGGTTGAATAAGACCTTCCTCCAGAGCTGGCAAGTAGGCAGCAATCGGCTTCATTGTTGAACCTGGCTGACGGACCATCTGTGTTGCATAGTTCATCTGCTCGTCTTTGAAGCTGCGACCTTCAATCATGCCCAGAATAGCACCTGTTTTGTGATTAATGAGCATGGCTGCAGTCTGCTCTTTTCCCTTGACAGGATCATCAGCAGAGAAATTGCTGTCATCCTCGGCAATCGTACGCATCGTTTTGTAAATATTTTTGTTAATCGTTGTATAGACACGATACCCGCCAGTACGCAGCTGGGATTGCGCTTCCTCCAGCAGTGCGCTGTTCTCCTTGCTGCTTGTTTCTGCGTCTGTACTTTTGCCACTAGCCTTTGTTTTGTTCTCGCTCAGCTGCTGCATCAAGATCTGCGCTGCCTGACGTTCCGTTTCCATCATAAGGTATGGATAAGTGTTATAAGCTTTAACGGTTTTCGGCGCGAGCGAACTTTTGATATCAAAGGCAAGAGCATCACTGTATTCAGATTGCGAGATTTTGCCCAGTTCAAGCATTCGGCGAAGAACGAGACGTTGACGATTGATGGCGCGATCAAACTTTTCCTCTACAAAATCCCCTTTACCATTAAAGGCGGAGTAGGAAGAGGGCGACTGAGGCAATCCAACCAAATAAGCAGCTTGAGCGATGTTTATTTTTTCGAGATCATTGATATTAAACAGTCCCTTGGCTGCTGCTTTGATTCCATATACGTTGTAACCGCTTGAGCCATTACCGAAAGGTACTTTGTTCAGGTAGGCTGTCATGATCTCGTCCTTGGTCAGAAAACGTTCCAGTCGGAGAGATAACAAAATTTCCTTCACTTTACGATCTTCTGTACGATCCAGATTTAGAAATACACGTCTTGCTAATTGCTGTGTAAGTGTACTGCCGCCTGTTTGTACTGATTCTTTCAGCACTTTCTGCTTCACGGCACGGAGCGTTCCGCTCATGTCTACACCTTTATGTTCGTAAAAATGATTGTCTTCAATCGAAACAACGGCATCAATAACCTTTTGTGGAATCTGGTCTAAGGTGACCGGACGCCGGTCTTCTTCCGTTCGCAGTTGACCAATCGGACTGCCGTCGGAAAAATAAGCAAAGCCTGTGATGGAGTTTTCGCTGACTTTTTGTTCAATCAGGGCCCTGGAACGCACGGGTTCGTCTTTAACGATGGAACTGACGTAACCCATCAGAGCACCGCCCACGAACAGTACGCCCATTAATCCAAGCACAGCCATCCATAGAACAAAGCTGCCCAGTCTGCGAGCAAAGCTACGCTTGCGTACAGGCTGCTCTTCAGGCTTTTTCTTAGTAACATCACCCATTCAGTGTCTTCCTCCTTTTAACAGCACTTATTATAGCATAAAAAGGTCCGTTTGCATGCCTGAGAAATACAAGTATTGGTCGAAATTTGCCAATCTGGCATGGATTATGCTATATAGCATGTGATATCGGGGGACATTTCATGAGTTGAAAAACAAAGGAAAAAGGCTGTCACTGCATGAGAGCAGGACAGCTTTGAAGAGATACAAGTTCCCATTTGTTTCAGAAAAATATTACATTAAACTGTCATTACGTTCTGAAACGCTGGATGAGTTCCAGCAGCTCCTGAGTGAGATGTGCCAGAGCAGCGGAGGCGGCAGTGATTTCCTCCATAGATGCCAGCTGCTTCTCGGAAGCGGAAGCCACCTGATTGGCATGGTCAGCCGTTTCATGACCGATCACTTTAAGTTGTTCTAGAGAGGAGTCGACTTGCTGCGATTCGTCTGACATCTGCTTGGCGATGGTGGAAACTTGCTCAATCTGCTCGTTCACGTCTGCAATCTGGGAGGAGATGGATAAGAAAAGCTCACCGCTCTCGTTCATTACCTCTGCGATGTGAGTTACTTCAGCACTTCCCGTTTCCATATTGTCCACAATAGCTCGAACCTCATGCTGCACCGATTGAATCAACGCTGCAATGTCGGAGGCCGATTGATTGGACTGCTCAGCAAGCTTGCGAATCTCGGCAGCGACTACGCCGAATCCGCGTCCGTGTTCACCCGCACGCGAAGCTTCTATAGAAGCATTAAGTGCAAGCAGATTGGTTTGACGACTGACTTCCGTAATCATACCTGTAATTCGTCCAATTTCCTCCGAGCGCTGCTGGAAATGCTCCAGCGCGGTCATAGAGGACTGGACAGAAGAATTCGCACGTTCAACCATATCCATAGCTGCCTTCATCTTGTCAGTACCAGAAGAAGTCCGTTCTGTGACCGACTTGGAGGCCTGGCTTACCTCGGCAGCCGCATCTGCTATCTTTCCGATCCCTGTGGATATTTCATTCATCGAGCGGGAGGAATGCTGCAGCTCTTCGACCTGCTTCTCAGCCTTTTTGGATACCTCGAGTCCGGTGAGTGCCATCTGCTCTGCAGCTTTGCTTGTATCTTCCGCACCGGCTGTCAGTTGCTGCGAAGTTGAACCTACAGATAAGGCATGCTCGGAAATAACGGAGATCGTATGACGTAGCGTAGTCATCATGTCATTCATATGAACAGCCATAACTCCGAATTCATCCTTCGATCTTACAGGTAATTTTTGCGTCAGATCTCCACCTGCCAGTTGTCCGGCAACCACATTTACACGGTTTAATTGCTTCACAATGGAGAGGATGGTATACGTCACAACGCCAGCAAGCAGAAGCACTGCGAATATAGCGATAATGACAGACCACTTCAGGCTTTCGTAGAACGGCTTCAGAATGACATCTTTGGGCAAGGCAGATACCAGAAACCAGCTTGATTCAAGTCCAGGCATTTTCGCCGGCTCAGCGATAAACAAATCTGGCTTGGCATTGTCGATTGAACTGTAGAATCCAGACTCGCCTGCTGTAATACGCTGAATAACGGCTTGAGTATCCGCGGTGACCTGAGCGTTTTCCTTGACAAGCTCGGGCCTGGAGCCGTGGGCGGCAATGCGTCCCTCGCTTGTAATCAACATCGCATATCCTTGGTCAGGGTTAAGGGCTGAGATATTTTGCTGGAAGCGTTCAATTGTAAAATCAACTCCGATGATGCCCAGGAATGTATTATTCTCGTCCAGGAGCGGGAGAACAATGGAGACGAGAGAGATTTCTTTGCCGGCTACCTTGTAGGTTGTAGGTTCAGTCCAGTACAATGCTTTGGTGGCCTTGGGCTGCTGATAATATTTACTTGTGTCACCTGTTCCTTCGTAGGTGGTCAGCGGCTCGTAATGTAACGAGTTACCATCTCTCACGATATAAGGAATAAATCGTCCGGTCGCATCATCATACTTGCTTTTGTTGACATGCTCGGCGTCTTTGCCGTCAAAGGCATTTGGCTCAAAGCCGGTATAGATCCCGAACACCTTGTCATCCTTCTTCAGATGCTCCTCCAAAATACGAACGATATCTTCACGGCTCATCGATCCGTTTTTTGCGGCATCAACGATGGTTGTACCCAGGCTGTCCAAGGAGCTTCTTAACTGATTGATATCGCCCATAAAATCATTTACTGCTGTATTTGCCGATTGTGCCGCAACAGACTCGCCGTATTGCAGGCTTTTGTCATAGATGGCTTTGGTGTTAAAAGCGATTAACGCACCGATCGAACAGAGGAGTACCACCCCAAGCAGCACACCAAGCTTTACCCCCAGTTTAATATTTCTCAAAAATTGCATATGCAGCCCCCCCCATGATGTCTTTATGAACTGTTCTCTAAAGATCAATCTGTATTTATGTTTAATGATAATATCGTTATGTAAAGGTTAATAATGAAGATACGCTATGAAAAAACAAAAAAAGACACAAAAAAACAACTGCCGAGAAGTTCTCAAGCAGTTGTCTTTGTGTTGTGGTGCAACGATTAACGGTTGTAGAACTCGACGATTTGTTTTTCATCGATGTCTTGGGACAATTCAGCACGCTCAGGCAAGCGGATGAATTTACCTTCTACAGCTGCTTCGTTGTATTCAACGTATGCTGGAAGATGCGTACGGTTTTCCAAAGCTTCCTTAACGGAAGACAAACCGCGGCTTCTTTCACGCAAGCCGATTACATCGCCAGGGCTTACTTGGTAAGAAGCGATATCGACTTTTTTGCCGTTTACAGTTACGTGACCGTGTGCTACCAATTGACGCGCTCCAGCGCGGGAGTTAGCAAAGCCAAGACGGTAAACGAGGTTGTCAAGGCGGCACTCAAGCAAGAACATGAAGTTCTCACCGGCAATACCTTGCATTTTTTGCGCTTTGGAGAACAATGTGCGGAATTGTTTTTCACCCAAACCGTACATGTGGCGCAATTTTTGTTTTTCTTGCAACTGCATACCGTAGTTGCTCATTTTTCTGCGTTGGTTAGCTCCGTGCTGACCTGGAGGGAAAGGGCGTTTCAATTCTTTGCCTGTTCCGCTCAGGGAAATGCCGAGGCGACGGCTCAATTTAAATTTAGGACCAGTGTAACGTGCCATGTTTAAAGTAGCTCCTTTTTAGTTAAAGTTCATATAGGGCTCTGTTTGCGCTCCAATTTGTTGATGCGGGCTTGGCCTCGCATAGAACAATCAGGAAAGTTCAGCCGCTGTCCTGAAAGCAACAAAAAGAATGAGGGTGACACAACCGGTAACGCCCAAATTTAAAGACACCGAAGTAGTCTTCATCAACAATTTATTTTACCTTCTGTAAGCGTCAAAGTCAAGCAATAGATAAAGTCAGAAAATAGTCTAAATTTGTCGATAGGTCATTGGGCCTAAAATAATGGGACAATTTTCTGAAATATGGATGCAAAAAAGCTTTAAACAGAGTAAAATAGATGGTATCTTAACTTTAAACAATCTTGTGTACCAAGGTTTTGCGATTGTTTTGCAGATTTGCGATAGTTAAATGCAGATTAATGCATCCACCCGGATGCAAAAACGGTGCAAAGGAGCGCCTGACATGTTGGAACATCTAAGAAGTATACCTGCCAGCCTGAACTCGGGAAGTGCGGGCGATTCCACATCGTTTAATGTGTCGCCATCTCATGATGATCACGCGTTGTGGATGCAAAAAATGGACATTACCCCTTTTGATTTTTCATATTTAAGCAGTTTGTTGGGGCAAGCGTACAAGGATTGGACAAGCCAGCTGCATTCCCCGCTGGACAGGGCTTTTACTGTATACAGTGTATGGAACACAGAAGGTGAGTGCGTCGGGCAGGACCCCGGTCAGGAGTTCGACCCAGCCATCAATGTACGTTTGCTGGCTTTGGAATGTGCAGAGAAAAAAAGTACGCTGTCCCGAAGCGGGACCAGCATACAAGGAGACTATCTGCTTATTGCCGAGCCGTTATTTTCGAGATCAAATAGAGATTTGTTTGCCGTGTTCATTGCTCTTGTTTTTGAAACCAGCTTATCCGAAACTTCAGAAGCTGTGGTTCGATCTGAGGCATTGCACTATCGTACTTGCTTTTACCGAAGATTCGAATACATATTTATGACGGATTTGCTGCATGCACACGAACAAACAGCACGCGAGGAGCACCGGAGATCTATTCTTTTTCAGATTGTACAGCGGATGCACGACAAGATGGATGTCGGGGCTATACTAGACGAGGTTTTTGTAAGTATGGATTATCTCTATCCTTCAGCGAACATTATGTTGTATATGTCTCAGGATCAAAGGAATTTTAATCCAAGAATCAAGCCTTTGCTTGTACAGGAGCGCGGAGAGGACATTTGCGTGCGATCCTTTATGGAGGGCAAGCTAATCGTATCCCGATCTGAAGGAATGGAGAGGCGTATCATTGAAGTGGGCTTGCCGCTGAAAGGCAAACAAGGCATCTATGGTGTTTTTCATATCGAGATGAACGAGGAATTGATAGAGGATTCCGATCTGCAGCTCATTGCAATGATGGCGGATACGGCCGGGACTGCTTTTGAGAATGCTAAGTTGCATGAACAGTCCCACATGCTCATCCAGGAACTTCGTGTAATCAATGATCTCACACAACGTCTCAACAAAAGTTTGCAATTGATGGAGATTTATCAATTTTCCGGGCAAGAGCTCAAGCATACGTTTCAAGCTGATTTTTGCTGCATTTTGCGCTTGAATGACAGTACGAACCGATTTGAGGTCATGTCCACCAATGTTAAAGAAATCAGTCATAAAACGTATCCGGTGGACTCCGGCATTGCTGGTTATATGTATCAGACGGAGGAGCCGTTAATCATATCCGATTATACGCAATTTGACAAAGTTACCTCCAGCTTTATGGAGCTTACTGGCGCCATGTCTTTGATTGCAGCTCCAATCCGGGTAGATGGTCAGGTGAAGAGCGCAATTCTGCTGGCCCATGAACGGGAGCATTTTTTCTCATATGACAACTATCGCCTGCTTCAGATGTTATCCATTCATCTTGGCCTTGCAATAACGAATGCCACCTTGCATGCAGAAGTACGACGTCTGGCTAATCTGGATATGTTAACAGGACTGTACGTAAGACACTATCTGGATAACATCATTCACGAGCGTCAGGCTCATGATTACTGCGGTTCATTGGTTGTCGTTGATATTGACCAGTTCAAACAGGTGAATGATACCTTCGGTCATCAAACCGGAGATCAGGTATTGAAGCAAGTGAGTGACATTGTCACCAGTTCGGTTCGGCCTGAGGATATATGTGCAAGGTGGGGTGGGGAGGAGCTGGCCATCTACATGCCGCAGATCGGAATTCATCAGGCGCTGGCTTATGCTGAGCTGATTCGTACACGAGTGGAGGCTGAGACCCGGCCGTCTGTGACGGTGTCGAGTGGTATTGCGGAATGGAATTGGATGGACGAGAGAGTAAGTGTGGAGTCCCTGTTTTACCGTGCAGATATGGCACTGTACAGTGCGAAGAACGGGGGACGAAATCGAATTGTTATCGAAGAGCAGGAAGCCACACGTTAAGAGAGCTATTCCCGTTGCGGAGTCGGCTCTCTTTTTTTTGTAAGTATAAGTGTATACGGTGGGGGCAATCTATGGAGAAAATGACCGAAAGGTGGATTGCATATGCTGAGCCGTCAGTCGATGCGGACTTTGTTGTTAACCTTGTGTGTTATGCTGGCAGTCGTTCCGGGTTGTGGCATACTCCAGCGGGATCGGACACCGGAAGAGATCTTTGCTTTGGCCTTATCAGGCATAGCGGGGAAGGAGACGATGACGTTTGAAGGGGAAGCAGGACTACGACGAGAAAACAGTGCAATGTTTGAAAATCAGTTCAAATTCCAAGGAAAGCTGGAGGAGCATGATCGGCTGATGCTGCAGACCCGCTTGCCTGGCTCAGTAGCTGCAGCAGGTTCAGGCATCTCCATGAATGCAGTTAACCATAACGGACAACCAGGCGGCTTCAGTGCTTCGTATGAGCGGAAAAGAGGACAATGGACTGCCTTGGCAGCGGAGCATGAGCCATTGCGCGGATCACTATCCCGTTTTAATCCTATTGCCCAACTGGAGCAGATTGATATGATGAAAAAAACAATTCAATCCGAATATGGATCGGGGCGCCAAACGCGTATATTACGCATTGAACTTGCGCCAGAGGACGCCAAAGCCTGGGCAGCAAGTCAGCTGACCGACGAGATGGATGCGATTCGGACAGAGTATATGCATAAGGCGACTCAGGTAAAAGGTGCAAATCAGGGAAAGCTGGAGGAGGAGCTGCAGAAGGTGTGGCAGCAGGGAGAGACTTCCATGCAGAAGATGTTCGAGAAGGCGGAGGTTCATACGGTGTACCACCTTACAGTTGATCGTAAAACAAGCTTGCCCATGCGCCTTTCTTCGGAAAGTCAGATGAAGTATAAAGATAACAGCAACCGAAATAATGTGGAGGCCCTGGTCACCGATGTCAATTTCAAATCATATCAATAAATTAAAACCTGTGACTGCCTGCTGACGGGATGCCTGGTGCGTGCTACAATAGTAACGTAATTTACCGTTGTTCAATTCATTGAATGGCAGATGACAGGAGGATTTATCATATGAAGGACCCTAGAATTCAGAAGCTTGCAGCAAACCTGGTCGGTTATTCTGTTGATGTACAGCCCGGTGAAAATGTATTGGTTGAGATGATTGGATCAGAGCGTGATCTGATGAATGCCATTATTGAGGAAGTGGGCAAAAAAGGCGGTAACGTTTTCGTGCAATTGACGGATCGAACGGTTCAACGTGCGATGCTCAAACATGCTACAGAAGAGATGATGAAAACGTGGGCAGAGATTGATCTGAACCGTATGAAACAAATGCAGTGTTACATCGGTATTCGTGCCGGAGAGAATGTAAACGATCTGTCCGATGTACCGGAAGAAAAGATGAAGCTGTACAATGCTCTATACTCTCATCCGGTACATAGCGAGCAGCGTGTCAAACATACGAAATGGGTGGTGCTTCGTTATCCGAACGCAAGCATGGCACAACTCGCCAATACAAGTACAGAAGCATTTGAAGACTTTTACTTTGACGTATGCAACCTGGATTATGCGAAAATGGATAAAGCACAGGATTCACTTGCGAGTCTCATGAAACGCACGGACAAAGTGCGGATTACAGGACCGGGAACAGATCTGAGCTTCTCGATCAAAGACATTGGTGCAGAGAAATGCTCCGGGCAAAAAAATATCCCGGATGGCGAGGTGTACAGCGCGCCTGTTCGCGATTCCGTGAACGGTACGATCAGTTATAATACCCCAACGCTGTATAACGGGATTACGTTCGAGAATATTAAATTTACGTTCAAGGATGGTAAAATTGTTGAGGCATCCAGCAATGATACGAAACGTCTGAATGAAATTCTGGATTCGGATGAAGGCGCGCGCCATATCGGTGAGTTCGCTATTGGATTCAACCCGCACATTTTGCACCCGATGAAGGATATTTTGTTTGATGAAAAAATTGCAGGTAGCCTGCACTTTACGCCTGGTCAGGCATATGAAGAAACAGATAACGGAAACCGTTCATCCATTCACTGGGATCTCGTATTAATTCAGCGCCCGGACTACGGCGGTGGGGAGATTTATTTTGATGATGTGCTGATTCGTAAAGATGGCATTTTCGTCATCCCTGAGCTGGAATGTTTGAATCCGGACCAGTTGAAATAGGAGCTGCATTTTGCAGTTGCTAGGAAAGCGGATTCACGGTATCATGTAGTGGTAATTAATAGATGATACTAAAGTGAAAAGACGGAGGGATTCCTATGTCGAGTAATAATGCGGCTGTAGTAGAAATTGCTCAAACAGCAGGCAAGTTTACTTCTTCAATCGTGCTTCATTCAGAGAACAAGTATATCGATGTAAAAAGTATTTTGGGTTTGTTTACAACACTGATCAGCACACACAGCTATGAGCTGCACGTTCATGGCCCGGATGCTGATGAGGCGAAGGCGGCAATGTCCGAAGTATTCGCCAAGCATGGTCTGAATGTAAACATCGCTTCTGAATAACAACGTTTAAGAACACCTCTGCTTTAGGGCAGGGGTGTTTTTTAATAAAGAAAAAACATTGTGGGGAGAGTTCCGCAACGTGCAAAGAGTGCAGAGCACAGAATGGTCGCGAGGTACTTATAGCTTGTGTGCTTATTTTGGTCAGGTTCTTGTATTAGCTCTTCATTTCGTCTAATATTAGGTATAGAACGTCTTTACGCGATTTTTGGGACATAGGGGGGAAATGATGCATGACTTCATCTGATCTGCAGGACCAGCTGAACCTGAAAGCAATCAGTCTTCTTCAAGAAGATGCAGATAAAATACAGAAGCTTATCGAAGTACAGATGGAGAATCTGGCTACCCGCTACTGCCCTCTCTATGAGGAAGTATTGGATACACAGATGTATGGGTTCTCCAAGGAAGTGGATTTTGCTGTTCGTGCAGGGCTCCTTCCGGAAGGTACAGGGAAGCAGATGGTTAGCGCGCTTGAACGGAATCTGGCAATTTTATATGAAGCACTGAACAAAAAGAATGAGCAATAGCCTGCGTCGGGGCGGGTCAGTATAGAAGGCATGCACATGTTCGCTGCATGCTTTTTTTGTATGTGGGATGACAACAATGTGAACTCAAAAAGGCATCTACGGGCAACGAGTTTCCCATAGACGCCTTTTTGAGTTGTGCCAGCTCATGTTGTTTCATATGAGCAAGCATATGGAAGCAGGGCTGCTCGATTATACAAGGAAGAAGGAGACCCCCAGAATGATATAAACGACCAGCAGCAGCAAGCCTTCGTACCAGTTGGTGGAGCCGTCCTGTGTGATCGACTTGGCTATGAACACAGACACACCGATCGCAACCAGCTCAATGGTGGTAAACACGATGTCCATTGTACGCCCGGTAAAGTAACTGACAAAGATGAGCACAGGGGCGACAAACAGGGCGATCTGCAAGCTGCTGCCTACGGCAATTTCCACCGCTGCCCCGATTTTATTTTTCATCGCAAGCATGATAGCGGCGCTATGTTCAGCTGCATTCCCGATAATTGCCACGAGGAATGCACCGACGAACAGCTCGCTCAGGCCAAACTCGGAAGTGAATACTTCCAGCGTGCCGACCAGCCATTCACTGACAAAAGCAACCATCACCGTTGCGATGACGAGATACAGGATGGATTTTTTCTTCGACCACTCCGGTGCATGCTCATGAGGCAGTTCCTCATCATTATCGTCAGTTACATCTGCAAGATAGCTTTTATGCGTAACCATGGAAAACAGCAGCCAGGCGATGTAAGCAGCAATGAGCAATCCCGCAACGATGAGACTGAGTGTATTTGTATCCCGTTGAGTGATGGAATGTGTGTTCAGGAAGACAGCCGGAACAAACAGGGCGATAATGGCAACAATCATCAAGGAGCCGTTTAGCCCCGCAAGGGATACGTTGTAGTTCTGAATTTTAAACTTCAGACCTCCGGCGAAAATACTGAGTCCAAGCACAAGCAGCAGGTTCCCGATGATTGATCCGGTCAGACTGGCCTTGACCATGTCGAACAGGCCCTCTTTGACAAGGAAAATGGCGATGATCAGCTCAGCCGCGTTGCCAAACGTAGCATTTAAAAATCCACCCAGCCGCTGTCCGGCATAATGGGCAACATTTTCGGTAGCCTTGCCTAAAAAGCCGGCGACAAAAATAACCGAAATGGCAGATAAAATGAACTGCAGAATCGAATCCCATTTCATGTAGTGGGCGATGGCGCTGAGTACAAAAAATGCAATCAGCAAATAGGATGAAATCCGGTTTCTCACAAAAAACACCTCGGTTATGTACTTTATTTTGTTTGGAAAATGACACGATGTACTTATGCGATTAATTTCATATTTCAATATAACCAAATGGTGGCAGGTTGTAAACGCATCTTTTTCAGTTAAATTTGCTTTTTGGGGTGGAAACGATTTAAAATACGAGTAACGAAGTGAAGGAGGATGTGGCATGGCAGAACAACTTCAATTGGAGAGCGGAAACATCCGGATTGCCGATGACGTGGTTGCGAAAATTGCTGGAATGGCTGCAATGGAAACGCCTGGAATCGCCGCAATGTCTGGAGGTTTGTCAGAGGGCTGGGCGAAGCGTCTCAGTGGTAAAAACGTGCAGAAGGGCGTGAGCGTTGAGGTCGGCCAGCTGGAAGCAGCCATTGATCTGCGCATCATCGTCCTGTACGAAACCCCGATTCATGAAGTTTCACGTATGCTTCAACAGAATGTGAGAGAAGCGGTAGAGACGATGACCGGATTACGTGTCGTTGAAGTCAACGTAAAGGTCGAAGGTGTATCTTTCCGAGGCGACGACCTGTAAAAAGATGACCCTATAAAAAAAGACTCTGCATCAACTGATGCAAAGTCTTTTTTTATGCTTTTCCAGCCTTATCGAACCCGGCGAATAGAGTCCCGGGAACGAAGTGCAGGAGATGTACGCGTTTGAACCGTCACGGATTTGGTTTTTTCTTCTTTGATGGCTTCAAGGTTGTTCGTGCGTGAGATGCTCAGCACAATTCCCATCGCGACCATCATGACGAAGAGTGACGTTCCCCCATAACTGATAAACGGCAGTGTAACCCCCGTTACAGGGATCGTTTGAGTGACGCCTCCGATATTGATGAAGGCCTGGATCGCGATCAGACCCATAATGCCTATACCCACCAGTGTACCAAACGGATCTGGACACCGCAGCGAGACAATGATTCCCCGCCAGATAAAATACAAATATACCAGCAGGAACAGGGTACTTCCAATAAAGCCGAGCTCCTCTCCGATTACAGAGAAAATAAAGTCATTATAGGCATTAGGCAAATAATGCAGCTTCATGGTGCCTTGTCCAAGTCCCGAGCCTGTAACGCCGCCGTCACCAATAGCTACAAGAGAGCGGTAGAGGTTAAGGCTTCCACCGTTAATATCGGACAATGGATTGAGGAAAGCCTGAATCCGGCCGATTTTGTAGTTCTGTTCGGCTGTTACTGTTGTTGCGGCATCCAGTGCGGGAGCGCTTGGAGACATGGAGGAGAACAGGGCATTTGCACCAAAGGCAAGACCTCCACCAAGCACTACGAGCAGAATGGAGCCCATAATGTGTTTCATGCTGGCCCCACCGGCATAAATAACAAGACCGCAGGTGGACACCAGGATGAAGCAGGTACCGAAGTCAGGCTGCAGCATGATCAAACCTGCGATAAAGCCAACGATAATTAAGACGGGGAAATAACCGGTTTTGAAATCTCGGAAACGTTCCCCTTTTTTGGTGATCAATGCAGCCAAATAAAGAATGATAGCGATTTTTGCAAATTCTGCAGGCTGTAGACTGAATCCGAACAGATGAATCCAGCTTTTTGCACCGTTCAGCACTTTTCCTGTAATCAGTACGAGCAGCAGCAGCGCCGTGGTGAACAGGAAAAAGGGAGCATACAGCTTTTTGTACTTGTTAAAGCGGATGTTCATGGCAAAAAACATGCCAAACAGACCGATAATCGCCCACATAAGTTGTTTTTTCGTGAAGTAAAGGGCATCGTTGTTAAAACTTTTGCTTGCAATTGCAATGCTGGAACTGGAGCTGAATACCATCACCAGTCCAAAGCCCACCAACAATAAAGTGAGGATTAGCAGTTGAAAATCCGGCGTGCCTCTCTTCGTTCTCGTCTGGGCCTTTTGTTGTTTCATAGCAGGCCCGCCTAAGCTTCGAGCAGTTCTTTGAGCTGCTGTAATTTTTGGGTCGCCAGCTTCACGACTGGCTGCGGAACGGAAGAGTCGTAATCAAGTCCATGCGGAAAAGTGGCTTTGCCAAGATAAACGGCTTCAACGGCCAGAACCGTATCCGGTTTCTCAAGCTTGCCTTCTACCGCGCGCGTATTAATGCGTACAAAGTATTCTGAGTTAGTTTGTTCGTCTTCGATTTTGTAGTCATATGTAGCACGGTAATATTCCCACTGCCACCGGACAAATCCGACTTTCTCGGCGCTCTCATCCAGGTATGCCAAGTCGCTTTTCAAGCCATCCAAGCCTGTGTTCTCAAAAATCATAAGCGTTTGATCCTCCTCATAAGCTTCCGAGTATATTTCTCGTATGTTACTCTAGTTTATGATAGTATGTTTCACCTTCCCGTGCAAGCTTTCCAAAGGCCTTTCGTATCGGATTTCATGCAATTCTGCTACAATATACTGCAACAGGTTTGAAGAGGAAGGTTAGCTACTGTGAAAAGTGCCGTTAATGATCGAAAGGATGGGGTTACATGACAACGAATATATGGTGGGAAGATCTGCAGATCCACATGGTGGAATGGCGGCGTCACCTTCATCGCAATCCTGAGGTTTCCTTTCATGAGGAGAAAACATCCTCTTTTGTGGCAGATATGCTGGAGAGCTTTGGTATTGAGGTTAAACGACATGTAGGCGGTCATGGAGTGATTGGTGTACTGCGTGGAGACAGGCCAGGGCCTGTTGTGATGCTGCGGGCGGATATGGATGCACTGCCTATTCAGGACGAGAAAAATGTAGCATATGCTTCTCAGCAGGCTGGGGCTATGCATGCCTGTGGTCATGATGGTCATATTTCAATGCTGCTTGGAACGGCGTTATATTTCAGCCGTCACAGGCAGGAGGTGCAGGGAGAAATCCGCTTTCTGTTCCAGCCGGCTGAGGAACTGCTTCCAGGCGGTGCTGTTCAAGTTATCGCAGACGGAGCGCTGGAAGGGGTAGACGTTATCTACGGAATCCACCTGTGGACGCCAATTCCTGTAGGTGTGGTTGCAAGCACAGCAGGACCAATGATGGCGGCGGCCGATGATTTTTATATTGATATCAAAGGTAAAGGCGGTCACGGCGGGATGCCTCAAGCTACAGTAGATAGTGTAGTCGCTGGCTCTGCCCTTGTCATGCAGCTGCAGACGGTAGTCAGCCGCTCGGTTGATCCGTTACGCCCGGCTGTGCTGACGATTGGTACGATGCAAGCGGGCTCGGCGCAGAATGTTATTGCCGAACAGTGCAAATTAAGCGGTACGGTGCGGACCTTTGATGAAGAGACCCGAAACGCAATGAAGGAACGTGTGCTTGCGATGGTAGCGCAGACTGGGGCTGCTTATGGTGCAGAAACCCAGGTGAAATACATTATGGGCTACCCTCCTGTTGTTAATGATGAGCGAGAGACAGCGCGGTTCTTCCGCGAGGCTGAAGCGACATTTGGTGCGGATCGGGTTCAGAACTCTCCTATGCTGATGCCGGCAGAAGACTTTGCATATTATTTGCAAAAAGTTCCGGGGTGCTTCATGTTTGTCGGTGCAGGCAATCCGGAGAAAAATGCAGTGTATCCACATCATCACCCGATGTTTGATTTTGACGAGGACGCCATGCAGACAGGTGTTAAGCTGTTTGTGTCCATGGTGAAGGGGTACGCAGCCGAATTTTAAACCTTATAGTTGGGCATCCTGATCATACCGAGGTATGGACAGGGTGCTTTTTTGGGTTTTGGAGAAACAGAGACAGATTAGCAGATAGTGAGGGAGGGAGAGAAAAATGAAGACGTTTAATCCGTCAGGTGCCTGCATTGTTCAGCGGGATTTCACGGTGCTGCTTGAGACTGGACATGCTGAATTTGAAGCGGCGAGAGCACAGATTTCCATGTATGCGGAGCTTGTAAAAACACCTTCAGCCTTTCACACCTATCGTATTACGCCGTTGTCCCTATGGAATGCGGCAGCACTGGGCTGGCAGTCGGAGCAAGTCATCGCCAGTCTGGAGCAGGTGTCACGCTGGAGTGTGCCTTCGGCGCTCATGCAGGACGTGCGGAGAATTATGGACCAGTATGGCAAATTAAAGCTGCACGCTGAGCCGGATCATGTCCGCATGCGTTTGGTTAGTGAAGATGAGCAGCTGCTGGATGAGCTGAACGGGATAAGGTCGATTGCAGCATTTCGTATGGAACGGGTAAATCGCCATGAACTTCTGCTATCAGGGGAGAAACGTGGCTTGCTGAAGCAGGAGCTGACACGTCTTGGTTATCCGGTGCTGGACTATGCAGGTTATCGGAGAGGCAGTGAGCTTTCATTTGGCTGGCGTTCTGATGCGGAATTATCCACGGGAAGTGCATCCCGAAAGAGAGAACGAGATGGTGGCTTTACGCTGCGTCCATACCAGGAAAAAGCCGTTGATGCTTTTACAGGTGGCGAAGGCACTGGCGGCAGCGGGCTGCTCGTGCTTCCCTGCGGAGCAGGCAAAACGGTTATTGGCATAGCCGTGCTGGAACGGCTGCAATGCGAATGCCTTATTTTAACGTCCAATACAACATCTGTCCGGCAGTGGATGCAGGAAATTCAGGATAAAACAACGATTACTTCCGACCAGATCGGGGAGTATTCCGGTCAGAAGAAACAGGTGAAGCCGGTGACAGTTGCTACGTATCAAATTTTGACTCATCGCAAGTCCAAGGATGCGGAGTTCAGCCATATTCACCTTTTGCAGGAACGAAAGTGGGGGCTGATCATCTATGACGAGGTGCATCTGCTGCCGGCTCCGGTATTTCGGGCTACAGCAGACATTCAGGCAACGCGTCGTTTAGGGCTGACGGCTACACTTGTGCGTGAAGACGGATGTGAACAGGATGTGTTCTCACTGATTGGCCCGAAATTATACGATATGCCATGGAAAGAGCTGGAGCAAGAAGGATGGATTGCCGAGGTGAAGTGTCAGGAGGTCAGGGTCCCGTTGTCGCCTGAATTAAGATCGACCTATGTGCAAGCCGAGGGCAAACATCAGTTTCGACTTGCAGCTGAAAATCCTGCCAAAATCAATGTTGTTAAACGTTTGCTTGAACGTCATGCCAACGCACCAACGATTGTCATCGGTCAATACCTCGACCAGCTGGAGATGATTGCCCGGGAAATTGATGCTCCGCTTATCTCAGGATCGATGTCCCAGCAGGAGCGAATCAAGTGGTTCTCCGCCTTTCGTCAGGGGGATATACGCACGATTGTTGTATCCAAGGTTGCCAATTTTGCTGTTGATTTGCCGGATGCAGCGGTGGCACTTGAGATTTCAGGGAGCTTTGGATCAAGGCAGGAAGAGGCTCAGCGGCTCGGCCGCATTTTGCGTCCCAAGGCAGAGGAGAATAAAGCCTTTTTCTATGCGCTTGTTTCTGAAAATAGCAAGGAACAGGAGTTCGCACTGCATCGCCAGATGTTTCTGGTTGAGCAGGGGTACGAATATGCGATTGTGCAGGAATCAGATGTGATCCATTAAATGTTGCAGAGGAGGAGCATATGATGTCTGATTTAGAATATGAGATGGAGCAGGAAGCCCCAACGAGAGAAGAGCACGGTCTGGAATCATGGGCTGCGATTGGAACAGCAGAGCGGCGGGTGCTAGGTTTGCTTTTTCACAAACATGCGGGTCAAAGCTTTTCTTCTCTTCTGCCTCCTGAAGTGTGGGCCAAGGAAGGTTTAAGCGGAGCGGAAGCCAACCTGGCCTTTGCCATGCTTCGGCGTAAACGGTGGATTAGCTCGGTTCACAAAAGCTGGGGCGAATGCACGTATTATATCCCGCAAAGACATCTCATCGTGCTGACACTGGTCTGTACTGATCATGCCAATCCTTTGGTTGAAGCGATGAATGAACCTGTTATGCGAGTGATATGTGAGGCTAAGCCGCATGTAGCGGCAGAGCTGCTTCATCTGGTCGCCTGGATCGAGAGGGAGGCATTACCTCTCACGTCCAAGGGCACCATACATAAACGAAGTGTGCAGAAGTTAAGCACATTAACGATTTTATCTCCTGCTGATTTTGAAGACCTGAATATTGCTTATGACCATGCTGATTTATATCCTGTACATGTCGTTATCCTGCTGGATATGCTGCTTTGCCTGAATTTGGTAACGCAGACGGACAAGGGATTCGAGATCAGACAAGAGCGTCTGCAGCAATGGATCTCGCTGTCCTGGTCAAAAATGCATCGGAAGATTTTCCAGGTGTGCATGGACCGATATGGAGACTCAGAGCCAGTGATGCAGCATTTTCGTTATCAACTTTCCTTGTTAGCACCGGGCTTGAATGGATGGTATCGAATTAGAAGTGAGCATGACCATACAAAAATGAAGAGCTGGCTGGTGGCTTTGGCAGGCTGGGGGTTTGGCGAGGTTGGCGAGACGGCAGATGGAGCGCTGGCGTTTCGCTGGCTGATGAATCCGGCTGAGCTTATGGATATCCATAGCTCAGCTCGGAGCGTTGAAGCGGATGTTGCGCGGCATCATACTCAGGTAGAGGTCGAGGAAGCATCCGCCAGAGTGTATGTGCAGCCTGATTTTGAGGTGATGGTCCCCCCTGACGTGTCTCCCGCAGTCTGTTGGGGGCTGGAGCATTACTGTGAACGAATGATACGTGATCAGATGTCGATCTATCGGCTGTGCAAAGAGCGGGTTGAGAAGGCCGAATCAATAGCAGGAGGACAAGAGAGACAGTCGGCAGTTCAATTTCTGGAGAAATATAGTTATGGCCGTTTGCCAGAGCATGTGATGGGTGCCTTGAAGGATTGGACAAGAAATTGCGAAGCACAGATGATGAAACAAACCCAAAAACAAACACAAACACAAACACAAACACAAACACAGACGCAGAATCAGAATCAGGACACTGTTAGTCTCGTTAAAAAAACGGGATCGAATTCGAGCCATAAGTCGTCTTCTTTTGTTTATCGTCCTGGTGTGCAAGGTTTACTTCAAGGACGCATGAAGACAGCCATGACAGCAGGCCCAAATTCCGCTTCGCTTCATATGGAAGGGGTTCAGCAGGAGGAACCCGCCTGGTCCCTTAGAAAAACGGATGTACCCGAGACATGGCACAGGGAATGGAGGAAGTATCATATGTCCACGGCGCGTCAGATTGCACTGCAGGCTATCGAATGGCAGGTGAAGCTCGGCGTAAGAAAAGGAGGGGATACGTTCGTCCTGATTCCTCAGCACGTTAAGGGACACGAGCGCTGGACACTTGAGGCCTGGTGCCTTCTGGACAGCGGGGAATCGATATGCACGCCAGAATGGCGAACATTTACACCCGAAGGCTGGGATACAATGCGTCTTATTCTGCCAGATCATGTCTAAACCTGAGGCTTTGCGTGATAAAATGAAACCAAAACCGAATTTTGAATACTTTCTCACTTGCAATTACAGGAAAAACTCTTCTTAACCTTTCATGGATATGCTATGATGAAGGAGTCTACGTTAAGTAGAACTTTATATATAGATAGGATGAATAATTCATGAGCGTAGCGGAAATAAACACGGTCGATATGGCCCAAGTGTTAACGGGCGCATATGAACTGGGTGACATGATTAACCAATCTGCCGAAGTATCGGATTATTTATATTGGAAGCAGCAAGTGGAGACAAGTCCCGAGATTCAGGAGGGCATCCGCCGGCTGAATGCCAAGAAAGAATTATTTGAGGAAACACAGCGGTTTGGCCATTTTCACCCAGACTATCATGCAGCGAAGGATCAGGTAAAAGCGCTGGAAAAGGAACTGGAGTCCTTTGAAGCAGTAGCGCGGTTCAAGCAAGCGGAGCGAACATTGGACGAGATGCTGTTTCAGATGTCGGAGACGATTGCCTTCGCCGTATCCTCCACCATTAAAGTACCGAGTAATGACCCAAATCCCAAAGGTGGCTGCGGAAGCGGCGGCAAATGTGGATGCAGCTAATCGCTGCCAAATGATCAGATTTATGAATGATTAGATTTACATTGTGAAGGACCGGGCCTTTCGAGGGCCGGTCTCCATTTATAGAAGGGCGGGGAACGATGATGTTTGCGGAAAGAACTGGATTCATTATTTGGGTTAGTGATTTGAAAGCGGCCCGCAATCTCGAAAAATATGGAACCGTGCATTATATCTCCCGCCGTATGCATTATGTTGTCATGTATGTTAATGCAGAACGAGCTGAGGATACGATGAAAAATGTAAAGCGGCTTTCCTATGTGCGCAAAATCGAGCGCTCTTATCGTAACGAGATCAAAACCGAGTATGCCAGCAAAACGATGGACAAAACAAGCTATTACGGAATATAGCACGAAACGCAGGAGGGGCCCGGTGGGTCGCTCTTTTCTTAAACGCGGTATAAATAGAATTTTATGAAAAAAGTTAAACTTACGCCTTGAGGTTGCGGGACTTATGTTGTAATATATTTGGTAATAAATAGATAGAAAGTCCTATCTGGTGGAGAGTGATTCCCATGCGTGATAAGGTGATGCAACGTTGGAGCACCTACGAGCCGTTTTTTGTGGCTCTCGGAGACAAGAAAGTGGCTGACATCGTCATTACCCATCATGCAAAGATGCGGTATGCAGATCGTGTTGAGGCTGCACGTAGTGATGATGACCATATTGCGGCATGGTTATGGGAGTGTCTGAAGCAGGACCGGGTAACACCATATTACCGCAATGAACAGGACGTTTACCTGATTGATGATGATTTGGTTATGGTCGCTGAGTTTTCCGAGCTTGAAGGAGAATATGATATAACAGGCAATCCATTGCACAAAATGATTGTAGTGACGTTTTTGGGACGTATGTCGGAGACGATTGAGCTTCGAGATTTGAAGTCGTATTATTCCTGGCTTAGACACTCCAGAAGAATGACACTGGTCAAGAATAGCCGGAAGCACAGATAATAAGTTGTTCGATATTGCAATCATAGATTTAATGCGAGATTCTATGTACTTACGCATGCAGACAAGCTGCATGCTTTTTTATGTTGCAGAACGGGAAATCGGCTACAATATAGAGAGAGCAAGTGGAAGAGGGGCGAACATATGAATTTTCATCAGCTGCACATTTTTTACACGGTGGCAGAGAAGGGCAGTTTTTCTGCGGCTGCACAGGCACTACATATGACACAACCGGCGGTGACGATGCAGATTCAATCGCTGGAGGATTATTTCGGAACCAAGCTGCTGCATCGATCTACCAAAAAAATAGAATTGTCAGAGGCAGGCCGCACATTACTGCCTCATGCCAAACGAAGTGTAGAGCTGGTCAGACAGACCGACGAAGCGATGTCTGCTTTTACTCAGAAACTGCAGGGGAGATTGCAGCTTGGGGCAAGTCTGACCATCGGGGAATATGTGCTGCCTCGTATGCTTGGACCTTTTGCAAGGCAGTATCCCGATATATCCATTGTTATGAAAGTGATGAATACAACCCAGATCATGGATGAGATTTTGAAGCACCAGTTGAACTTTGGATTAATTGAAGCGCCGATACATCACCCCGATATGATTGTGGAACCTGTTATGCAGGATGAACTGAAGCTGATTGTACCTGCGGGACATGATCTGGCAGGCCGTGGCAAAGTCAATCTTGAAGAAGTGATGAATTATCCTTTTGTACTGCGGGAGGAAGGCTCTGGCACACGTCAAGTGATGGAAGGGCAGCTGCAGAAGAAAAAAATTGACCCAAGTGACATGAATGTGGTCATGGAGCTTGGCAGTACAGGGGCGGTCAAATCGGCTGTGGAAGCAGGGGTAGGCATTACGATGCTGTCTCCCTCTTCTGTGCAGCATGAGCTGGCTCTGGGGCTTGTTCATATGGTGGACATTCGCGGGCTGGAGTTCAAGCGTCAGTTTTATGCCATTCATCTGAAATCCTCTTTGCTGCCGCTGTCCGCTGTAGCTTTTCTGGGGTATTTGCGTCAGCAGGAGCATGAGACGGGAGAGCAGGCTTAGGAAGTATGTTCTGTAAGATGGATTTACTTGAGGATTGTGAAAAAGAAACGGTAAGAATCAACAGTCCAGCATTGGATATGAAAGGAAGGATTGCCCATGAATCAGCATCAGGGACGCTGTGATCTTCATACACATAGCCAGGCTTCGGACGGAATGCAGTCCCCGACAGATAATGTGAAGCTTGCGAAGCAAAAAGGGTTATCCGCAGTAGCTCTGACAGACCATGATACTGTGGCTGGAGTGGCCGAGGCCCGGCAGGCCGGACAGCTCCTTGATATTGAGGTTGTTGCCGGGGTAGAGATCAGTACACGCGCGGGCGGCAAGGAGATCCATGTCCTTGGGTATGAGGTGGACGTAGATGATGAACGTTTTCTGCAGCGATTGCGCGGTTTGAGAGAGGCGCGAGAGGAGCGCAATCATCGGATGATTGCCAAGCTTCAGGAGCTTGGTCTCGATATCACTTGGCAGGAGGTGCTGGACGAGCTGGGGCGGCCACTGGAGCCGGATGAAAGTGTTGGCAGACCACATATGGCAGATGTGCTTGTAAAAAAAGGGTATGCCGCCGATATGCGGGATGCTTTTGATCAGTATCTGGCGGAAGGCAAGCCTGGTTTTGTATCTGTACCTCGTGTTGCACCGAAGGATGCTTGTGTCTGGATTAGAGAAGCAGGTGGTGCTGCGGTTATAGCGCATCCGGGTATTTACGGAAATGACGAATTGGTAAGACAGATCATCATGGACGCTAAACCGGACGGTATCGAGGTGTTTCATTCGGATCATGGCCCGGAGGAAGAGCAGCGGTATTTGGAGCTGGCGAGGGAATTTGATCTGATTGTTACAGGTGGGTCAGATTATCACGGAGAACGGCAAGGTGTTGTTTTTCACGGAGATTTAGGCAGCAAGACGGTAGCGATGGAGGTCGTAGAGCAGCTTCGGGCTGTGTCATCGATGAGAAAATCGAAATAGGCGCATGAAGTGTAGCGGACAGTAAACATAAGACAAGGTAAGCATAAAACAATGTAAGGATAAAATGTAAGGATAAAAGGAAAGCGAAGTAAGTATAGAAGCAAGGGTTTAGGGCGTGTCTGAAAACTCTGAAGGCGGCAGATTTTGCTGAATTTTCGTTCCAAGCCAGGAAGTTTTCCGCAGGCGTGCCGGGGCACGTCAAGGGAAAGTGACGCAGCATGGGGCGAAAAGGCGGTAAAAGATGCACTTCAGTAGGTTTCAAGACACGTCTTAGATAAAAGGAAGGCCATAAACACGTTGAAGGAGTTCTTCAGGGTGCTTATGGCCTTTTTATGATATGTTTCGCTCGGTTCGCTCAGCCTGTTAGGATCTCTGAGAGGAGCCGAGAGAGAAGGGCGAGATTAAGGATTCAAGACAATTGAAAAGGAGGCAATACTGGTGTGAAAACCATAGTCCATAACAGAATGGCCACACAATCGGACACAACAGAATAGCCCACACAATCGGAGGGCTGGTCGAGTCAAGTTGAGTCAACTCCGACTAAATATGACTGACGGGGCATAGAAGCACCAGCCTTAAAGATGGACTACCAATCTAAAGATTCTAACGATTCTCACGAACCTTATTTGCCTTCGATTCGGGCTGTTTGAATTCTAACGATCCCCAGGAGCCTTATTTCAGCCAAAACACTAAAAAATGGCCACCGGTGGAGCGAATTCAGGGAAATAACGTCTCTGTGAATCGTTAGAAATATAAAATGCCTGAAAACGCCCAAATAAGGCTTCTCCTGATCGTTAGAGCTCACAGCCGGTTGCGTTGGTATGTGATGGGCATTCGCAGCAATATATTACCGAAAATGTATTGCCGAACTGTATTACTAAAATGTGTTACGGTACTATATTGCAGAATTGTATTACTAAACTGTTTTACCAAATGTACTATTAAGCGTACCATCTGACTAGATGCGCTACGCTACCTTACCCGTTTTTGATCGTTGAGGGCAGGCTTTTGATCAACTCGTCATTCGGTGTGACAAACAGCGTTTTCTGATGGTCATAAATGACAAAGCCGGGCTTTGCACCGCTTGGTTTACGTACATGACGAATGTAAGTGTAGTCTACAGGCACGCTGCTTGATTCCTTTGCTTGGCTGAAATAAGCTGCTAGCTGTGCTGCTTCCTCCAGCGTAGCTTCACCATAATCCGTGCTGCGAATGACCACATGTGAGCCTGGAATGTCTTTGGTATGCAGCCATGTATCATTTGCTGAAGCGAGTCGGTTGGTTACATACTCGTTCTGAAGATTGTTTTTGCCAACCAGAATGTCAATGCCCTCCGAGGATGTGAATTGATGCACGGTCGGGCGGTCATTTTTCTTTTTCTTCTTGCCCTTTTTGTTTCGGTCACGCAAGTACCCCTGTTGTACAAGCTCGTCCCGAATTTCTTCAATATCGTTCATGGATGCGATGGAAAGCTGCTGCAGCAGGTTGTCGAGATAGGCGATCTCGTCCTTCGTTTTGCCAAGCTGCTCATGAATGACAGCCAAGCTGTTTTTGTATTTGTTATAACGCTTGAAGTAACGCTGCGCATTATCGGATGGTGTAAGCAACGGATCAAGCTGAATGGTGATGCTGCGCTGCTCTTCGTCGTAAAAGTTGACAAGCTCTACACTTTTATCGCCCTTGTTGACCAGATGCAGGGAAGCAAATAACAATTCCCCCCACAGTCTGTACTTGTCGGCATCGTCTGCTTCAAGCAGATCCTTGTTCAGGTTGTCGAGCTTTTTAATGTTTTTGCTGCGCTCATTTTGCAGGAACCGGAGCAGGTCGCTGACTCTTTGTTTGACTGTGTCCCGTTCGGCCTTGTCTCCGTAATAATCCTCCATACATTTACTCATTGTATCGTACGTTTTTTCCTGTTCCTCAATGCTCTGCAGACGAATGGCAGAGAAGACCATTTTGCCTTTGGCATTCAGCCCGGTTACAGGGGTGTACTGATGTTCTTTGACAGGGGCCAGCACGGATTCAAAAGCAGTCCAGAGTGTTTCCGCATCCAGACCGTTTGCTTCTGAAGCTGAGCGAGCTGTGATCTCTCCCGCAATGAGCGGACTCATACCGCTGAATGCATTGACCAGCCAGCGAGAAGGATGCAGGTCTGTTTCATTCCCCGCTTCATCGCCTGACGTTTGTTTGTTCTGCTCCACTGCCGCAGAGATCAACTGCGCAAACTCATTCGAAGTGACCTCCAGCGGATTGCTTTTGTGCTGCTCCGGCGGGGCCGTGTATGAGAAACCGGGCATGATGACACGGTAACTGCTGATGGATGGAGTAACATGGTGAATACCGTCCAGAATCGTGTCTGTCGCAGGGTCGAGCAAAATGATATTGCTGTGACGTCCCATCAGTTCAATAATGATGCGTTTGACCGAAACATCGCCAAGCTCGTCCCGTTGCCGCACATCGATATGAATGATCCGTTCCATGCCAATCTGGCGGATGTTCTCAATGATAGCCCCTTCGCAGTGCTTGCGCATCAGCATGCAGAACATCGGCGCTTCTGTCGGATTCAAAAATGTTTTCTCGGTAAAATGCACACGCGGGTATGTCGGGCTTGCCGAGACAAGCAGCTTGCTGTTGCCGCGCTGGGCACGCAGGGTGAGCACTACATCATGACCGTTTGGCTGATGGATTTTGCTGATTCGTCCTCCGATGCAGCCCCGCAGCTCATGTACGATGGCGCGGGTTACGATGCCGTCAAGTGCCATATTGTCCACTTCCTCTCTATTCAAGCATCTGCACGGTTCTTGCAGATTGCCTTATCTATAACGAATTTACAGACAGCCAGACATATGTAATCAGATGGGTCATAACAAAAGGATGGCTGCCCTCTTTCTTACTGCAATCAGGAGTTACCCATAAGCTTCGCAGACTTATATTTTAGCTTATTCTGTCCATCAGGGAAAGGATTCACCTTCCGGGTGCTATTCACGGACATGTCCGAATACATATAGAGCAGGTAGTTTGTCCGGCACAGTGTACAGCTTGCCCTGGCAGCATGCCGGTGAAACATGTGAGAGCTTGCATTGCAGATGAAATGAGACTGGGAGGGAATTCTGTAGCATGGAACATACCAAGTGGCATCAACTGGTTGACGAAGAGCTTCGTGACACTCTTGGAGTCGATCCGCAGGAGGGATTAACAGAGGAAGCGGTGGAAGAAAAACGAAAAACAGCTGGCTCGAACGAGCTGAGTGAGGCAAAGCGGATATCTCCGATCACGCTGCTGCTGAATCAGTTCAAGGACTTCATGGTGCTGGTGCTTATGGGAGCAACGCTGGTATCCGGTTTGCTTGGAGAGTATCTGGATGCGGTGACGATTGTTGCCATTATCGTGCTGAACGCCATCTTAGGCTTTGTACAGGAATTCAGAGCAGAACGTTCCCTGCGCGCACTCAAGCAGCTGTCGGCCCCTCTCGCCAAAGTACTCCGTTCAGGTCAGGAAGTGCATCTTCCGGCAAAACAGCTCGTTCCTGGAGACATCATTGTGGTGGAGAGCGGGGACCGCATTCCCGCCGATGTACGCTGGCTGGAAACGAGCAGTCTCGATGTAGAGGAGTCTGCACTCACGGGAGAATCCGTGCCTGTCAGCAAACATAGCAGACCCATTGCCAGTGATGATGTTCCGCTGGGAGACCAGCGAAATATGGGATTTATGGGCACAATGGTCACACGGGGTACAGCTAAAGGCATCGTTATTCGTACGGGTATGGACACAGAGATGGGTAAAATTGCTGACCTGATCCAGAGCACGGAGGAGCAGGAGACTCCGCTGCAGCACAGACTGGAGCAATTGGGTAAAATTCTGATCTTTGTTGCGCTGGGGTTAACGGTGATGGTTGTGGTCGCAGGTATTCTGCATGGACAACCCGCTGTAGGCATGTTCCTGGCAGGTGTCAGCCTTGCTGTGGCTGCAATCCCGGAAGGCTTGCCTGCGATCGTGACGATCGCCTTGGCGCTGGGTGTACAGCGGATGATTAAACGCAAAGCCATTGTACGCAAGCTGCCATCGGTAGAGACGCTGGGCTGCGCCTCCGTAATCTGCTCGGATAAGACAGGTACCCTGACACAAAACAAAATGACGGTCACGAATGTGTGGCTTGAAGGACGCAGTATCAAGGTCACAGGAGACGGTTATGCACCGGAAGGTTACATGCTGGAGAATGATCGAATCATTGAGCTGAAAAGTGACCAGTCCCTGCGAAGAATGCTTCAGATCAGTGCACTTTGTAACAATGCGAGCATTGTAGAAACGGTTCTGAACGAGCCAGGCAGCAAGAAAAAAAATAAAGATTCCAAAAAAGAGAACAAAAAAGGCCGCAAGAAAGGCCAGCAGCAGGAAAATCAGGATTATATCGGCCAAGTGCTTTGGGAGTTGAAGGGTGATCCGACGGAGGGAGCTCTGGTGGCAATGGCTTCCAAAATGGGCATTACTCCGGCAGGACTTAAGGAATTGTATGCGCGAGAGCAGGAATTTCCGTTTGATTCCGAGCGGAAGCGTATGTCCGTAATGATCAAACATCAGGGCGGGCGAATGATTTATACCAAGGGAGCGCCTGACGTACTCATTGAGCATTGCAGCTATATTCTATGGGAGGGCAAAGTCGTTCCGTTCACCGGCACACTGCGCCAGAAGGTGATGGCTGCCAACGAAAGCATGGCTGGCAATGCGCTGCGGGTGCTCGGGATGGCTTACCGTGAAGTCAGACCGAAGGAACATGTCGCTGACGAACATGCAGCAGAAAGCCAGCTTGTATTTGTCGGGCTTGCAGGTATGATTGATCCCCCTCGTCGTGAGGTTCGTGATGCCATTGCTACATGCCGCAAGGCGGGCATACGTACCGTCATGATCACGGGAGACCATGGCACAACGGCAGAAGCCATCGCCCATCAGCTGGGCATTCTGCCTCGCGGCGGAGCTTCACTGAGTGGACAGCAGCTTGCGGGCATGACGGATGAGCAGCTGGATAAACAGGTGAACGACATTTATGTGTTCTCCCGAGTATCACCCGAGCACAAGCTGCGCATCGTCAAGTCACTGCAGCGCAGAGGACATGTGGTTGCCATGACCGGAGATGGTGTCAATGATGCACCTGCGATCAAGGCAGCAGACATCGGCATCGCAATGGGCATTACCGGTACGGATGTAACCAAGGAAGCCTCTTCCCTTATTCTGAGTGATGACAATTTCTCCACGATTGTGGCAGCTATTGAAGAGGGCCGCAACATCTATGAGAATATTCGCAAGTTTATCCGTTATTTGCTGGCATCCAATGTAGGCGAAATTCTGACGATGTTTTTTGCAATGATGATGGGCTTGCCTCTTCCGCTTGTGCCTATTCAGATTCTATGGGTAAACCTTGTGACGGATGGCCTGCCTGCCATGGCGCTTGGAGTCGACCAACCGGAAAAAGATCTGATGGAGCATAAGCCGCGCGGAGCGAAGGAAAATATTTTTGCCCGCAGATTAGGATGGAAAATTGTTAGCCGTGGTGTGCTGATCGGGTTATGTACGCTCGGTGCATTCTGGCTTACTCTTCAGGCGGCTCCGGATAATCCGGGTCAATTGATCAAAGCGCAGTCTGTTGCTTTTGCAACTCTGGTGCTCGCGCAGCTGATCCATGTGTTTGACTGCCGGAGCTCGCGTTCCATCTTCCATCGAAATCCGCTGCAGAACAAATATCTCGTGCTTGCTGTCATTTCCTCTGTTGTGCTTATGCTGGTTGTCATGTACGTTGAACCGCTGCAGCCGATTTTCAAAACCGTTCCTCTCGGCCTGCGTGAATGGGCAATCTGCATCGTAGCCGCAGGTATTCCTACCTTCCTGATGGGGGCAGGCAGCGTGTGGGGAGGTCGTCGTAATCGCCGCCGTATGGGTGGTCCCGGGCGCTTCGTACCGAAAAGTACAAAGTTTTCAGCATAAAATCAATAGTAATTCCTGAGCTGTTTCGGTATGCTATCCTCAAAATGATTCAAAGCGAGAGCTTTGACATTTTGCAGGATAGCTTTTTTGTATGCATGAACGTGGATCAAAGAAAGCTTCCTGGTTTTACGGGTAACACCCTCAATCGGTTTTGACTGTAAGAGCTTCAATCGGGTTTGACTGTAACAACCTCAATAAGAGAGAATAATTTATAAACTAAAGCTTTGGCAGCAGACTGCCAAAAGGAGTGGGCAAGGATATGGAATTTACGAAAATGCACGGATTGGGCAACGATTTTATTATTGTATTTGGTGAAAAGGAGCTTCCTTCAGATGCGGCTGAGCTTGCGGTAAAATGGTGCAATCGCTTCTTCGGCATCGGAGCGGACGGCCTGGTATATATACTTCCTTCTGAGAAGGCAGATTTTCAGATGCGTATTATGAACTCGGACGGCTCGGAAGCGGAGCAGTGCGGCAATGCTATTCGCTGCGTGTCCAAGTACGTATACGACCACGGTCATGTTGACCGTGAACAGATTACCATTGAAACGATCGGCGCCGGGGTACAGCCTGTGACCCTCAACCTGCGTGATGGCAAAGTGGAAACGGTGCGGGTAGATATGGGCGAGCCAATCCTCGATGGTCTTCAGGTGCCAACCACAGTAGATGCGAATCCTGTAGTTGATCATTACATTGAAGCCAATGGACATGCATTCAAATTTACGGCGGTATCTATGGGCAACCCTCACGCAGTTATCTATGTGGATGATGCAGTGAACTTTGATCTGACGACCTGGGGGCCGCTGCTTGAAGTGCATCCGATGTTCCCGAAAAAAATCAATGTTGAATTCGCGACTGTACGCGACCGAGGATATGTAGACATGCGAGTGTGGGAGCGCGGAGCAGGACCAACGCTGGCTTGTGGAACAGGCGCCTGTGCAACACTCGTGTCATCCGTGCTGAACGGTCATACAGACCGCACGGCTGTAATCAGTCTGAAGGGCGGAGACCTCAACATTGAGTGGAGCGAGGCAGATAACCACGTCTATATGACTGGACCAGCCGAAGTTGTTTTCAAGGGAGTTACTTCATAATCAAGTTCATACGATGAAATCAATAATCAAGTTCGTACGATGAGATTAATGATCACGGAGGCCTGCGGGCCTCTTTTTTTACTCGTAGTGTTAACCTCTTCTGTACACCCCTCAAGGGCGCTTTCAGAGGCTCAATAGCAGGAATGTCCACTGGAGCCGGACAAACAGCAAAATCCTGTGTTTTTCTTCGTTTTTTAGCGTTTTTTGTGTTACATTAGTATGAAATGATCACAGCTAGGCGGGGGGAAATGGGATGAAGGCGGATTTACGCACTGCAATGAAACAACGTGTTCTTGTTGGTGATGGGGCCATGGGAACGTTTCTATATCAAATGGGATTCCCGGTTGGGATTTCCTATGAAGAATTGAACTTGATTTCACCGGAAGTTGTGGCAGACGTGCATCGCCGTTATCGGGATGCTGGCACAGAGATCTTTGAGACGAACACATACTCGGCCAATTTTGACAAGTTGTCCAAGTTTGGACTGGAGTCCAGAGTCGAGGAAGTGAACCGTGCAGGTGTACGCATCGCAAAGGAAGTGGCCGGTACAGACGGATACGTTCTCGGCGCTGTGGGCTCTATTCGCGGCGGCAAACGAACGAACGTGTCTACCAGTGAATTGAAGCGCTTCTATCAGCAGCAAATTTCTGCTTTGCTGGATGAAGGTGTGGACGGCATACTGCTCGAAACCTTTTATGATATTGAAGAGATGGACATTGCTCTTCTGCAGGCGCGTAAACTGAGCGATCTTCCGGTTATCGGGCAGTTCGCTGTGGAAGATGTGGGGCATACACTGGACGGTTTCACGATGCCTGAAGCCTTTCGCATTATGCGCGAGCAGGGAGCTGACGTCATCGGCTTCAACTGTCGTTCTGGTCCGAACGGGATTATGCGTGCGATGGAAACCGTATCTGGTCGCATCGGTGTCCCGATGTCCGTGTATCCGAATGCGGGTGCGGCAGATTATGTGGACGGTCAGTTCCGTTATGGCGCAACTCCTGAATATTTTGGCCAAACTGCCGTACAGTTTGCAGACCTTGGTGCCCGTATTATCGGTGGATGCTGCGGTACAACGCCTGATCATATTACAGCCATCAAACAAGCGCTTGCGGAGTATGTACCGCTGCCGATTGCTGAGCCTGATCCAGCCGAGAGCCAGCCGCGAATCGTGCTTCATGAGAATTTGGATGAACGTGCAGGGCGCGGGGGACAGCCAACGATTGTGGATCTGGTCAAGCAGCGCCATACGGTCATTGTTGAGCTTGACCCGCCGCGTGATCTGGACATTGCCAAGTTCATGAAGGGTGCTGAAACGCTGAAAGCTGCCGGAGCAGATGCACTGACGCTGGCGGACAACTCTCTTGCCGTGACCCGCATGAGCAACATGGCCCTCGGACATCTGGTTCAGGACCGCACCGGTCTGCGTGCACTTGTGCATATTGCCTGCCGTGACCGTAATCTCATCGGCACCCAGTCCCATATGATGGGATTCGATGCGCTGGGCATTAATCATGTGCTGGCGGTAACCGGTGATCCTGCCAGATTCGGTGATTTACCTGGTTCCAGCTCGGTGTACGACCTGACCTCATTTGAGATTATACGAATGATCAAACAGCTGAATGATGGTGTAGCCTTCTCGGGTAAACCGTTGAAACAGAAGGCCGGTTTTGTAATTGGTGCCGCGTTTAATCCAAATGTTAAACATCTGGACAAAGCGGTGCAGCGGCTTGAGAAGAAAATTGCCTCCGGGGCAGACTATATTATGACACAGCCTGTATATGATCCGGAACTGATCGTAAAGATGAGTGAGGCAACCAAACATCTGAATATTCCTATTTTTGTCGGTGTTATGCCGCTGGCAAGCGGACGTAACGCGGAGTATTTGCACAATGAGGTTCCCGGGATTCAGCTGTCGGATGAGGTGCGCTCTCGGATGGCAGGACTTGAAGGCGAAGAGGGCCGTGCGATGGGAGTAACGATTGCGAAAGAACTGCTGGATATAGCTACAGAGCATTTCAAGGGGATCTATTTGATGACTCCGTTTATGTTCTATGGCATGACCGCCGAGCTGACCCAATATGTCTGGGAGAAATCGGAGCATCAATGTCCTACTTGTTTCCACCCTAATAATCAATTACAATAGTAAAACGGATGTGATGCCGATGTCATTCAGTATGACCGGATACGGTCAATCCGCCTTTCATTTTGGCGGCTACAAGGTACAATTGGAGATCAAATCAGTCAATCATCGTTATTGTGAAGTCATGATGCGCCTGCCGAGAGAGTGGACGTACTATGAGGATGGTTTGAGGAAGATCGTACAGAGCCGCTTGAAACGAGGGCGGATTGATGTTTATGTAATGAAAGAAAAAGAGGAAGACCAGGCTCTTCCCGCTGTTCTGAATGAGCAGGCGGTCAGGGCCTATCTGCAGGCTGCAGAGCAGCTGGAACGTCAATTTGGACTGCAGGGCAAACCAAGCATTGTGGATATGCTGGGGCTGCCGGATGTCATGGTTCAGTCGGACGGGACGAGCTTCGTGCCAGATGAACAGAAGCATGAATGGGAGCAGGTTTTGCATGCAGGTTTGAATGAGGCTCTCTCCAGTCTGGAGCAGATGCGCGCTCGCGAAGGTCTTCATCTGGCCACTGATCTGGAACGGCGGATTACCCGTCTGGAGTCACTGCATACCGAGATGCTCGCGCTTGCGCCAACGGTGGTAAGTGATTACCGCAACAAGTTAAGGCAGCGGCTTACGGAAATGCAGGAAGAGGGCTCTTTCCCTTTTGATGAGCATAAATTGGGTATGGAAATCGCAGTGTTTGCGGATCGTTCCAACATTGAAGAGGAGCTTACACGTTTACTCAGTCATTTTGGACAGAGCAGGGAATTGCTGAAGAGCGAGGACCCGGTAGGCCGCAAGCTGGACTTTTTGATTCAGGAGATGAATCGGGAAGTCAATACGATTGGATCAAAAGCCAACCACTTGGCTCTGGTGAACCGTGTTGTCGAGATGAAGGCGGAGCTGGAGAAGATTCGTGAGCAAGCAGCGAACATCGAATGAACGGCCAAATTTCGGCAGAAGAGTCGCATGTATAGGGGGAAGAACCTGATTATGGCAATCAAACTCATTAACATTGGATTCGGTAACATCGTATCGGCGAACCGGATTATATCCATCGTGAGTCCGGAATCGGCGCCGATCAAGAGAATTATACAAGAGGCAAGAGATCGTCACATGCTGATAGATGCAACTTACGGAAGACGTACCCGTGCCGTTATTATTACGGATAGCGATCACGTTATTCTGTCTGCAGTTCAGCCTGAAACGGTCGCCCATCGTCTTTCTTCGAAAGATGATGATAACGACGAATAAAATGGAGTGTAATATGTCTAAGGGATTACTGATAGTGTTGTCCGGCCCATCCGGGGTCGGGAAGGGTACAGTATGCAGCGAGCTGCGTAAACGGGTGCCGAATCTGACGTATTCGGTATCAGCAACCACGCGTCAGCCACGTTTGGGTGAAGAGCATGGGGTAAACTATTTTTTTCACTCGCATGATGAGTTTCTGAAGATGATTGCCGAGGATCAACTGCTGGAGCATGCGGAATATGTAGGCAATTATTACGGTACTCCGCGTGATTTTGTGGAGAAAACAATTAACGAAGGCCGCGATATCATTCTGGAGATTGAAGTTCAGGGTGCGCTCAAAGTGAAGGAGAAATTTCCGGAAGGAATCTTTGTGTTCCTGCTTCCGCCTTCTCTGGACGAGCTGAAGGATCGCATTCAGGGCCGTGGTACGGAAAGTCAGGCGACGATTGATCACCGGATGTCCGTTGCGGTGGATGAGATCAATCTGCTGGAACAGTATGATTATGCGGTGGTAAATGATGAAATCGAACTCGCTTGCAAGCGAATAGAAAGCATCATTATTGCCGAACATTGTAAGATCAATAAATAATCCCTTTTGCCGCCGTATACAGCGATATTCATGGGGCAGTTGTCATATCATGTTAAGGATGGGTTAAGCCCGCATGCCTTGATGTGAAGACGCGCAACATAAAGGCTCTGTCCGGCGGCAACTTGTGATTATACTAAAGCAAAGAGGTGTTTTATTAATATGCTGTATCCTTCAATTGATGAAATGATGAATAAAGTTGACAGCAAGTATTCCCTGGTTGTCGCTGCTTCCCGCCGTGCCAGACAACTTCGCGAAGGCGAAAAATCCGAGCTGAGAAACGCAAAATCCCATAAACAGGTTGGCGTTGCACTGGAAGAAATCTACGGAGATCATCTGGTTGTACTCAAAGGACAGGATGAAGAAGAAGAGTAAGCCCTGGCGGCTGCTCTTCAACTGCATACGGCGAAAGCCCAAATTATTTTGACAACCGCGAGGTTGTTATTTTTTTACGAATAAGCCTTTAATCCTTATTTAAAGACTGTTATTTTTTATTGATATCGACGTCCTAACATGATCGGGGGATATACACATGTTGAACGGTAAAAGAATTGTGCTCGGCGTAACAGGTGGCATAGCGGCTTACAAGGCGGCAACATTATGCAGCAAGCTGGTGCAGAAGGGAGCGGATGTTCACGTTATTATGACGGCTTCTGCAACACAGTTTATAACCGAATTAACGCTGCAGACATTAACCCGTAACCCGGTGTACACAGATACATTTGATGAACGGGAACCGGCTGTGGTATCTCATATTCATCTGGCTGATCTGGCCGATCTTGTGCTGGTCGCTCCTGCGACTGCCAATGTCATTGCCAAGATGGCACATGGAATGGCTGATGATATGCTGACAACCACTTTGCTTGCTACCACTGCACCTGTAATGATTGCACCGGCCATGAATGTACATATGTACGATCATCCGGCGGTCAAGCAAAATATGAATCTGCTCGTTGAACGAGGCGCATTAATGATTGAACCCGGCGAAGGGCTGCTGGCCTGCGGTTATGTTGGCAAGGGGCGTTTGGAAGAACCGGAGACGATTGTCGACGTGGTGGAGCGTTTCTTTGCGCAGCGTAATGTTCCTTCGATGAGACGTTCGGAGCAAGCTCTGAGCGAGGTTCAGACACAAGGCCAGGATTTGCTTTTAAAAGGAAAAAAGGTCGTGGTTACCGCTGGCGGTACAGTTGAGCGAATTGATCCCGTTCGTTATATTACCAACGACTCATCGGGGAAAATGGGCTTTGCCATCGCCGCTGCCGCGCGTGATCTGGGCGCCGATGTAAAGCTTGTGATGGGCAATACACAGGCGCAGCCGCCGGAGCAGGTGGAGGTTATCCCCGTGCAGTCCGCGCAGGATATGTATGAAGCGGTATCCAAGGAGTGGCAGGATGCGGATATCGTTATTAAAGCAGCGGCTGTCGCTGATTATCGACCAAAGGAAGTTTACACAGAGAAGATCAAGAAGACAGGTGACACACTGTCACTGGAGCTTGTGAAAAATATAGATATTCTGGAGACGCTGGGCAAACGGAAAACCCATCAGTATTTGATCGGTTTTGCCGCTGAGACGCAGTCGCTGGAAATATATGCACGTGAGAAGCTGGAACGGAAAAATTGTGATCTGATCGTAGCCAATGATGTCACCCGTTCGGGAGCCGGATTCGGGACAGACACCAATGCGGTTCATATTTATGACCGGGATGGATTGGTAGAGGAGCTTGAATTGATGTCCAAGCAAGATGTGGCGCATCGCTTGCTTCGAATTGCGGCAGAGCGCATTGCCGGGAGGAATTGATAGATGGAGATTGCCAAGGTCATTGTCGATGTGCCTGTGAAGCAGACCGACCGGCCTTTCGATTACCTGGTTCCCGACTCCATGAAGGAATGGATTGAGGTAGGAAGCAGGGTAGGTGTACCTTTTGGACATCGCACGGTGCAGGGATTTGTCGTTGATCTGGTTCCGCGCACAGGTGAGGAATCATTCAGGCTGAAGCCTATTCAGGAGCTGCTGGACATTGTGCCGCCACTTTCGAAGGACCTGGTAGAGTTGGCAGAATGGATGAGCGAGCGTTATGCGAGCAATCGCATTTTGTCCTTGCAGGTGATGGTGCCTACGGCGCTGAAAGGAAAAGCCGAGCGTTATATTTCGCTGGGAGATGCGCTGGATGGGCGTGCCTTGGATAAAACCTCTGACGAAGACGTGTTGTTTGTGTGGGGAGAAGAGTCGAGCGCCGAGAAGGTGCAGCAGGATATTATTCGTTTTGTGCAAAACAGGGGGCAGGTTCCACTGCAGCAATTAAGCCGGAAATATCCGAATCATGCCGCTTTGATCAAAAAGCTGCTGCTGAGTGGTGTTCTGCTGGAAAGTCAGGCGATCAAGGACAAGCTTAGCAAAAAAACGATGAAATCCGTCAATCTGGCTGTAGATATTGCTGCCGCAGAAGAGGCGCTTGATTCGTTCCCGGCCAAGGCACAGCGACAGAAGGAAATTCTTTCTTTTTTGCTGGAGATGAAGGACTTGCTGCCTATGCCTATGAAAGAAGTGCTGGCTACTTTGCAAGTATCAGCGGCAACCGTCAAAGGGCTTGAGGACAAAGGACTGGTTGTTACGGAGGATGTGGAGGTTTTCCGCGATCCGTATCAAGGCAGACGTTTTAAACCAACAGAACCACTGGCATTGACCGATGAGCAGCAAGGTGTTTATGCCAGCATAAACGGCCGTTTGCAGGAACATCGTCACGGCGTTTTTCTATTGCATGGGGTTACAGGCAGCGGCAAAACAGAAGTGTATCTGCAGACGATCCAGCAATGTATTAATCAGGACAGGCAGGCGATTGTGCTGGTGCCTGAGATTGCCCTTACGCCACAGATGGTGGAGCGTTTCAAGGGACGTTTTGGCGATCAGGTAGCGGTCATGCACAGCCGACTTTCCGGCGGTGAGCGTTATGATGAATGGCGCAAAATTCGTGAAGGTCAGGTCAAGGTGGCGATTGGCGCACGTTCTGCGGTATTCGCTCCCTTTAGCCGGCTGGGACTGATTATTATGGATGAGGAGCATGAAACCTCGTACAAGCAGGAGGAGACGCCTAAATATCATGCGCGGGATGTCGCTGTCAAAAGAGCACAGCAGCATCAGGCCGTGGTTGTTCTCGGCTCCGCCACTCCTTCGCTTGAGAGTTATTATGCTGCGCGCTCGCAGAGCAATGACGAGTTTGCTCCGCTTTTGCTGGAAATGCCCACAAGGGCGCTTGGGAACAACCTGCCAACCGTCCGTATCATTGATATGCGCGAAGAACTGAAGGAAGGCAATCGTTCCATGTTCAGCAGGGCGCTGCACAAAGGAATCGAGGAGCGGATGGAGCGCGGAGAACAGACGGTGCTGCTGCTGAATCGCCGCGGATATTCCACGTTTGTGATGTGCCGCAGCTGCGGATATGTGGCCGGTTGTCCTGAATGTGATATCTCCTTGACGTATCATCAGCGCTCCAACAATCTGCGCTGTCACTATTGCGGTTATGCGGAGGCTGCACCTGAAACCTGCCCCGATTGCGGAAGCGAGCATATCAGGTACTTTGGTACAGGAACACAGCGGGTGGAGGAAGAGCTGGCCAAGCTTTTCCCCGGGATTCGTGTCATTCGAATGGATGTGGACACCACTACCGAAAAGGGTTCGCATGAAAAGCTGTTAAAGCAGTTTCGGGAGAAAAAGGCCGATGTCCTGCTTGGGACCCAGATGGTTGCCAAAGGACTCGATTTCCCCGATGTGACTCTGGTGGGTGTAATCACCGCGGACTCAGCGCTGAATTTGCCTGATTTTCGTGCTGCAGAGAAGACGTTCCAGTTGTTGACGCAAGTGGCGGGCCGGGCGGGCCGTCATCAATTGCCAGGTGAAGTGTTCGTACAGTCGTATACGCCTGAACATTATTCGATTGGACATGCAAGCCAGCATGATTACGTATCCTTTGTACGGGAGGAACTCCTGCATCGCAGAACTTTACAGTATCCGCCGTATTGCCGTCTGATTCTGGTGACGTTCTCCCATGAACAGCTCCCGGTATTGATCCGACTGGCCGAGAACTACACCCGATTGCTGAAAGAGAAGGCAAATGCAGCTGGCTGGCTGGGCAGTCTTGACCGTTTCAGCAACGATGCCTTTGATGTGCTTGGGCCTGTCGCTTCGCCGATCCCGCGGATCAAGAATAGATACCGATTCCAATGTATGATAAAATGGCGTGGGGATGTGGACGCGATCGGTCTGGCTCTGGCAACGGCCCGGCACATGGATGATGATGTTCAGGCCCAAAAGTTGCTCATTAGTCTTGATGTAGACCCGCAGATGTTAATGTAACATTTCACAGCTTTTTATATACAAAAAAATGTGGATGTGAACAAGCGGTATAAACATAGATTATAACCAGCATATGAAATAAAGTTGATTGCCGAGAAAACAAGCAGAAATGATTTTTAGAAAACAAGATAAGAATTAGGAAGGTGCTTACTACATGTCGATTCGTATTATCGTTAAAGAACCAGATGAGGTGCTACACAAGAGAGCCAAGGAGGTAACCAAGGTTACACCTAATGTGCAGAAGCTGCTGGATGATATGGCAGATACGATGTATGATGCAGAAGGCGTAGGTCTTGCTGCTCCACAGGTGGGCATACTGAAACGTTTGATCGTCATTGACGCAGGGGATGAGCAAGGATTGATCAAAATGATTAATCCCGAGATTATTTCCAGTGAAGGTGAACAGTTCGGACCGGAAGGCTGCCTGAGTATTCCTGGAATTAACGGTGATGTCCGTCGCTATGAGACGGTAACAGTTAAAGGGCTCGATCGTGAAGGTAAAGAGCTGATCATTACAGGCAGTGGCCTGTTGTCCCGTGCGTTCCAGCACGAAATTGACCATCTGAACGGTGTGCTTTTCACCGATATCGCCGAGAAAGTATATGAAATTGCAGCCGATCAGACTGGACCGCGTCGTAATTAAGGAGTGATCGATTTGAATATCGTTTTTATGGGAACACCTGAATTTGCTGTGCCTTCCCTGGATATGCTGATGGCCGAAGGTTACCATGTCGTAGGGGTGGTAACCCAGCCTGACAAACCGCAGGGACGTAAAAAAGTGCTGACACCAACGCCGGTCAAAGCAGCAGCTGAACGCTACGGTCTACCGGTGTTTCAGCCAGTCAAGCTACGTGACCCGGAAGCAGTAGCCCGTCTTGCGGAATGGAAGCCAGATCTGATTGTAACGGCCGCATTTGGACAGATCCTGCCCAAAGCGGTATTGGATATGCCCATTCGTGGCTGCGTGAACGTTCACGGTTCTCTCTTGCCGAAGTACCGGGGAGGAGCACCGATACAGCGCTCTATTATTAACGGAGAATCGGTGACAGGTGTCACACTGATGTATATGGCAGAAGGACTGGATACCGGAGATATGATCTCTCGGGTGGAAGTGCCCATTACAGATGAAGATACTTCGGGTACGATGTTTGCAAAGCTCAGTGAGGCAGGCTCCAGGCTGCTTCAGGCAGAAATGCCGCGCCTGATCGCTGGTGAAACGACAGCTGTGCCTCAGGACGATAGCGAGGCTTCATATGCTCGTAATCTGACCCGTGAAGACGAGAAGCTCGACTGGAGTCGCACTTCACGTGAATTGTTCAACCAGATTCGCGGCCTTGTGCCTTTCTCAGGGGCATTTACGATGTGGGACGATCAGGTATTCAAAGTTTGGGCTGCGGCTAATCCCGCGCAAGCTCAGACGGAGAGTTCTGCTGTGTCTGGCATTGGACAAGCCGAGCCGGGAACGGTGCTGCAGTTGAACAAAACGGGTATTGAAGTGCAGACAGGGAATGGCTCCTTATGGCTGACAGAGGTACAACCTGCCGGTAAAAAGGTAATGCAGGCCGCTGACTTTGCTCGTGGCGGAACATTGAAGCCTGGAACGGTGCTGCGATGAGTGGCAATAAATCAGGAAATAACGATAAGTCACAAAGTTACATTAAGTCAAAAAGTAACATTAGGGCAAACCGCTCTTCGGATAAAGGTGCCAAAAATGCGAGTAGCAGCAGCACGCGTATGCAGAAGCCGAAAGTTTCTGCACGCGCGCTTGCTGTCAAAGTGTTAAGCGCTGTTGAGCAGGACGGGGCTTACAGCAATCTGGAATTAAATCGCCGTCTCAAGGAAGCGGAGCTTAGTGCTGCAGATGCAGGACTTGCTACCGAGCTGGTATACGGAACGATAGCAAGACGAAATACCATTGATTATTATCTGGAGCGTTTTGTTGCCAAAGGCGTAGCCAAATTACAGCCTTGGGTACGAAGCCTGCTTCGAATCAGTGTCTATCAGATCATCTATCTGGATCGAATTCCGGAACATGCCGTTGTGAGTGAAGCTGTGAATTTGGCGAAGAAGCTGGGTCATCAGGGAATCTCCGGTATGGTGAACGGTGTGCTGCGGAATATGATTCGTAATCGGGAGCAGCTGCACATCCCTTCACATCTGCCTGCTGCTGAAAGGATTTCGCTGGAGCATTCTCATCCGCTGTGGATGGTAGAACGCTGGATTCGTCAGTACGGCGAAGAGACGACAGAAGCCATTTGCCGGGCAAATAATGAACCTCCAGCCGTGAGCGTGCGTGTGAATACGACGATGACCACACGGGAGAAGATGATGGAGGAAATGGCGAGGAGCGGAGCAGTTGTTGAGGCTTCACGTCTTAGTCAAGATGGCATTCTCGTGCGAAGTGGCGGTAATATGGCGCTAACGTCCTGGTATCGGGATGGACTGTTCTCCGTGCAAGACGAAAGCTCTATGCTGGTTGCCGAAGCTGTGGCTCCTGAAGAAGGACAGCGTGTATTGGACTGCTGTGCAGCTCCGGGCGGGAAAACAGCACATATGGCGGAGAAGATGCAGGATCGCGGTCATATTATAGCTAACGATGTTCATGCACATAAACGCGAGCTTATTCTGGAGCAGGCCGAACGTCTCGGACTTGGTTGTATTGATGCGGTAACGGGAGATGCACTTGATTTAAACAAGCGCTACCCCGAAGCTTCATTTGACCGGATTTTGCTGGATGCACCTTGCTCCGGTTTGGGCGTAATTCGTCGCAAGCCGGATGTAAAATGGAGCAAGTCGGCATCGGATATCGAGGATATCTCGAGCCTCCAGCGCGAGCTGCTGGATTGTGTAGCGCCGCTGCTCAAACCGGGCGGCATTCTGGTGTACAGCACATGTACCATTGAATCAGCCGAGAATGAAGATATGGTAGCTGACTTTTTGAGCCGTCATCCTGAATTTCAGGCTATGGAAACGTCTAATTGGTCGCAGCCCGAAACCAGCAGCTGGCAAGCTGTGAACGGTGGCGTTCAGATTCTGCCGCAGTATGCTCACAGTGACGGCTTTTACATCGCAAGGTTGACAAGAACCGTTAATTAGCCGTTTAATAAAGCACGGAAGGAAGGCCGCCGAGGGAAACCCCGGCGGATTTCTTTGTGAGAGGCAAGTTTGCTGAATGGTTCGGTGGAAATGAAGTGTTTGCTACGATGCCAAGATGCGATAGCAGCATTGAGGTGTTATAATGCATGAATAACGTGTCTCGCGGGTATACATGGATGTAACGTGGTGTTTGTGATAGAATAGGACGAATGCAGTAAAACGCTGGAAAGCAAATGAAAAGAAAAAAGGAATAGGTGTTGACTACAAAATGAAACCTTTTATATACGATTTTTCCCTGGAGCAGTTACAGCAATGGGCTGTTGAGAACGGGGAGCCTGCGTTTCGCGGCGGCCAGATTTTTGATTGGATCTATGTGAAGCGTGTGAATGATTTCAGTGAAATGACGAATCTGTCCAAAGCTTTGCGTGAGAAGCTGGCGGATCAGTTTGAATTTGTAACCCTCAAGGAAATTACCAAGTTCGAGTCCAAGGATGGAACCGTAAAATTCCTCTTTGGTCTGCATGATGATCATGCGATTGAAACGGTCATTATGAAGCATAACTACGGCAACAGCATCTGTGTAACGACACAGGTCGGCTGCCGGATCGGCTGCACGTTCTGTGCATCCACGCTGGGTGGACTCAAGCGCAACCTTACAGCAGGTGAGATTGTAGCTCAGGTTGTACAGGCTCAGAAGATTCTCGACGAGCGTAATGAACGTGTCAGCAGCATCGTTATTATGGGTTCCGGTGAACCGTTTGAAAACTATGAAGCAACGATGACGTTCCTGCGGATTATGATCCACGAAAAGGGCCTGAATATCGGTCAGCGTCACATTACTGTGTCTACAAGCGGAATTGTACCGAACATCTACAAGTTTGCAGATGAAGACACACAGATTAATCTCGCGATTTCGATCCATGCACCGAATGATGCTCTTCGTTCGAAGCTGATGCCGGTTAACCGTCGTTTCCCGTTTGATGATGTGATGGAGTCTCTTCGTTATTATCTGGCCAAGACAGGCCGGAGAATTACGTTTGAGTACGCATTGATTGGTGGCGTAAACGACCAGCCGGAGCATGCGGAAGAATTGGCAAGCGTACTGAAAAGCATGTTGTGCCATGTCAACCTGATTCCGGTCAATCATGTGCCTGAGCGCAAATATGTCAGAACGTCTAGAAAAGACATATTTAATTTCCAGAGAATTCTCTCGGAACAGGGAGTTAATGTAACGATTCGTCGTGAACAGGGACATGATATTGCTGCCGCTTGCGGCCAGCTTCGTGCAAAGCATATGGAGTTGAGGTGAGAGCGTTTTGATCAAAACAGTTCATGTGAGCCATATCGGACGAGTACGTTCGGTGAATGAAGATTCAGCCTGGATTCGTAATCTCGATACAGGATATATTCTGGGAATCGTCGCGGACGGCATGGGTGGACATCTTGCTGGAGATACAGCAAGTCGTCTCGCAGTGGAGACACTGGTACAGGATCTGGCCACACTTGAGCCAGGCCTGTCTCATGCTTCCCTGTCAGCTGCACTTAGCGATGCGATTCATCATGCGAATGAAGTCATATTCCGCACAGCGTCTACGGATGACAAGTATCATAATATGGGAACGACTGTGGTCGCGGCCCTATTGAATGATGCTGAAGGTGTGATTGGACATATCGGAGACAGTCGTGCTTATAAAATCACAGGCAAAGAAGTATTTCAGTTGACCGAAGATCACACATTGGTAAATGAATTGTACAAAAATGGTCAGATCAGCAAAGAGGACGTGACTCATCATCCACGGCGCAATGTGCTTACCCGCGCTCTTGGCACAGATGCCGAGGTAAAGGTAGACATGGATACTGTTCGTCTGGAAGAAGGCGAAGTGTTGCTTCTCTGCAGCGATGGACTCAGTAACCTGGTCAGCAATGAGCAGATTATTCAGGTTGCAGGCAATCTAGACCTTGCGCTGGAGGACCGCGCTGACCGATTGCTGCAATTGGCATTGCTTGCTGGAGGGGACGATAACATTACGGTAGCGTTATTTGAACCTCAGCAGCAGAACGCCGTTCATACGGAAACGGGGTGTGAGTCATGATCGGGCACCAGCTAGGCGGACGCTATGAGGTGATTGAGCGTGTCGGCGGCGGCGGCATGGCGCTTGTGTACAAGGCTCAGGACTTGCTTTTGAACCGGAATGTGGCGATTAAAGTACTGAGACAACAGTTTGTACATGATGAAGAATTTATTCGCCGTTTCCGCAGAGAAGCACAATCGGCAGCATCTCTCTCCCACCCTAATGTGGTTAGCATCTATGATGTGGGTCAGGAAGATGATGTGCATTATATCGTTATGGAATATGTGGAAGGTAAAAATCTGAATGAGATTATTAAGGAGCGTGCGCCTTTACAGGTTGACGAGGCAGTACACATTGCTTCCCAGATTGCGGACGCATTGGACCATGCGCATCATAATCAGATCATTCATCGGGATATCAAGCCGCATAACATCTTGATCGGCCGGAATGGTCGCGTGAAGGTGACGGATTTCGGAATCGCTCGTGCCGTAACCTCTACAACGATTACACAGACCGGCTCAGTTGTCGGTTCTGTGCATTATTTCTCGCCAGAGCATGCCAAGGGCATCGTGACCGGGGAGAAGTCGGACTTATATTCTCTAGGCATTGTACTCTATCAAATGCTGACCGGACAGCTTCCTTTTCTGGGAGAAAGTCCGATCAGTGTGGCTTTGAAGCACTTGCAGGAAGAGTTTGATGAACCACGCAAATTCAATCCGCTTATTCCGCAAAGTGTGGAAAATGTCATTCTCAAATCGATGCGTAAAAATCCGCAGGAGCGTTATCAATCAGCCAAAGAAATGCAGAATGATCTGGAAACGTGCCTTTTGCCAGAGAGACGCAATGAGTCGAAGGTTGATTTTCCTGATGAAGATGATATAGATCAGACTCGTGTTATGCCGGCGATTAAACCGGAGCCGCGTGGAATAACGTCTACAGGGACTATGCCTGTGATGGATACGGATACAGATGAGAATTCGAGCAAACCGAAGAAGAAAAACTGGAAAAAACCGACACTGCTTATATCACTGACTCTTCTTATCCTTATTGCCATGGTTGGTGTGGTGTGGTATGTCAAAGATATGCTTGTTGTACCTGAGGTCAACGTTCCTAATGTGGTCAACCAGACCGAAGAAAAAGCCCGCCAACTGTTAGAGGCTGAAGGTCTGGTTGTAAGTAATGATGTCATTCGACAATACAAGGAAAATGTAGAGCCCGGGACGGTGTTTGATCAAAGCAGAAATGCAGGCGATGTGGTCAAAAAAGGCACAGAAGTGCAGCTGAGTGTAGGTGCAGAGAAAACAAAGACACCAATGATTGACGTTAAGGGAGACCCCTATACAGAAGCGGTCAAAAGACTGACTGCATTGGGGTTCAAAGAAGACCAGATCAAACGTAAGGATGATTTCTCCAACGAAGTGCCTTCAGGTTCAGTTATTTCCCAGACGCCTGGTGTAAATGAAGAAGTTGATCCTGATGTTGATGAAATTGAGTTAACCGTGAGCAAGGGTACTGAAACGGTCAAAATGCCTGATCTGAAAAATCATACACGCAGTGAAGCAGAGCAAATGCTGAAAGAGAAAGGACTTGTGCTGGGACAGGTGCAGGAGGAATCCAGCTATACGGTAGAACAGGGCAAAGTTACGCAGCAATGGCCTGTGGAGGCAGGAGCAGATGTGAGTCCTGGCGACAAGATTACGATCTTTATCAGCACAGGTTATCCGGATCAGGCACTGGAGTATCCGTTTAACATCAACGTATCACCCAAAGAAGTGGGCAAAAACAGCAAAATTCGAATTACCTATGAAGATGCACGCGGCAAAAATCAGGAGTGGGGCACACGTACGATCAATTCTGCTCAAGTCCTGACAATTCCGCTTGTGCTAGCACCAAATGAAAACGGTGCGGTGTCCGTTTATCGTGATGGCAAATTCCTGGATACGTATGTTGTATCTTATAGTGAAGCGAAGAACGGTACAGTGAACGTACCTTCCATTGATCCGGAGCAGAACACACAAGCTCCGCCAGCGAACGCCCCTGATCCGGGGAATGGTGACAACGGCAATGGAAATGGTGATGGTAATGTGGACAATGGCGGGGAAACGGACCCTGGCTCTACTCCCGTTGATGGGGAAGGAGATAATCAGGAAGGTGACACCTCGGCCATGAAGAAGGATAAAGGTGCGGGCAAGCATAAAGAGGATAAGAAAAAAGGAGTTGTTAACGCATCAGGCCGTCCATAAGGACGGCTTATGCTGGCGTAAGGCCAAGGCGTAAGCGACATTGTGATTGTAACTGAACTGACTTGAAGGAGGGCGACGGAGCTGTGCCAGAGGGTATCATCGTAAAAGCATTAAGTGGTTACTACTATGTCATGCCGGTGGAAGACAACGGGGTTCCTTCGGTTGAAGGTTCCGCCGTTCAATGTAGAGCCAGAGGAATTTTTCGTAAAAGAGGTACTTCTCCGCTGGTTGGCGATCGTGTAAGCTACATGCTGACAGAGAACGGAGAAGGAACAGTGGATGAAATTCACAAGCGTGAGACTGAATTGATTCGTCCTCCTGTGGCTAATGTTAGCCTGGCTGTTCTGCTGTTTTCGGTCAAAGAGCCTGACATGAATCTGAATCTGCTGGACAAGTTTCTTGTTCATATTGAACAGGCAGGGCTGGATGCCCTGATTGTATTGACCAAACAGGATCTGATCGACCCGGAGGCCGAGGATCGGGACATTGTCGCTGAAGTGAAAGCACTGTACGAGCAAATCGGTTACGAGGTTATTTCGACCAGTTCCCGTACAGGAGAAGGCAGCGAGCTGCTCAGGGAACGACTGGCTGGCAAAATTAGTGTATTCTCGGGTCAATCCGGTGTAGGCAAGTCCTCCATGCTGAATGCATTGATGCCTGGACTTACGCTGGAGACGAGTGCGATCAGCATGCGTCTGGGACGGGGGAAACACACGACCAGACACGTAGAGCTTATTCCACTGGATAACGGAGGATTTGTAGCGGATACCCCTGGATTCAGCCAGCTGGACTTTCTGGAGATTGGTGTAGAGGAGTTATCCACTTGTTTCCGGGAGTTTGCGCAGTTTGCTGATCAGTGCAAGTTCCGTGGGTGTACACATACGCATGAGCCGGGCTGCCGGGTGCTTGCGGCAAAAGAGGAAGGTTTGATCTCTGAAAGCCGATATCAGCACTATGAGCAGTTCCTGACTGAAATGAAAGATAAGAAGCGGAGGTATTAACCATGATTAAAATTGCCCCATCCATATTATCAGCCGATTTTGCCAAGCTGGGCGCGGAAGTTGCTGAAGCACAGGCCGCAGGAGGAGACTGGATTCATGTTGACGTGATGGACGGTCATTTCGTTCCTAACATTACGCTGGGCCCGGCAATTGTAAAGGCCATTGCACCGCATACCACACTGCCGCTGGACGTTCACTTGATGATCGAGAACCCTGAACGGTACGTGGAAGAGTTTGCAAAAGCGGGTGCGGCGGTTATTACAGTTCATGCCGAGGCATGTGTACATCTTCACCGGGTGATTCATCTGATTAAAGAGCAGGGTGTCAAGGCAGGTGTTGCCCTGAATCCGGGCACTCCAGCGAGTGCAATTCAGGAAGTGCTGGATGATGTAGATATGGTGCTTGTTATGACGGTTAATCCGGGCTTTGGGGGTCAGGCATTTATCTCTGGCACAATGAATAAAATCAAGCAGATTCGCACATGGTTGAATGAAAAAGGACGTCACGACGTACATATCGAGGTAGATGGCGGTATTGCTGCCGATACAGCACCGCTTGTCGTGGAAGCTGGCGCTGACGTTCTTGTGGCTGGTAGTGCCGTATTCGGTCGTGAAGACCGGGCTGCCGCGATTGCCGAGATTCGCAGCAGCTACGAGGGTTAGTTCATGACCTTCAAGGAGACGCTGTGGACGATGGCTGCGAGTCTGGTAACGGGGCTAGTGCTTGCGCTGTTTGCCGTGCTTCAGGCTCCGTACAATGCGCTCACGTCCTTGATCGGGGTTGCGGTCGTCATTATGTATTTCCGCAAGTTTGATCGGAAGGGACTTCGGATTACCTTTGTTATATTCAGCATTTTGTATTATCTCATGAGTGTTTTCATGATTGCCGTCTATCAGTATATTCCCGCGCAAAGCGAAATGGGCTGATGATCAGGCTTGTCATGTGGAATAGGGACAACAGGTTCCGCATAAATATGGTTACATGAGCAGGTTTCTCATGTAGCCTTTTTTGTCGTGTTGGGGTGAAAAAGGCCTGAAGCATAGGATACGGCGGATGCATGAGCATGATGGGGAGGGTGAAGTATGAAATTTTACACATTCAAACTGCCGAAGTTTTTGGGAGGGTTTGTAAAGGCGATCCTGAATACGTTTCAAAAGAACTGATCTGGTCTACAAGATTGATAAGCACTACAGTAGCTGTACGTTGATCAGCAGCATCGTTAGGCGAATACCGCCGCTTTGGCCCAAGGCTCATCTGGAGAACCGGATCTGCAAGAAGTGCCATGCGGCGGCCATTCCTGTGTATTCAGGACACGGTGCCGCAGCATCATGTTCTTGTGTCGCAGGAATCAGCAGATTGTTGGAAGGTGCTTTTTGTAAATACCAAAAAAGCACCTGCAAGGAACAAGGTGCTTTTTGCTTATCCGATTTATAGTAGCTTTGCGTGATTATACGCGAGTCACTTTACCGGCTTTCAGTGCACGGGTGCTTACGTATACACGTTTCGGTTTGCCGTTCACGAGAATGCGGACCTTCTGAACGTTTACGCCCCAAGAACGACGGTTACGGTTGTTAGCGTGGGATACGTGGTTACCGGTGCCCGGTTTCTTACCTGTCACATAACATTTGCGAGACATAGATTACACCTCCTATCCTAAAATAACCAGTGCCTTCGGAGAGACGAACGTCATTCCATAAGGACTCAATTGTTCTTTCCTGATCCTGAGATCAGGCTTCAGTAGCTAATGGCGTTGTTCAAGCCGGCATGGCCGGATCATTTCCATTACTTAACCTGCATAAAACAATACTTGAATATAATATCATAATTAAAAAAGCTTCGTCAACTGATCCAAAAACTTTATTTATTTCTCTTGTCTAATATAGTACAATGTTGAATAGTCCATAGTACAGCCATGAATAGGCTGTTGCCGCGGGAAGCCGGAGAAAAAACCGTACGTAGAGGTTGGAGGTTTGCTTTTTTGGCAACGCTGTGAGATGCGGCATTCCATCATTGGCACCAGTCTCCATGCGGCATTCATGTCGGCTTCTGATACCGGTGCATATCCCTATGCCCGCAAACGGGTTGCAGAGAATGCAGCATATTGGTAGCCAGGCCGCCCAGACCGTTTATCCGGCTGACATGTTGTATGATATGCCTGTGCCGGACAAGGTATGGACGAAGAATAACGCAGTTGCGTTTACGCATGAACAGACCAAAATGATTCTTGGTGCAAGGTGTTCGTGTATCAAGCTAGGAAGGGGAATTCTCACTTGAGTATACGTTCTTTAAATGGAACAGATTTCACCGCAATGGTCATTGCCGGAGCGGAACAACTAGGGCAGCACGCAGAACATGTCAATTCCCTGAATGTTTTCCCGGTGCCGGATGGCGATACGGGAACAAACATGAATTTGACAATGACTGCCGGTGTTGCAGAGATTAAAAGGAAAAGCTCTGCCTCCATCGGAGAAGCTGCCGGAATTTTATCCAAAGGCCTGCTTATGGGTGCACGAGGGAACTCCGGGGTTATTTTATCCCAATTGTTCCGTGGATTTAGCCGTTCAGCAGCTGCGCATGAGGAATTGAATACAATTCAATTTGCTGCCGCTCTGCAAAATGGCGTGGACGCAGCATACAAAGCTGTAGTGAAACCCGTAGAAGGCACCATTCTTACCGTAGCCAAGGAAGCGGCAAAACATGCCACCTACTATGCAAGACGGACGAATGATATAACTGAATTAATGAATGAAGTTCTATTAAAAGCAAAAGAAGCACTGGCGATGACTCCGGAAATGCTGCCTGTATTAAAGCAGGTTGGTGTGGTCGATTCAGGCGGTCAGGGGCTTGTATATATTTATGAAGGTTTTATGGAAGTTCTGCTTCAAGGTGAGGGTGGTGCACGACCTTCGATACAAAAAGAGTCTGTTCCGTCAGCAGCTGTGAAACCGTCTGCAAAACCAGAGCCGATTACAACGAAAGCGGCACAGGTTATTGCTCCGGAGATGCCGTTGTCTGCTCAAGCCCGTCTGGAAACGGAAGATATTGAATTTCTGTATGACATGGAGTTCTTTATTAACCGTGAGCTTGGAGAAAACGCCGGAACAGCATTTGATGATGAGACGTTCCGGAAAGCGCTGTCAATAAATGGAGATTCTATCATCATCATTGCAGATGATGAAGTGATCAAGGTGCATGTACATTCCAAGACACCTGGTGATGTATTAAATCTGGCTTTGAAATATGGCGAAATTACACAGATTCATATTCTGAATATGCGTGAGCAGCATCGTGATCTGCTGACTGCGGGCATGGACGGAGCGGCTTCACCCGATCTGTTTGCTGATATACCTCATGAGAAGACAAGCACACTTGAAGAAGCGGTGCTGCCGGCGGATGAAATGGCACCTTACGGTTTTATTGCGGTGTCTTCCGGCGATGGCATAGCTGAGATTTTCAAAAGCCTCGGTGTGGATATTGTTCTGTCAGGTGGACAGACGATGAATCCAAGCACAGAGGACTTTGTGAAAGCGGTGCGTTCGATCGCGGCAGAACAGGTGTTTATTTTGCCGAACAACTCCAACATTGTACTTGCTGCTGAGCAGGCTCGTGAACTGCTGGAGGATGAACGCCGTATTACGGTGATTCCAAGCAAGACCATTCCACAAGGCATGGCTGCTGCTTTTGCTTTCCAGGAGGACGAGTCTGCCGAAACCAATCGGGATCAGATGCTGGAAGCGATCAGCCGTGTACAGTCCGGTCAGGTGACTCATGCCGTTCGGGATACGCAGTATGATGAGTTGGATATCAAGGCGGGACACTATATCGGTATCCATAACTCCAAAATTGTTGCAACAGATGAAAGCATGGTTCGTGCTTGTGAAGGTCTGCTTGCACAAATGCTGGAGAGCGGGGATGAAGTCGTTACGATTCTTGAAGGAGAAGAGGCTGATCCCGAGGTGACTGGTGCTCTGGCTGCATGGCTGGAAGAGCAGTATCCGGCTGCTGAGGTTGAGGTGCATCAGGGAGGACAGCCTGTGTATTATTATCTGTTCTCTGTCGAGTCCTGAGTCAAGCTGGCATCACAAACCGATTACTGCACTTATGGTGTTGACAGATGGTTTGCTGAATAAGGCTCGATTGTACTTTGGGTGAAGAGGAGGAATGCATATGGACCACAAAGTTGCGATTGTAACGGACAGTACGGCAGATATTCCTGAGGAACTGGTTCGTAAATACGGTATACATGTGGTTTCCCTGCGTGTATTGTTCGGGGAAGAAAATTATGCGGACGGGGTGGAGCTGACTTCGGAGCAGTTCTACGACAAGCTGAGGCAGAGCACTGTGCTGCCTACAACTTCACAGCCTTCTCCTACGGATTTTATGAGCGTATACCAGCGTTTGCTGGATGAAAATCCGGACAGACCGATTGTATCCATACACCTGTCTTCGGGCATGAGCGGTACGTATCAATCGGCGATGCTCGGCAAGTCTCTTCTGGAACGTGAAGCGGATCTTACGGTTATTGATTCAAAATCGGCTTCCTACGGGTATGGTTTAATGGTTGTACATGCTGCCGAGCTTGCCGAACAAGGCAAGTCTGTAGCTGAGATTTCAGCTGCTGTTGAGGAGATGCAGCAATCCCGCAAGCTGTTTTTTCTGGTGGATACGCTGGAGTATCTGCAAAAGGGCGGACGGATTGGCAAGGCCTCGGCTATACTGGGAACGCTGCTTAACATTAAACCGATCCTGTCTATTGATGAAGAAGGCATCATCTACGCTGTAGAGAAAGTCAGAGGCCATAAAAAGGCAATGGCACGTATCATTGAGCTGTTCCAGAAGGATCTGGCTGGAAAACGGGTCAACGTTGCGGTAGGTCATACCGCTGATCCTGCGTCGGCAGCAGCTTGTGCTGAACAGTTAAGGAATCATTTTACACTTAATGAAGTGATCTATACCAATATCGGGGCCGTCATCGGCAGCCATGTGGGACCCGGTGTCATTGCGATCTTTATGTGGCCTGTTCCGGAATGAGGGATTAAGACATGAAGCTTGAAGATATATCAGTGAAACAAATTAACGGCGTGAGTGCTCTCAGAGAGGGAGAGCTTCACGCCTTTGGCATCTCTAGTGTGAGAGACCTGTTAGAGTATTATCCGTTTCGTTACGAAGATTATCGTCTGCGTTCGCTGAGTGAGGTCAAGGACGGTGACAAGATTACGGTACAGGGACAAGTTATGGGGGTCCCGGTGCTGCAGCGTTACGGCAAGAAGTCACGTCTGACCTGCAAAATTATGACGGAAGAGTGGATGATTACGGCAACGTGGTTCAACCGTCATTTTCTCAAGGACCAGCTTACGCCTAATCGGGAGATTGTGCTTACCGGTAAATGGGAGCAGAAGCGGATGCAGCTTACGGTATCTGACTCGGAGTTTCCGGATAAAGGAGACGGACGCTCTGGCACATTGCAGCCAGTCTATTCCGTCACGGGCAAGCTGACGCAGCAGTGGATGCGCAAGACGATTAACCAGGGCTTAATTCAATACGGGGATATGATTCCCGAGATTCTGCCTTATTCCTTGATCAAAAAATATAATCTCATGCCGCGTAAGCAGGCTATTGCCGGTATTCATCGTCCGCAGGACAATCAGGAGGGCCAAAGAGCCAGACAGCGGATGGTCTATGAGGAATTGTTTCTATTCCAGCTTAAAATGCAGGCGTTCCGTGCGCTGAATCGGAATCGGATGGATGGCATGGTCCATACGACGGACAATACAACAATCCGTGAGTTTGTTCGCAGTCTGCCATTCGAATTGACTGATGCACAGAAGAAGGTTGAGCTTGAAATATTGCATGATATGCGTTCGCCCTATGCGATGAATCGACTGCTGCAGGGGGACGTAGGCTCTGGTAAAACGGTGATTGCAGCCATTGCGCTCTATACAACTGTGCGATCGGGCTTTCAGGGGGCTCTGATGGTGCCTACTGAAATTCTGGCAGAGCAGCATATGCGTTCCTTGCAGAAGCTGTTTGAACCGTTTGGTGTTACGGTGGGGCTGTTAACGGGCAGTGTGAACGGGCGCAAACGCAAGGATCTGATTGCCTCTTTGCAGATGGGCATGCTCGATATTGTTGTGGGTACACACGCCCTGATCCAGGAGGATGTCTTCTTCCGGGAGCTGGGCCTTGTGGTAACGGACGAGCAGCACCGCTTCGGGGTGAATCAGCGCAGCGTTTTGAGACGTAAAGGGTATAATCCTGATGTGTTAACAATGACAGCTACTCCGATTCCACGGACGCTTGCGATTACGGCTTTTGGAGATATTGAGGTATCCACCATATCAGAGCGGCCAAAGGGACGGATTCCGATCTCTACCTATTGGGTGAAGCATGACATGATGGAGCGTGTGCTTGGTTTTATCTCCAGAGAGGTGGACCAGGGTCGCCAGGCTTATCTGATCTGTCCGCTCATTGAAGAATCGGAGAAGCTGGATGTGCAGAATGCCATTGATTTGCATATGCAGATGCAGCAGAATTTCCCGAAATATAGAGTAGGACTGCTGCATGGGCGCATGACTGCCGCGGAAAAAGAAGAAATGATGCGGGACTTCTACAATAATGATATTCAGCTGCTGGTGTCCACGACGGTGGTGGAAGTCGGCGTCGATGTACCGAATGCCACGTTGATGGTGATTATGGATGCCGATCGGTTCGGATTGTCTCAGCTGCATCAGCTTCGCGGCCGTGTGGGTCGTGGTGCGCATGCATCGTACTGTGTGCTCATCGCTGATCCCAAGACCGAGGTGGGGCAGGAGCGCATGAAGGTCATGACCGAAACCGAGGATGGCTTCGAGGTGTCGCGCCGTGACCTGGATTTGCGGGGGCCGGGGGATTTCTTTGGCACCAAACAGAGTGGATTGCCTGAATTCCGTTTGGCTGACATGGTAGCGGATTTTGCTGTACTGGAGCAGGCCAGAGATGATGTGTCTGCGTTGATCGCGGATGCCACGTTCTGGACATCGGTGGATTACGCGCCTTTGCGTGATTTTCTTCAGGAGCAGCAGGTGTTTAAGGGCGATCTGATTGATTAACCAAATTAAAAAGTGACAAGTGACCAAGCCCTCCCGACATATGAATAAGAAGTGAGTTCATTTTTTGGGAGGTGCTGTACGTTTTGGGTTATCAACAATATGGAATCAGTCCGCAGCTGGTGGAGCGGATCAAACTAAAGATGAAAAATCCTGCGGTCAAAGAACGCATCAAAAAGCTGATTGATGGCGTGACCAAGTCCGATCTGCAGGATAAAGCGAAGGTTCGCAGGCTGATCAAATCCTCCGCAGTCATTATGAATGAGCATTTTACCCCTGCACAGGAGGAGCAGTTTGTCGCCTTTGTCATCGCACAGAAAATTGATCCCAACAATACGTTCCATTTGATCAAGCTGTGGGGCATGTTTAGGTAAAGTTGAGTGTGATGGTGTGATGGCGGCAAAGAAAGACGAGGTGTTTACACGGGGCACTCCGAGCGCAGTCCCATCTTCCGAGCGCTGTTATCCCGAGATTTTTGGAATTACCCCTTATAAGAGTAAAAATCCGGGGATAAAGGCGTGATGATGCTTCCGAGGAAGCTTTCTTTCTTGGAGAAAGCTTTCAGGCGCCCGCCTCGCTTTTACAGATTGGTTCTGCTCTCTCTCGTTGTTGGGTAACTAAGTTTTTTAAAGACCGCATTACATTCAAGGGGATTAGTAATGTGTGAAGGGCATTCTATCTGTCATCTGTGACTTGATGGGATGCCTTTTTGCTGTGGTGAGCTGCTGTAGGCTGAGATGGGAAGGGGAGGGGAGCCCGCATAGGTTGGGTTGTCGCGGCGATGGGTCAGTGTAATGAGATAACTTTTTGGGGAAGCAGTGTGGGTGAACCGTACCGCTACCGTTACTGCTACGGCTAACGAATCGAGAAGAGCTTATTTGGTCGATTTTAGCATGCTGGAAAATGTAACGATTCTGAGAAACGTTATTTCCTTGTTTTTGCCCCGGATTCATCGTTTTTTGCTGGTTTTGGAGGAAATAGCGTCACTGGGAATCGTTACATTTTCGGGAGGGTTAAAAACGCTATAATAAGGCTTCTGAGAATCGTTAGAGTTTGGAGTGGCATGATGTGGGTGCATGGAGGAGTTTCGCAGGAATAACGTGCTGAAGATTTGGGCGCATAGATGAAGTTTGGAGAAATAAATGTGTGGTTTGGCGCATAGATAAAGTACTGGTGAAATAATGGTGTGGTTTGGGTGCACAGATAAAGTATGGAGAAATAATTGCGTGTTAAGCCGTGCTCAGCAAGGGAATGAGGCGCTCGGTCGTGCCAAGTGTTGGCGGTGGAAGAGAAGTTGCTTGCATGCTGGCCCGTGTTTGATGTGGGAGTAAGGTTGTTGATTCTAACGGAGGGTGGTACCAGTCTCCCTTCAGAGCAAGTGCCGATGTGGAATCGGCTTTCCTATACGAGCCGACGTCACGAGCTGACGTCTTTGATAGAGCCTTTGGCCTTGATAAAAGACGAAAGGCCAGGGCTCAAGGTAGTCCAAAACAAAGAAACCAGGCCGTTATTCAGGGCTTGGTTTCTTTGTTTTCTCTCCTTTGTGCTGTTTCCGATATTCCTCGGGAGTTAAGCCGGTCATTTTTTTAAATACGCGGAAAAAGTATTTGGGGTTGTCGTAACCGAGCTGCTTGGCGATGCGGTAGATTTTGTCATCGGTGCTGGTCAAGGTATGTTTGGCATGTTCGATGCGCAGGTGGTTGATATAATCGGTAAAATTCTCGCCGTGCTTCTCTTTGAACAGGTAACTGAGATAGCTCGGATTCAGATAAAAGAGAGATGATACCCATTCCAGCGTTAAATCTTTCGCATAGTGATGATCAATATACTGCTTGACGTTGTCAATGACCTGTTCGGAGCGATAGGGATTATATTCCTGCAGCAGCAGAGCTGTTCCTGACAGCACTTTGTCTATATACTGGCGTATGGATTCGATATCAAACGAAATGTCCAGCATCGCCTCCAAACTGGAGGACGCATTCCCGTTGCTTGTACTTATGCCGATCCCGCTGCCGCTTTGCAAATATTGCTGCAGCATTCGTTTGGTCTCAGCGACAATACCCCGGCACTGTTCCTTCAGATGTGCAAGCAAAGCGTCGGGCTGGCGAATGAAAAAGGCAAAGAAATCAGCAATCAACTCTTTGACTTTGGACACGTTGCCGCTTTCGATGAAAAACAGTAGTTCATGTGAACGATCCCAATGCAAGGCATTTAACGGTAGAGGCTGCTCTGTATAGATATAATATTTGCCGAAGTCGGTAATAGAGCGTTGATCCAGAGCCAGAATGGTTTGATGATGCGCCTCCCGGATACCGTTCACATCGGATAGAGGCAAGCTGACGCCAATGCAGCATTCGGTAGCAGATTCTGCCAGAATCTGTCCTGAATGCTCAATGGATCGTTGCTTTAGCCGCTCCGCAGCACATCCCTGATCATATATGAGCAGAAACATGAGTTGCTCTGATTGGGGATGCGGGATGTATAGACTTTGTGGGAACGAAGGCAGTTGTGCGGCTGTGTTGGGTTCAGGACTATACATCGTCATCAAAACGAGCTGATCGGCATCCAGGATTGCATTGAATTCACGGGATCGGAACACAGGCCGTTTCGCAGGCATATGGGAGTTCAGCACCAGATGCAGAAACGTCTGGTGATCAGCATCTATTCTCATTTGCTCTGTCTCAACGGTGAGCTGAACAACCTCCTGCTTCAGCGAGTGCTCCTGTTGGAGCATATGAATGGCCTGTTGTAAAGCATGTTGAACTTCGTCCCGGCTAAAGGGCTTGAGCAAGTATTGAACCACTTTGGACGAGATCGCCTCCTGCATATAATCAAAATCGGTGTGCCCGCTAATAACGATAAGTTTGATATGTGGATATCGCTGGCCTACGGTCCGAATCAACCATTTTCCGTCCACCTCGGGCATGCGCATATCCGTGAACACAATGTCAGGTCTGGAGGATTCAATGAGCTCCAGCGCATCGGCCCCGTTATCGGCTTCGCCCACCAATCTTAGCGGATGTTCCGAGATATCCAGTTTTTTCAACAAACCTTTACGAATCAATGGCTCGTCATCTACAACGATAAACGTATACATAAGCGGCACCTCTGCTCTCAAAGACTTGGAATTTCGACGGTAATCCGGGTTCCCTGATGCATTTCACTGTTGATGGATAGTCCGTACCCGTCGCCATAATACAGAACAATTCGTGAATGTACGTTTTTGATGCCAATGCTCTGCTTGAGCCTTTGACCGACAGCGATGAACTCGGGTGGTTGTGATAGCAACTGTTGCAGTTCAAGCACCTGTTCGCGGGACATGCCTGCACCATCATCGCATACTTTGAAAATAATTCGATCCTCTTGAAGCTTGCCAGTTATGGAGATGGAGCCTTTCCCGCGTTTGTTCTCCAGCCCGTGATAGATTGCATTCTCTACGAGCGGCTGCAGAAGCAGTTTCAGCATATGGCGGCTTCTAACCTCAGGGTCCACAAGAAGCTTGAAGGTGATTTTGTCATCATATCTGATCTGTTGGATGGCCATATAATTTTCAACATGCTGAAGCTCTTCATTGACACGTACACGTTCACTGTCGGTTTTGATACTGTAACGGAACATGTCACCCAGTGATTTGGTCATCACCACAATACTTTCGACTTCCTCAATCTCTGCAATGCTGTTGATCGACTCCAGTGTGTTGTATAGAAAGTGAGAGTTAATCTGTGCCTCCAGTGCTTTCATCTGTGAATCCATTGTCAGAATTTTGTTCTGATAGCTCTCTCGAATGTGGGTATCAATCTGCTTCATCATTTTATCGAATTCGTGATACAAGATCCCGATTTCGTCGACCTGTTTGCTTCTTTTGGGTTTGATCTTCACAAAAGGGTGAGATTTGGTTTTACGCATCATTTTGGTTAATTCAATAATCGGTTTGGTTATCAGGTTAGATAGGAAAAAGGACAGAAACAGAAAAATAACTGCACAGCTTACAGCGATATATAACAATAGCTTCTGAGAGATGTTGTACTGCTCATATAGCCGTTCCAGGGATATATTGGCAACGACACTCCAGGGATGTCCGGGTACTTTTTGCATAACGGTCATGATCTTGTCCTGAATGACTTTATACTGTGACAGGCTGTTAACGTGCTCCATGGCTGATGTAAGATTGGGAGCAAGCGACTGACCGACCTGTTGTCCATCGGTAGAGTACAGAATTTTGCCTTGATCATCCGCCAAATACAGGTTCGAGAGACTGGGAGCAGGGTTGCGTTTCAGTCCATCAAAAATACTCATACTGCAATCCAGCATAAACACCCCGAGGAACTCGTGATTGTTCGGGTCGTAGAGAGCCCTTGAAAAACCTATGGACTGCTTGGCATTAATGATATAGGGTTTGACTCCAACCTCACCCACATACAAATCACCTTTACGCTGAATCGTATCCAGATACCATTGATCGTGGAGGGCAATGTAATCGAGACGCAGATCCGTGCCGCTGCTGCCATAACTGATCCATTTACCGTCTGGTGTGAAGAGATACAGGCCATTAATATAATTGGTTCCGAGCAAAATATTCTCAAAAATAAGCTTCAGCTTGCTGCGAATCATAAAGATTTCGTACTGATCATTCGTTGTGTTCAGCTTCATTAATTCATCATTCACTGTACTGTAAGCGGTTGCATTAGAAGACTGCTGAAGCAGCGTGACCGAAATCCGGTCGATGTTCTGCAGGATATCTTCCATGCTTTTAACCGAATTGCCAATGGTTGTAGAGGTTACCAGTGAGGTCTGTTCATTGACCAGCTTTGTATAACTCCGGTAGGAACTGACGGATACCACAATAATAGGTACGATGGATACGAGAACGAGGACCAGAAACAATTTGGTTTTGATGTTGAACAGAATCATACGTGCTCCCCCTGCGGATGTCAATTCTAAAAATAGTGCACCAAACTAGCTAAAGCAAATGTACCCACGCTCACCGTATGATGAGAATGTGCACAAAGCAAGAATAAACATGAATCGGGGGAATGACAAGATGAAAAATAGAAAACGGCTGTGGACGCTGACTTTAGTGCTGCTTATGACATTTCTGAGCGCATGCAGTTCTTCTGGTCAGGAACAGAACAGTTCCGACAATGCTGGCGATGATGCCAATAAGCCGATTACGTTGACGATGATGCTCTCCGGAAACAAAGCTTCGGAAGGAGAAGACTTCGAGCTTGAAACACTGCCTCGTCTGGTCAAGGAGAAATTCCCGAACATTAATCTAGAGGTACAGAAGCTTCCTGATGATCAGTACAATACGTCAGTGCGCACGAAGCTGGCTGCGGGGCAGGGCCCCGATATTTTCTGGATTTTCCCTAAAAATTCAGCAGGCGGAGTCATTGATTTTGCCAAAGCCGGGTTTGCTGCTGACCTGTCTGACTTGAAGTTCTGGGATAACATCAGTCAAGGTGCAAAGGAGGATATGTCTGTGGACGGCAAGCCATACGGCGTATCGGGCGGGATTGCTTTTCTGGGTGCGTATTACAACAAGGAACTGCTGCAGCAGGTGGGTTATTCCGAATTTCCGAAAGACTGGTCTTCCTTCCTGGAACTGTGCCAGAAGCTGAAGGATGCGGGAATTACACCGATTGCGATGGGAGATAAGGACCCTTGGGTGATTCAATTCGGAATGTACCAGATCGCGGCCAACATGGTATACCCGGAAGATATGGATTTTGATGTGAAGCTGCAAAAAGGAGAGACATCGCTGACCGATCCAAAGTGGATTGAAACAATCTCGAGGTATAAAGATCTGTACGACAAGGGCTATGTAGTGAAGAACTCGCTAGGTATTGGAAGTGCTCAATCTGCACAGCTGTTTATTGACGGCAAAGCAGCGATGACCCTGACGGGCACATGGGATTATGCTTCCATGACCTCCAAAGGTGCGGCTGACTTTACCCGTGGTTTCGCTTCCCTTCCAGGCAATGATTCCGGCAAACCGGTATATGTATCTGCTGCAACATCGGCGGGTTACGCACTCAATGCCAAATCTGCCAATCTGGATGCGGCAAAGCAGGTGCTGAATTATTTATTTGACGGACAATCCGAGCTATTCAAGGCGTTTGTGGCTTCCAACAGTTCTATCAGTGTGTATAAGGGCGTGAGCCTTGAGAGGGAATTGTTCAAGGAAGTGAATGATAACTATCAGGAAACGGGCAATTCGGTCTATTTCAGCAATCAGATGTGGCCTGCGGGCGTGTCGGATGTGATGCAAGCCAAGTTTGCAGAGATTATCGCCGGACAGAAGACAACTCCTGAACAGGTAGCTGAAGCTATGGAAAGCAAATTCAGAGAGCTGTGGAAAAACTAGGAGAGTGTCTGAAAACATTGAAGGAAGCCAAGTTTGCTGAATTTTTGTTCAAAGCCAGGAAATTTTTCTAGTTAGATAACAGGAGTTAAGAGACACGACCGGTTGCAGGGGGAAGGGCATTCGAGGCAGCTTCCCTGGCTTCGGTCTTTTCGGAAAGGATGGAGCAAGATGAACTCAACGGTCATGAAAAAGTCCATGTACTGGTTCGCGGTACCCGCATTACTCTTCTACCTGACCTTCTGGATTTTTCCGATCCTGCGGTTATTTCAGTACAGCGTAACGGACTACAATGGCTATGCTCAGGCGTACAGTTATATCGGGCTGGATAATTACAAGGAGCTCTTTCGCGGTGATATTCTCGGTGTATCCCTCAAGAACACATTGATCTATACATTGGTTACCGTTATTGCAGGCAATATCATCGGTCTGGCCATGGCGCTGCTATTGAATATGAAAATAAGAGGAACCGGAATATACCGTTCTTTGGCATACATTCCTACGTTATTCAGTGCTATCGTTGTGGGCTTTCTCTGGAGCTATGTATATATGCCGGATTACGGGCTGATTTCTTCCTTTCTGGATAAACTGGGCATTGCTAATGAACTCAATTTTCTCGGTGATTATTCAACTGCACTTTATTCGATCATTTTGGTGGAAATCTGGAAAACGATTGGCACTACGATGATTATTTTTCTCGCGGGTTTGCAAACGGTCCCGAATGATCTGCTGGAGGCTGGACGGATTGACGGGTGTGGTCCGTGGCGACTGCTCCGGCATGTAAAGATTCCCCTTCTGGCTACAGCTATCACCATTAACGTGACACTTAGCTTGATCAACGGTCTCAAGGCGTTCGACTTTCCGTTTATTATGACGAATGGCGGGCCAGGCACAGCAACGAATACATTAATCTTTTTGATCTATAAAATGGCATTTACCGAGCAGCTCTTCGGCAAGGCCTCAGCACTTGGTGTCATATCGTTTGCCGTTATCATTATCATAACTGCGGTGTTTGTACTCAAGATGAACAAGCGGGAGGTGTCGGCATGATGCTTCGTCGATGGATGGGAAAAGGTACTGTGCAGCTGGCGGTTATACTGATTATGGCGCTGAATCTGATTCCACTTATCATTGCCTTTTCTACGTCGCTGCGTGATCCGAAAGACAATACGAACCCGCTAGTGCTGTTTCAAGGCGTATCTCTGGCAAGCTACAAGGCCGCCTTCGAGCGTATGCATTTCCCGGAAGCGCTCTGGAACAGCATCGTGCTCACCGGGGTATCGGTCATCTTTGTGGTTGTATTCGCGGCGATGGCTTCGTACCCGATGGCACGGCTGAAAACAAGACTCAGCAAGTTTATGTATTTGTTCTTTCTGTCGGGTCTGGTGGTACCTGCGCAGATGGTGCTCATTCCTATTGTACAGATGATTAATACATTGCATATCCCCACCAATCAATACACACCGATTTTTATGTTCATTACCTGCAGCTTGCCTTTCTCGACCTTCCTGTATACCGGTTTTATTCGCAGCGGTGTGCCTGAAGAAGTAGAGGAGGCTGCACATATCGACGGCGCCGGACTTTTCCAGCGATTCTGGACGGTTGTTTTTCCACTGCTCATTCCAGTGACCGTCTCGGTTATTATTACGCAGGGGGTATGGATTTGGAACGATTACTTTTTTAATATGATCTTTATTTCGGGAGCGGGGGATTCTCCTCTACCTCTGGCTATGCTTGGCTTTTTGGGGGATCAGCAGAATCCGACGCAATGGAATGTATTGTTTGCAGCCTGTTTTCTATGCGCACTGCCGCTGTTGCTGGTGTTTTTATTTTTACAAAAATACTTTGTTGGCGGCATGACGGTTGGCGCTGTTAAAGGTTAAGGAGGGGAACGGAGATGAGTCATGTAAGTGATAAGCTGAGGAGTGGACAGATGAAGAGTGAGCAAATAAGGAGTCCGCATATCACCAATGCATTCTGGATGGAGCAGGCGCAGCAATGGATTCCGAAGCTTTATGAGCAAAAAGTAGTTCCTGAGCAGCTTATTCGTTCCATACGTGATGCAGATGCCTTTCAAGGGTGGCGAATAGAGCCGCTGGCCCCGGCAGAAGCCATGTCCGAACAGGTGCTTCGCAAGGGAGACGAGATTACACTGGATTTTGGTCAGCATCTTGTCGGTTATGTCACACTGTCGCTGCTGAATGTGCGAAGTAATGCAGATGCTCCTTTACGATTAAAGCTGACCTTTGGCGAGATGCCATGTGAGGTTGGAGAGGATTTTGCCACATATGAGGGCTGGCTCAGTCGTTCCTGGCTGCAGGATGAGATCGTGAATGTCGATGTGCTTCCGGGCACGATTACGCTGAACCGCCGCTATGCTTTTCGTTATTTGAAGCTTGAAATATTGGAAACGTCCATTCGGTATGATCTTCAGCTCAAGGAAGTGTTCTGTACAACCGTAACGTCTGCTTCCATGGATGCCATAACCCCACTGCCAGCCAGCGTGGATGAGGAACTGGTGCAGCTTGATCAGGTTTCAATTCATACGCTGCGAGATTGTATGCAGACGGTGTTTGAGGATGGGCCAAAGCGTGATCGTCGTCTCTGGATTGGGGATCTGCGTCTACAGGCACTGGTCAATTATGAGACGTTTGGCTGCAATGACCTGGTGAAGCGCTGCTTGTATTTGTTTGCCGGGTCAAGGCTGGAAGGCGGGCAGGTAGGCGCATGTCTATATGAAAAACCTGAACCGTATGTAGACGATATTTATTTGTACGACTATTCCCTGTTTTTTATCACGACGCTGTGGGACTATTACGAAGCAACGAAGGATCGGGACACGTTGGAGGTGCTTTGGCCTGTGGCCAAAGAACAGGTTGATATTGCGCTGAAACGGCTGGATAAGCGTGGGATAGTGCAGGATGATGAGACATGGTATTGTTTCCTCGATTGGCATGAGCAGCTGAACAAACAGGCGGGTGCGCAAGCGGTGCTGATCTACGGGTTGAAAAAAGCTCTATGCATCGCCCGCGAAATGGGACTTTCTGAACAGGTGGAACAGCTTCAGACGCAGATTCGGCGGGCCGAAGAAGCGGCGCTTCAATTTTTGTGGGATGAGGAACAGGGTTTCTTCATGAGTGGTGAACAGCGGCAGGTGTCTTGGGCATCACAGGTGTGGATGATTCTGGCCGAAGTGGTGGACGTGGAGGTGGCGCGTGCATTGCTGCAACGGTTGAAGGGTTATTACGAGGCGATTCCAATGAATACCCCTTACATGATGCATCACTATGTTGAGGCCCTGCTCCAGTGTGGACAACAACAGGAGGCCTTGGATCAGATTCGCACCTATTGGGGCGGTATGATCAAGGATGGAGCAGATACGTTCTGGGAGCTGTATAATCCCGAAGACAAGACATATTCTCCGTATGGCAGCAATCTGATCAACAGTTATTGTCACGCGTGGAGCTGCACGCCGAGTTATTTCATTAGACGTTATTTTGCTGGTGAGGAAGGCTGATCAGAACATGACCTATGCACACTATGTTTATTCTAAAATTTTATGATGTGGTCTCAAAATACAGAAATTCAGGTCAATCGAATCCATCCGATTGGCCTTTTATCATTTTCACAGGATATCCTTTGCTTTCCGGACAGCAGAACGGTAAACTGTTGCATACAAGTAGTGTGGTCGCCATATGCACCGGGGTGCCGGGTAGTAGGCAGTGCTCAGGCACTGCTGTATATTTTCAGATAGATGCGGGGGAAGTTACGTTGGAAATGTTTACAATGCTGCTGGGACTATTTGAACGGGCGGCGCTGCTGATTATATTTTTGTTTTTTCTGTCACGGGTACCGCGGTTCAGGCAGATTTTGCAAAAAGGAAAATTAAGAAGACAGGAGTATGCTGCGGTTACATTGTTATTCTGTGCGTTTGCCATCTTTGGTACATATACAGGCATTAATGTAGAAGGTTCATTGGTCAATGTACGCATTATTGCGATCCTGTCGGGTGGAATATTGTTTGGTGCGCCTGTTGGCATCATTACGGGCATTGTCTCAGGGGTGCATCGATACCTCATTGATATGGACGGCATCACCGCTGTCCCATGTCTTATTACAAGTGTTCTTGCGGGTCTGGTGTCCGGTTACATTCACAAATACACCCCCAAATCAAAGCGTTGGATCATCGGTATTGGTGCAGGCATGATCATTGAAGCACTCACGATGCTGCTGATTCTGCTGTATTCGTATCCTGATCCGCTCGGGGCGGATATAGTATCGAAGATCGCACTTCCCATGATTCTCGGCGAGGTGAACATCGGTCTGATTGTACTTCTGGTACAGAGTGTGGAGGGGGAAAAGGAATTAATTGCAGGTCGTCAAGCCAAGCTGGCACTGGAGATTGCGAATAAAACACTGCCTTACTTCCGCTCGATTGATGAGGACTCACTCCGTAACGTATGCAGAATTATACAGGAAGATATTCAAGCTGATGCGGTTGCCATTACCGATACGCGGAATGTTCTGGCTTATGTCGGATTCGGGGAAGAGCGCTATCATATTGGCAATGAGATTATTAGCGAGATGACCAAAAGCACGATATCCAGCGGGGAAATTATGATCAGTAATGATGTAACGGATGAGAAAACACCGGATATCCACTCGCTGCTGATTATTCCGCTGAAGGAACGCGGTGAGGTGACCGGTGCGCTCAAAATTTATTATCGAAAAGCTTACAGAATTACGTATCCTCTGCAAACGATGGCTGTCGGGCTCTCCCAGATCATCTCTACTCAGATGGAGGTTTCACGGGTAGAGGAGATTAAGGCTGCGGCGAACAAGGCGGAGCTGCGTGCACTGCAGACCACGATTCATCCTCATTTTCTGTTTAATGCACTCAATGCGATTGCTTCATCTATCCGTACCAAGCCGGACCGCGCACGCGAGTTGATTGTGAACCTCTCGGGATATATGCGTTACAATCTGGAGCTGTCTGATGAGTTGATTGATATTCATAAGGAACTGGAGCAGGTCCGCAACTATGTAGAGATTGAGAAAGCTCGCTTTGGCAGCAGACTTAGTGTCATCTATGAGATTGATGAAGTGGCAGTGCATATTCCGAGTCTGGTTATTCAGCCCCTTGTGGAGAACGCGATTATCCATGGTATTCTCAAGGTGAAGGGACCAGGAACGGTGCGGATTCGCGTGCAGGATGTTCCTGATCGTGTGCGCATCAGTGTGAGTGATACAGGGGCAGGCATAAGTCCCGATATTATTGAAAAGGTATACCATGATCGCATGCCAGGTAATCAGATTGGGCTGTATAACGTGCATCGGCGTGTGAAGCTGATCTATGGACAAGGCTTAACGATTACAAGACTGGAGCAAGGAACGGATATTTCATTTGATGTGCCCAAAGGAGATGTCTTAACGTGATGATGTTTTTATGAAAGAGCACGATGAAAGGTATTATGAGAGAGCATGATGGAGGATTTATGAAATGTACGATGAGGGATTTTTGAAAGTAAAAGAGGATGGAATGAAGAGAGTTTCTAGATGAATTACCATGAGAGAGCATCTGATGCAGGTACTATGAGAGCGCATGATGGAGGTATTTCGAGAGAGTTAGATCGAAGTATTATAGGAGCGCATGATGGAGGTATTATGGGAGCGTTAGATAGAGGTATTATGAAAGCTTTAATTGTTGAGGATGAAATTCTGGCCAGTGAGGAGCTTAGTTATCTGATTCAGGAGCACAGCCGCATTGAGATCGTGAGGTGTCTGGAGGATGGCCTCGATGTGCTCAAGTTTCTGCAGGAGCAGGAGGTCGATGTTATTTTTCTCGATATTAATATTCCTTCGCTGGACGGTATGATGCTGGCTCATCATATTGGCATGTTTGCACGTAAACCCTACATTGTATTTACCACGGCGTACAAGGAACATGCGGCTGAGGCTTTTGAACTGGAGGCATTTGACTATATTCTGAAGCCTTACGATGAGAAACGGATCGCAGCCATGTTGCACAAGCTGGAGGCGACCTTCAAGCGGGACCAGGAGCTGAGCGATGGAGTTCAGGTCAGTGGGCGGGAGCAGCAAAACGTGCAAGGAAATCAAGGAACGCAAGGGCACGCTGTAGACAATGACCCTGGATATGAACAGGACAACCAGACGGGAAAACGTATTAATCTGCTGCGCAATGAAAATATTATCGTCACGGATTCGGCGGATATCTATTATGCAGAAGCTCAGGAGAAGGTGACGAAGGTGTACACCAAAAACGGGGAGTTTACGATGCCGGTCAGCATATCTGATTTTCACAGCCGTCTGCCACAGGATGCCTTCTTCCGTTGTCATCGTTCCTATCTCGTGAATCTTTTCCAGATTCGTGAAATTGTACCCTGGTTCAACAATACGTATTTGCTGCGTCTGCGTGATTTGGAGGCTGAAGTACCTGTCAGTCGCGGCAAGGTCAAAGAATTCAGGCAGCTCATGCGCATATAACGGCATTTCATTCCGTAAATGATGCAACTCATGCTCAAAACGGTCGAATGAATCCCCTTTCATGTATGATTGGCTTGTGAACAACGTTCCGGTTTGCTCGAGCAGCATACAGAATGTTCAACAGGTTACAGACATCGGCAAAGGGGAGATTACGATGAAAGCAGCTATTTCATCCGCTTCATCAGCATCTGATTCAACTATGACATCATCTATAAAAATGAACCGCTGGCTCATTGTGCTTGGTACGATCATTGTACAAATGGGGCTTGGCACAATCTACACCTGGAGTTTATTTAACCAGCCGCTGGCTGATCGTTTCGGATGGGACGTCAGTTCGGTTGCGATAACATTTTCAATTACGAGTTTTGCTTTGGCTTTTGCTACGTTGTTTGCAGGTCGGCTGCAGGAGCGTTGGGGGCTTCAGCGCCTGATTCGTACGGCTGGCATTGTGCTCGGGCTGGGACTGATTCTTAGTTCTCAGGTCAGCTCACTAACGCTGCTGTATCTGCTGGCTGGCTTTGTTGTTGGATTCGCGGACGGCACAGCGTATATTACGTCTCTTTCGAATTTAATTAAATGGTTCCCTGAACGGAAAGGTCTGATCTCGGGTATCTCGGTTGGCGCCTTCGGTACGGGTAGTCTATTGTTCAAATATGTGAACTCCGCCTTGATTGGTGCAGTTGGTCCAGCACAAGCGTTTATGTATTGGGGCATCATCGTTCTGGTGCTGATCACTGCAGGATCATTCCTGATCCGTGAGGCGGTCGTTCGCGAGACCTCTCCGGCGGCAGATGTAAAGGCGGGTACGGGTGTGAAACCAGCAGAGGTCCGTCATGAATACACGGTCAAAGAAATGCTTCGTACCAAAGAAGCATACATGCTCTTTGGTATTTTCTTCACAGCTTGTATGAGTGGTCTGTATCTGATCGGTATCGTCAAAGACATCGGCGTGAAGCTCGCAGGACTGGATGTAGCTACAGCAGCGAATGCGGTGGCCATGGTCGCGATTTTCAACACGGCGGGCCGTATCATTCTGGGGGCCTTGTCGGACAAGGTAGGACGTATGAAGGTTATCGCAGGAGCGCTGCTGGTTACAGCTGTAGCTGTCATGACACTGAGTCTCGTACCACTGAACTTTGGCATCTTCTTCGCATGTGTGGCAGCGATTGCCTTCTGCTTTGGCGGTAACATTACGGTGTTTCCAGCCATTGTAGCCGATTACTTCGGTTTGAAAAATCAAAGTAAAAACTATGGCATCATCTATCAAGGCTTTGGATTTGGTGCTCTGGCAGGATCATTCATCAGCGCGCTGCTGGGTGGCTTCCATATCACTTTTATTGTGATCGCTGTACTCTGTGCCGTATCTCTTCTGATGGCTCTGATGATTACACCTCCGGGTTCAAACCGCCGGACACGTACTGCTCAGAAAAAACAGATGCAGCTGAATCCTTCATCACGCGCGAGCTGAATCGGAGCAAATGTTGTGCATGATGTAATGCTTCTTCGCTATTCAGTTTAACAACTTTCCAACTGAACACAGAATGCTATGCAAAATGAATAAACAGTTCAGGCAAACGGTCTCTATTGAGACCGTTTTTTTGCTTTTGGAAACGGCTCTGTTATACTCAAGATGAATCGGGGACTTCGTGCACTTCGGTGACGACGTTGCATCTTGATCCATAGCTACTGCACAATCACATTTAATGATGTATTCCAAGGAGGCATTTCCATGAATTTTGTGAAATACACAGAACCGGACTTTGAACATTATTATGCACTTGTTTCCAATGAGGACGTTATGAAACAGATTACCGAGCGTGCGATCCCTGAAGCGGAAGCCAGAACACAATTTGATTCAATGCTGGATTATAATCTTCGTTCGTTGTGCGGGCACTACCGTGTAAACTTGCAGGACGATGGAGGTGTGGCTTACGCCAAATTAATTCAGGATGAGGACAATCCGTCGCGAGCAGAGATGGGATATATGATTCTGCCGGAGCATTGGGGCCAAGGTCACGGAACAGCCATTGCGTCCCGTCTGATTATACAGGCTCAGGCCGCAGGCATTGAGCTGCTGTATGCCGTGATTGATCCTTCCAATGCGGCATCCCGACAGATTTTGCTCAGACAGAACTTTGAATCAACGTGGACGGGAGACTACGATGGTTTGCCTGGTGAGATATTGGAGTTAAATCTGCGTTCTGGGAGATAGAAAAGCTGGTTTATTCCGTGAAAAAGTCGCTGAAAAGCGATTTTTTTATATCTATCTAAGTTTAATTAAAGATTTTACACCATGCACTCCGATGACAGAACAACCTTCCAATCGCTGTTATCCCCAGATTTTTTGGATTCCCTTTTCCAAAGGGGAAAATCCGGTGATAAAGGCGACCGCTCCGCTTTTTCAGGTTTTTTCTGTCCTCTCCGTTCACGTGTAAATGAATAGTTTAACTTATATATCTATATCCATCTATTGTGCAGGTGATTAATTATCCAGCAATCACTCATCCAGCAATGGGCCAGTATAATACAATTTTCAGGGGGTTAAATTAAGTTTTGTAATAGTGCAATATTGTCTTTGCTAGATTACTCTTAAAATCAAATGTACAAGGAGAGCGCCATGATCACACCACTGGAGAAGATCTCTCATCCTCCGTTTAACCCCATTCATAACAAACTTTATAATCCACTTGAGCTGCTGAAGGGCTTTGATCCGGACAACCCACAGAGCCTGCTAACCACGCCTGACTTCCAGTGTTTTATATATTTTCATCAACAAGGGGGTACGACCATCTCGGACCCGTATGCCGCTATGATGGAGGCTATGCATGACACATCGGTGGTGCGCGAGATGAATGCATTTCTCGCAGCGGAGTTAGAGGCAGGCCGCCGCCCTGTTGCCATCATGGGGGGACATCAGGAAAAGCGAGGGAGTACAGCGTATTGTAAAGTAGCACGAATTGCCAAGAAACTATCCGAGTCCGGCTTTGTTGTCGTTAGCGGAGGTGGACCAGGTTGTATGGAGGCAACGCATCTTGGTGCTCTTCATGCAGGTCGGTCTGCGGACTCGCTTGAATCAGCAATTAATCGATTGGCCAAAGAACCCTACGATGCATTTCCCCAAAACATGCAGCATCTCATCGGGAAAGATGGACGTTCCGTTCAGGAAGAACTGTTAAGAGAACTGCATGCATGGATGCTTCCCGCGTGGGAAATTGTGAATGAACTCAAGGACCAGCTCACCCCGCTCAATCGCAGTCTGGCCTTGCCGACCTGGCATTATGGGCACGAACCCTTTACGCCGTTTGCTACCCATGTTGCGAAATATTTCCTCAATAGCATACGTGAAGATGTTCTCCTGACCCTGGCTTCTTGCGGTATCATTTTTTCGGAAGGAAGAGGAGGCACCATTCAGGAGGTGTTTCAGGACGCTTCACATGTCTATTATCGTGATAAAGACGCTGACAGCAAGGCTCCGATTACTTCCATGCTGTTTCTCGATAGCAAGTTCTGGACTGTTCCAGACGTCCCGGATCAGGGGCTTCACATGCCGGTTCTGGATTTGCTTTATCCACTTTTCGTGGGTACGAACAATATGACAGAAGAGGAATTCAAGCGTTATATCCGCGTTGTGGATGATGCGGATGAAGTGGTAGACATTATTATCGAAAATGCACATTCAGCGAGCCAGGTCGTACATAAACTCGCCAGAATCGGTATAACCAATATTGATTCAAAGCTCATGGCTGAAAGAGCTGAAACTTTTGTTAATCAAAGAAACATATGAGCATACTCCTGTCTCTAGTTCGGGTGATTTTCCGTGCCGCAGGGTAATGAATAGGATAGAATAGGGATAGGCATCGTGCAGGGTGCTTCTATAGATATAAGGTGGAGGAGATGACATATGAGTGAGTCAACGATGGAACGACTGAATGCCTTGCTGCCGGAGTGGCTGGAGACCAGCCGCTTGCATACAGGGCAGGGGAAGGTAGCTTCCTATATTCCAGAGCTGTTCAAAGCGTCACAGGATGATCTCGGTATTCATATTATGGACGCTGAAGGAAATCATGTGTCTGCTGGCGATTGCGGTGTGCCTTTTACGATGCAAAGTATCTCCAAGGTGTTCACGCTGATTCTGGCTTTGATGGATCACGGGGAAGAGGCCGTCTTCTTTAATGTAGGAAAAGAACCGACGGGTGACGATTACGATTCAATGATCAAGCTGGAGCTGGTTGAACCGGGCATTCCGTTTAATCCCCTCATTAATGCGGGTGCAATAACCGTATCCTCCCTCGTTGGTGGTGACTGCAAGGAAGAGAAGTCCCGCCGTATTCTCGAATTTTTTCGCAAGCTCGCCCACAATGAACGACTGGGTTATAACGAAGAGGTTTATCGTTCGGAATCCGAAAGTGGTCACCTGAACCGCTCACTCGCTTATTTTCTCAAACACAACGGTGTAATCAAGGATGAAGTGGAGGATGTTCTGGCTGTCTATTTCCGTCATTGTTCTATTGAAGTGACCTGTGCGGATCTGGCTCGCATGGCGCTTGTTCTGGCGTATAACGGAACGGATCCTATCACGGGTGAAGAGCTTATTCCCCGCCGTTATGTGCAGATTGCCAAAACGTTCATGACCACCTGCGGCATGTACAATGCCTCTGGTGAATTTGCCATTGAGGTAGGTCTTCCGGCCAAAAGCGGTGTTTCCGGCGGTATTTTGACGCTCGTACCGGGACAATTCGGCATCGGCCTGGTTGGACCGGCATTGAACCGCAAGGGCAACAGCATTGCCGGTGTGCATCTGCTGGAGCGTCTTTCCAAGGAGTTTGACTGGAGTTTCTTCTAAAAATTTAAAAGGCAAACATAACATTTACCCATATAAGCAGTGGATAAATCAGATCTCTGGCATGCTGCTTCTTTCGAACGAGGCAGGGCAAGGGAACTGTTTGTCGGCTGCTTTTTAGTTCATTAGACCACTATTACAGGGATACGGTGCTGCACAACTTGAAGCTGCTGTACTTGTACTGATCCACTCTCATTCATCCAGCCATTCACCGGCGGGGATTACACCTGTAATCAGGTTCATCTGTAAATCACGGGTTCCATCTGCTGTCAGCAGCCTGAGCGTACGGGCAGGCCGATCCAGCTTGAGTACACGTCCCGTATAACAAATATCGTCATGCTCATGGAACAGGCTGATGGTGATTTGGTCACCCAGCACCATGGAATTGCTCAGCAGCCGGGACATTTCTTCGGCAGCCTGGGCATCCAGAGAAGGGCGAGTACGCGGGGCAAGCTGCTCCTGATGAAGAATATAAGCTTCCCGATGCTCCGGAAGCATCATGCGTGAGGACTCAAAGAGTCCGTTCTGCTGCAATTTTTTACTCATTTATAGTGACCTCCAATTTTGTGAGAACGGTCCTGGGCCTGTGCAGACGAACAGAGGGAGGATGCCCGCATAATGGCGGTGTCTCCGAACTTGCGTTTGATATCATCTGTAGCCCGTTCCAGTTCTCTTTTGCGTTCACGGTCGTCAAACCAGGATAACTGCACCTCCGAATCGGGCACAAGCCCGGTCAGAGATACGCTGATGCGGCGAATGGGTAATCCGTCCCAATGGCGAAGAAACAGGGCAGCCGCGGCATCATATACTTCATCCGTAATGTTGGTGGGTTCATTCACCTTCATCTGACGGGAAAAGCCTGTCGGTCTGTCGTAATCCTGCCCCCGGCACCCAACCGAGACCACATGCCCCATGAGTGATTTGTCCCGGGAACGCCGACTGACCAGCTCTGCCAGCTCCAGCAGTACAACCTTGATCTCTTCCCAGGTCTCATAATCCCGCGGCAGTGTCATCTGATGTCCGATGCCCTGCTGCTGGTGTGTGTATGTGCCAGGCTTCACCGGGGAATCGTCTATACCACGGGCTATACGCCATAATACTTCCCCATTTACCCCCCAGCGCTCCTTCAGACGAGACAACGGTGTATTTGCCAGATCACCAATCGTATGAACTCCCATCTTGTAGAGATGCTGTGCCATACGTGAACCGACCATAAACATGTCGCGTACAGGTTTTTCCCAGATTGTGGACGGCATCTCCCTGCGCGGCAGCGTGTAGATGCCCCCGGGAACTTTTTTGGCATACAGGTCGCAGGCCATTTTACTGACCACCTTGGTATCGCTGATCCCGATTCGGATGTAAACGCCTGTTTCATCCATGACTCTGGACTGAATGCTGCGTGCAATCGTTTCGGGACTGCCGAACAGATCCAGACTTCCGGTGACATCGAGAAATTGTTCATCAATGCTGTAGGGTTCCACAAGATCGGTGTACGACTGCAAAATGCGCGTAATGTGAAGGGAGACGCGGATATACTCGGCCATACGTGGACGAATGACGACAACATCCGGGCACTTGGCAAGGGCTTCACCCAGCCGCTCTGCGGTTGTAATGCCGTAGGACTTGGCGAGAGGACAGGCCGCCAGAATGATGCCCGAGCGCCGAGCCGGATCACCAGCTACAACCAGAGGGCGATCCTTGTACTCGGGATGTGCAGACTTCTCCACACTGGCATAGAACGACTGGCAGTCTGCCAGCATGATGACACGTCTGTCTTGGCGGGGCATACTATTTCCACTCCTTATCTGCTGTAATTCTGGGTGTTGTTCCTATCGGGTGATCTATAGGCGGAGTACTCATTATTTACAGTTTATTTACAGTATGGAACAAGTGTTCCTGTTTTATAAGCATAAAGGACAATTGCAAATGCGGCAACCGGAATTATTTTGCAAATTAGACACAAATACAGAATGACCAGATTGAAGCCCGGAAATAGGAAATAAGAAGTGCTTTTTTACATATAATGTGAGAGATCTGTGACCGCAGGGTGATGACCAGCAGTTCATTTTGCTTTTTGTAAAAGCTGGATCAACGGACAGAGTCCTATATGAGGGACTGATGTCCTTTTTTCATTTTCAGCACTTTTCAGAAAACCTTGATGTGGCGCGGGTTTTCACTGATGCGTTATCGGACTATAGTATCAATTTTGTAATCTTTATGGTTAATACTGTAAAAAACAGCGCAACTTTAAAAATGGACTCGCGTTTAATGGGGTATATGTTTCACGGGGGAAGGATGCCCAGAGCCGCGTTGCACATAACAATAAAGAGTGGAGTAGCGCAGGAGCAGCAGTGCATTCATCTGTGCTTTTTTGGGCAGATCACACATGTAAAAAGACCGCAAACGGAGCAGCTGCCTTGGTGGGCTGGAGGATGGCGCGAATGGCCGGGTATGGGCAGAACGTTCCATATCATGTTTGCTTCCATCAGCCTAGTTACAATACAGAGGCTTAGCGCTATAGTGAGAACTACACCGCTGACATCTCTACCAAAGCGGACATCCGAAGCGGAATGATCGTATGTTTCCTGCCCAGATTTGATGTACACGTTACAAATCCGGTGAATGGGGAAGCAGGATGCATACTAGAGAGGTGAGCAATCAGAAGTCATGAGCAGACAACGACGAAGACGCTGGTTACTGACAGCTTTGACGGGTGCGATGGTGCTGACTGGCGGGATATTGGCCGGATGGCATTATATGCAGCCCAAGCTCGTTACGTATACAGCGGAGAATGGCACGGAGATGAAATTCAAGACCGATGGAGACCGGTTCATGCAATACGAAAAGGATGGAACATGGAAGGAAATGTTCGTCAAAGGGGTCAACCTTGGGGCAACTTCACCAGGACATTACCCGGGAGAATTTCCACTTACCGAGCAGGATTATCTGCGCTGGTTCGAGCAGATTCAGGACCTCGGAGCGAATGTGATCCGTGTGTATACGGTCCATCAGCCGATTTTTTACTCCGCACTGGTCGATTATAATCGCGGCCGGGAGCAGCCATTATATTTTATACAGGGCATATGGTCACCCGAGGAGGAATTGATCGAGAAGCGGGATGCCTATGCCGATCATATTGAGCAGACGTTCAAGCAGGAGATTGAAAAGGCAGTATCTGCGGTATACGGAGATGCAGACATTGCAGCCAAAAATGGAGAATCCAGTGGTAAATACAGAACCAATGCCGGAAAATATTTGATGGCATGGCATGTAGGCACAGAATGGGACCCTGCTATGGTGGACAATACAAACAAGGTGCATGCGGATGTGCCGCAGTACAAGGGTGTGCATTTCTCAGCTACGGCAGAAGCTTCTCCGTTTGAGAACTGGTTGGCAGAGCTTCTGGACTATACGGCTGTTCAGGAGAAAAAGTATGGGTGGGAGCACCCGATGACCTTTACCAACTGGGTCACAACCGATGTGCTGGATCATCCGGGAGAGCCGCTGTATGAGGAAGATATGGTTAGTGTAGATGCACGGCATATCAAGCCTGAGGCATGGGATGGAGGTTATTTTGCCGCCTACCATGTGTATCCGTATTACCCGGACCTGTTCCACATCGATAAGACGCTGCAAACGATCAAGGATGCCAATGGGGAGTACAACACGTACAAAAGCTATCTGCGCAAGCTCAAAGCCGAGTTTTCCGATATGCCTGTAATGGTTACGGAATACGGTGTGCCTTCCTCCTTGGGTATTTCCCATCTGGGCATGGGCGGACGGAATCAGGGCGGGCATAACGAGGTGCAGCAGGGGGACATTGATGCTTCGCTGACACAGGATATTTATGACGAAGGGTACGCAGGAGCTATTCTGTTCATGTGGCAGGATGAGTGGTTCAAAAAAACCTGGAATACAATGCCGATCGAAATTCCGGCTGACCGCCGGGCGTACTGGCTGAATGTGCTGACGAATGAGAAAATGTTTGGCCTGCTGGCGATGGACCCCGGTAAACAGGAGCAGCTGACCATCGACGGCAAGCTGGATGACTGGAATAAGCTGCAGCCTGAAGAGGTCACGGTCTGGAAAGGCAAGGTGCAGGGCATTCAGGAGATGAAAATGACCCATGACGAAGCCTATCTGTATATAGGCCTGACGCTGGATGAGCCATTTGACCCTGAACAGAGGCTGCTTCGAATCGGTACCAATACCCTTGCTGGTGGCAGTCAGCCTGGCGGTATGCTTTCAGGCAAAACGCTGAGCGATGGACTGGAAACGGTCATTACGATTGGCAAGGATAACGAGTCGCAGGTGCAGATTGCGAAGGATTATGATTTCAACCAGCGACTGTACGGCAAGGATGGATATGACATGATTCCGGATCAGGAATTGAAGTCGGCTGAACCGTTCCATTCGTGGAACCTGGCGGTCAGTCTGAAAATGACACCACCGGATACACGTTCAGCGCATCCATTTATGACAGAGAACGTCGGGATGTTAAAGCGGGGAACAACAGCACCCGGACAGGCAGACACCGATTCGTTGACAGCCTGGCAGTATAACGGCAATCAGGTGGAGATGCGAATCCCATGGATGCTGCTTGGCTTCGGTGATCCAAGCTCCTTGCAGGCGATTGAGTATGGACCATTGAAAAACGGACGTGAGTTCTCTACAACGACAGTTGAAGGCATCACATTCGTTCCATGGCTGACGAATCGATCCACGAAACAGGTATCATGGCCTGGCGGTGAACAGACAAGCCTCGACCTGAAGGCATTGCCCGTCTACAGCTGGAAGCCTTGGGAACAGGTCAAGTACAGCGAAAGGCTCAAGCTGAGCTATGAGAAAATGAGGCAGACCTACGAAAAAATGCCTAGTTTTCGCATCGATTAAATAAGATAAGTGAATGTGTAGAAGATGGAGAGGAATGAAGGTACAAAGATGGGATGAATTGGACAATTCCTTGAATCAACAGCACAGAAAATCATAAAGCAGCATAAAGGAGGACTTTTTCACATGTTCCAGAGTTTGGCTTTGGCCTATTGGTTTCTGATGGTCTGCATCGCACTTGTGATTGTGGGCGTGATCATTCTGTTTGCCATGAAAATGTCCCACAATGGCAAACAGCGCAAAATGGCTTTGTACGAAATGAAGCAGCGGGATTATTTCACATATTTGCAGACGGCACTCACAGAGAACAGCCCGCTCAAGCTGCCGCCCGGAAAACTGGCCCCGCTGGAGCGCCGGGTTATTCAGAACAAGCTCATTGAATGGATTGACCAGTTCAAAGGCGAGTATCGGGAGAGACTGATTGAATTGTGCCGTGAGGCCGGATTTGTCGAGCATGATCTCAAAGAGCTGGGGCGCTTGCGTTACGGTCGTCAGATTGATGCGGCATATCGTTTGGGTGGGATGCGCTGTCCCGAAGCGGTTCCGGGGTTAATGGAGCTGCTCAGAGATGAGAAGCCTGGCCCGATGGCGATTATGATTGGACGCTCGATTGCGAGATGTACGACTCGGCATGGCGAGTTGAAGGATATGCTTGCACTGCTTTTAACGAAAGGAAAATCGATTCATCATCTGGTCGCAGATATACTGCTGGAAGCAAATCTCGATACAAGCCGTGTTCTGCTCGAACTGCTGGAGGACCGCAATCCTGACTTTGTCAAAGTGGGCCTTGTAGCGATGTGGGGACAAGCGGTGCCTGAAGTAATGCCTGCACTCGACAGGCTCGTTGGAGCAGAGCATCAGGATGTACGGGCCGAAGCGGTGAAGCTGTATCTCAGTGCAAGTCCGGCCCTTCGGGATGAGACGATTCTGAAGCTGATTCAGGATCCGGACCCGGAAGTTCGCGCTGAAGTGGTGCAGGCGCTGGGCTCGAAGCATGCTTCAGGCAGTATACCGCTGCTGCGCAAGGCACTTCGTGATGCAGACTGGAGAGTGCGCTACAACAGTGCGGAAAGTCTGAGCAAGCTGGGCGAACCCGGGTTCGAGGCTTTGTGTCAGGCAGCCGTGCAGGGAACAGGTGCAGAGCGCGAGATTGCGATGCAGCAGATCGAGAGCACGATGCAGCAATCGGGAGCCGACCACAAGGCGGTAGAACAGATGATTGCACATAACAAAAAAAGATTGCTGTATGAACGTTACTTTGGCCCTGTGCGCGGTGAGAACCGACCAGCCAAAAAACGTGCAGGCGTTGCAACAGTAGGAGGGGATTACACTGCTTAGAGATCTATTGCTCATCTACGGTATGGTCGCCATCTATTATGTGGTGTTTGTTAATACACTTTATTTTTCCATACTGGCCCTATCATTTCGTAACATCTGGACCATCTTCCGGCGTTCACATTACTCCAAGTACAACACGTTATCCGGCTCGGAGCTGGTACCTTCGGTTTCCCTGCTGGTGCCAGCGTACAACGAGGAACTGACGATTATTGAAAATGTGAACTGCCTGATGACACTGAATTATCCTACGTATGAGGTCATTGTCGTCAATGATGGCTCCAGCGATTCCACCTTGAAGATGCTGCTTGAGGAATATCGTCTAAAGCCGATGCCGAATACGCAGCTGCGGGGAAAAATCCCTTGTCAGTCCATTCGCGGAATTTACCACAACCCGGAGTTCCCGGATCTGTATGTGATCGACAAGGAAAATGGCGGCAAGGCTGATTCCCTGAATGCGGGCATCAACCTGTCCCATTATCCGCTCATCTCTTCCATTGATGCCGATTCACTGCTGGAGAAGGATGCCCTGATCCGCATGGCACGCATGTATATGGAGAACCCGGAAGAAACTGTAGCGATCGGCGGGGATGTGCGTATTGCCAACGGCTGCAAGATCGAAAATGGTGCGGTACAGGACGTATCCTTGCCGCGCAAAATCTGGCCGATGTTCCAGTCTATCGAGTATCTCAAAGCCTTTCTCGGCGGACGGATTGGCTGGAGTCATATGAACGGTCTGATCATCGTCTCTGGTGCATTTGGTATGTTCCGCAAGGATGCAGTTATTGCCGTGGGTGGTTACCGCGACGGTTATCCGGGTGAGGACATGAACATTATTATCAAGCTTCATCGCTATATGCTGGAAAATAAATTGAAATACCGCGTTGCCTTCTGTCCTGAAGCGGTGTGCTGGACACAGGCGCCGGATTCCTACCGGATTTTGTCCAGTCAGCGCAAGCGCTGGGGCCGCGGAAATCTGAAAAACATGCTGGAAAATCGTGGTATGCTGTTCAACCCGAAATACAAGGTTATGGGATTAATCACGATGCCATATAACGTCATTTTCGAAGCATTAAATCCGTATTTCCGTATTACCGGACTGATCGCTCTGGCTGGATACGTGCTTCTGGACATGACCCAGTGGCCGATTCTCGTTCTGTTTGGATTGCTGAACTTTGTGAGTGGATATCTGCTGAGTGTAGGGGCGTTGATTCTGGAGGAGATTGCATTCAAACGGTACAACAAGCTCTCCGATCTGGTCAAAATGCTCGTCTACTCTGCGCTGAAATTTGTGGGTTATCACCAGCTCGGCGTGTTATGGAGATTGCAGGGTCACATTCAGTTTTTGCAAAATAACAATTCCTGGGGCACGATGACCCGCCAAAGTTGGTCTGAGGAATCCAAAGACGCCACCAAGGCTGCCTAAGGCAGGCAATAAAGTAACAACAGTATAGATGTTCAACTCCATTTTTACACGACGACGAAGAGGACAGAAAAAACCTGGAAAAGCGAAGCGTTCGCCTTTATCACCGGATTTTCCCCTTTGGAAAAGGGAATAAAAAAATCTGGGGATAACAGCGATTGGAAGGTTATTCTGTCATCGAAGTGGGCTGTGTAAAATCTTTAGTTCAACTTATATAAAAGCTTTCTGCAAATAAATCGGAAGATTGTTCTGTCAACTTAGCATTCGTGTAAACGACTTGTTGAACTTGTATAAATCATTGAAGGAGAAGGGTGGAAAAGAACATGCCAAATACGGCGACATTGCAGCGTGACGCTGCCGTTGATGTGTACCGCAGTGTAGAACAGGGATTGAAGGAAACAGGTGCTGAAGCATGCGGCTTAATGTTCATTCACTGTGCAGGTCAGGTTCAGCCGGAGCAGCAGGTCAGAACACATCTGGAGCACGCGGGTTATGCGTCCTTCGAGGTGTGGCAGGATAGCCAGACGCAGACCGTTGCCGTACTGCTTCCAGGTCTCTCGCTCGACGAGGTTCACTATGAAGGACTTCGTATCAAGCATGAGCTGCAGGAGAGCGTTCCTGGTGCTGATCCGCAAATTACACTGGCCAGTTTCCCGCCAGGGGAGCGCCCTTCGAAGGCAACGATTCAGCATATGGCCGAATCTTCGAAGCTTGTGGATTCATCGGAAATTCATATCTATACGCTGGAGCATACAGCGGATGACCCGGAACGGATTTTGATCGTGGATAATGATCCGACGGTTCGTGAATTTTTGCAGCTGCGTCTGAAAATGCAGGGATACGAAACCTACGAAGCGGTGGATGGACTCGCCGCTCTGGAGCTGATCGAAAAAGTAACGCCTGATCTGGTGCTGACCGAGTTGAATCTGTATGGCATCGATGGTCTGCCGTTTATCCATCACATTCAGAAGCTGGAGATGGAGCAGCCGCCCAAAATTGTTGTGTTGACGGAGCAGCGGGTCGAGCAAACGATCAGCCAATGCTTCCGCAGCGGGGTCGATGATTATATGACCAAGCCGTTCTCTCCTGTGGAGCTGGACGCCCGGATCAGACGCTGCCTGCACTAGAAGATCAATTTTAGATTCACAACAATTACAACCACATCTATATGATCTGAACTATTTTTTTACACTTTAACGAAGAGGACAGAAAAAACCTGAAAAAGCGGAGCGGTCGCCTTTATCACCAGATTTTCCCTTTAACAGAAGGGAATCAAAAAAATCTGGGGATAACAGTGATTGGAAGGTTATTCTGTCATCGAAGTGTCTGTGTAAAACCTCTTAGTTCAACTTATATAAGCAACATCAAATAAACTGCCCGGAGGGAATATCATGGAGAATCAACAATTTCACACTTTACTGAACGCGATCGAAAATAAAGAAGCGGTACTGGGCGTTGTCGGCCTCGGTTATGTTGGCCTTCCCCTTGCGGTGGAGATGGTCAACCAAGGGTTTACCGTCATCGGCATCGACCTGGATGCTTCCAAAGTCGACAGCATCTACAATGGAGATTCCTATATTCACGATATTTCGTCCGACGAATTGAAAAAAGTAATGCAAAGCGGCCGTTTCCAGCCAACAACGGACTACAGCATGCTGCGTGTCATTGACGCATTAAGCATCTGCGTACCGACACCGCTTAGCCAAAATCAGGACCCCGATACCTCTTACATTGAGACCGTTGTAGATCAAATCAAGCTTCATATGAAACCCGGCATGCTGATTACACTGGAAAGCACGACGTATCCAGGTACAACGGAAGAGCTGATCCAGCAGGAGCTGGACAAGATCGGACATGAAGCTGGCAAGGACTATTTCCTTTGCTTCTCGCCTGAGCGAGTGGACCCGTCCAATGGCCGTTTCACCACGTATAATACACCGAAAGTCATTGGTGGTACCACCGAAGCTTGCCTGAAGCTCGGCACGGCGTTATACAGCAAATATGTAGAAACCGTGGTTCCGGTATCTTCACCTAAAGTAGCGGAAATGTCCAAATTGCTGGAAAACACCTTCCGCAGTGTCAACATTGCCTTCGTTAATGAAATGGCGATGATGTGCGACCGGATGGGTATCGATATCTGGGAGGTTATTGACGCGGCTGCGACAAAACCGTTTGGCTTTATGCCATTCTATCCAGGGCCAGGCATCGGCGGACACTGCATCCCGCTCGACCCGATGTATCTGTCGTGGAAGGCCAAAGGATTCCGTTTCTACAGCAAATTTATTGAACTTGCGCAATCCACCAATGACAATATGCCGTACTATGTACTGAATAAAACGTCAACGATCCTGAATGAATACGCGAAGTCTGTTCGCAAATCGAACATTTTGCTGCTCGGCATGTCGTACAAACCGAACATTGCCGATCTGCGTGAATCACCAGGACTGGAAGTATACGAGCTGTTCAAGGAAAGCGGCGCAAACGTTAGCTATTACGACCCGCATGCAGCATCATTCAGAGATAAACACGGCGAAACCGTGTACAGCCAGGCTTTTAATCTGGAGCAATTCAAAACGTATGATTGCATCGTGCTGATCACCAACCACAGCGACTTGCCTTATTATGATATTGCGGAGCTGGGTGTACCGATTCTGGATACACGTAATGCATTCCGTACGTACAATCATTCACACATTTACAAGATCGGTCACTCGGTACAGCATCCTGTGTTTGCACCAAGTGAAGCGGTTCTCGTCTGAGGCGACTGATGAGAAAACAGGGCAAGTGGGCAGGTAAGGCTAAATGGGCTATTGTGGCTGTGGTGTTCTGCCTGCTGCTGCTGTCCTGGCTGTTCAAATGGTTTTCGCATGAGGAGCACAAGGCGACCTGGCTGTGGGATACGTCGATCATTACGAAGCAGACACCTGAGATTATCGCGTTCTCCAAGGAACAGGGCGTGGATACCATTTTCCTGCAAGTTCAGGATGAGGTACCCGATGCGGCCTATCGCAAGTTTATTGCAGCTGCGACCAATGCCGAGATCGAAGTGCACGCCCTTAACGGTCATGCCGACTGGGCTTATCGCGAAAAGCGCGCAGAAGGACTTGCTTTTATTGAACGAGTTCGGGCATACAATACATCCTCTGCGAAGAATGAACGCTTTGTGGGCATTCAGCTCGATGTCGAGCCGTACCAGCTAAGACGTTGGGAGAACGAAGAGAGCAGTGTCATTGCCGAGTGGCAGAACAATATGGAGGTCTGGACGGAAGCCGGAAAGGCCGCAGGCCTGCATATGAGCGCAGCTATTCCATTCTGGCTGGATGCTCGTCAGTCCGCTGGAGGCAAGGAAACATTCAGTCGCTGGGTCATCTCCCGTTTTGATGCGGTAGCTATTATGGCTTATCGGGATAGCGGGCAGCAGATGTATGATCTGTCCAAGGAAGAGCTGGCTGAAGCGGATGAGCTGGGCAAGATGGTCTGGATTGGAGCAGAACTTGCGGATACACATGAGGGGGACCATCTGACCTTTTTCCGCAAACCGATCAGCAATATGGACGAAGAGATGCAGAAGGTGTTTAAACTGGGCGCATCACATTCTTCTTTTGCAGGTGTGGCTGTGCATCATTATGAGGCCTGGTATGCGAAGCAAAACGGGATTCCGCTCGCGCGCAAGACGGAGGAGAAGAAAGAGGAATCACAAACGGAATAGTCGAAGCTTCAACGTGAAGTTATGATCCCTTCTGGGCAAAAGCTGCAGGTATTCGTTCCTGCGCTTTGCGGCTCAGAAGGGATTTTTATATCAATTAGAGAGAGTTGTTCCCGTTGTTCTCATATTGGCAATGTCCTACCTCTCTAAACAGATTAAGTGTAACTCTATTCCTTGCTAACCTGAACCGTTCTCGTCTGCGAGTCATAGGAGACATTAACGTCGTAGATCGAAACGACATCTTTTAATGGAAAATAAATGCGGTTTTGAATCAAAAGAACGGGGTTATTCGTCCGAAATGACTCATCATTGTGCTGAAACGTATCACTTCCAACCTTGAACTGAAACAGTGGGGTAGGAATTGCAAAGTCTTCATTAAGAATTCTGAATGTTTTGGTTTCTGATTGGAAAGATAATGCTTTGGAATTGATCTGGAACGGAAGGCACCTCACGAATCCGTCGAGATCAACATAGGTGTGCCCTTTGATGACCAGACCTGTGAATGATTTTTCATCTAACACATTGGATTTGATGTTCACCGTTGAGTCGGAAGCGGGAGGAGAAGCAGCGTTTACGGATGAACTGAAGCCAGCCATAGCAAGAGTTAGTAAGCTCACAACTAAAAACCTGGAAAGACGCATGATCAACCACTCCTTTGGTATATTCATTAGAAGTAACGTAACACCGAGTACATAAACAGCGACTTTTTTTATTTTTATGGATATTTATGTATAAAAAGGGAGGGATATATTGAAAACAATGAATGGAGATGAGATTAATGAACCTTACTGATGCTCTTGAGAAGAATGTCCAATTAATGAAAAAGAAGCTATACACTGTTTACGGAAATATAGTTCCAGCAAATGATAGCACTGTAAAGATTGAGTTTTATGCGGATGCTTTTTTCGATTATTAGTCAGAAGGATTTAGATCCTTTGCTAATATTCCCATGAACAACTGGAGAGGATCCAAGTGGTAGAGAGAGCAATATGCTATTAAACTTGCTGAAGGGACTGAAGTGGAACTTCATGTGAAAAATTTAGTTCATACATTTAACATAGGTGAGACAGCAAAACCATTTTATGTTGACGAAGAAAAAGAAGAAATTGTTTACCCTAACAAAGAAACTGATGTGAGAGACGGAGAGTGTTATAAACGTGTACATCTTGTTGATGTACATTGTTGCAAGGGAGGGTACTTAGGAAGGGGAATTGGATGGGGAGGCTGTGGTGACTATTGGTACGATCACGATTGCTGTTAACATAAACAAATGGAATGCTTGATCGACGGGATCAAGCATTCCACACTACTACACACATCCAATATGTATTACATATGCTGGTAGTGTTTTGATATTGGTGAGATCGGGATATATATATCCTTGTACATAAACATTTGCACTTCTTTGTATGTCAGTGACTAGCATTAGAGCGACTTCAATATTTCCTACAGCGGCATTATTGGCAATTACAATAGACCAACTACCTTTGCAGCAATCACAAAACTTATCATATATAGGTGGGATTGTTTGTGTGCAAATCAGTGGAAGATTTGGCTGCACTGGAAGATTGGGCAACGCCGGACCTGTGCAATAATCTACAATATATTGTAACCAATCTTTACGCTGGCTTAGAACATTATAATATTGAATTTGGTGTGGTAACGGCGCTGGAGCAATTCTGATGCCGGCATTCTCACTTTTCAAGTGTCTCATTACAATACTCCCTCCTGAGCAATTCTAAAATACTTTATGAATGCTTTGAAAAATAGGTGTCTGTCTACTTATACATGAAGGGTTGAAAATTTTAGAAACGAACAGAACGAATTCATTTGGCTTCCAGGAGCGTGGAGCGCAGCCAATTTGCGGATATGGAACAATTACACATGCCGGTCAAGCTAGAATTTCTGTTTCTGGTATCTGTCCGTAGGCAGTGTGCAATCTGGACCAAATTGCACATGCCAGTTCCGGATACGGTCGGCAGCCGGTGAAAGTTGGTTAGACGACACAGGCGCAGCTCCTCATCAATCTGAACTAAGTAGTATGTACCATTCCATATTGATTCCTGGTTACCGGCGGCGACCGACGAAGTTGGTCAGACACCCCAAGGCAGCTCAGCATTTAGACTGTCTACACATGCTGTTTCGGATCCCTGGTGAATGACCGTCAATTGTTACATAGGTTTAGGATGTAAATGAAAAGAAAACCTGAATAAGGCAAATCCCGATCACTAGCTAGTGAAGGGGCTTGCCTTATTCAGATTATTTAGCGCTTGAGAACATGGATGCATCCCTTTAGCGCCCACTTTCTTAGCCAACTCATTAATCACTCTTTTGTTCCGTTGTCGTTGTTCGATAACGGTTGGGGGGCAGACCAACCTGCTTTTTGAAGGCTTTGGAGAACGAAAACAGGTCGGGGTAACCCACGGAATGAGCCACCTCCGTTAAACTCAGCGTGGTCTGCACGAGCAGAAGCTTGGCCTGGTTCATTTTGAGCTGCTGAATATATTGCACGGGGGACAAGCCGTAAGCTTTGCGAAACTGCTTGGCGAAGTGGGTTCGATCCACTCCTGCGTGAGCGGACACACCTTCTACGGTAATTCCGCCTGCAAAATGAAGTTCAATGTACTCTTTACCTTTCTGAAGCCAAGGAGTAGCCACATCCGGTTGCAAGTCTTTGGTCGCCGGAGAACGTGCGATACGGTCAAAAAGACTGAGAAACCGGGTCAGTCGCCCCAGATCACTGGCACCGTCCTGTGGTTTGCGAACGTCTTCCATAAAAGAACGCATGCTGTTAGCCGTTTCGGAGGTCAGTACACCTGAACGATAGGGTGTATCAGGACTCAGCCCAATTCGGGAGAGCAGTTCAGCGGCATATGCTCCGTCAAAGGCGATAAATATTTTTTGCAATGGATGGTCGGGATCTGTCCAGTACTCATGCGTGACATGCGGAAACAGACAGAAGGCATCTCTGGCTCGCAGAGAATACTGCTTTCCGTCCTGAATGAATGTCCCTTCCCCCTCCAGTACAAATAACAAATAGTGATATGGCGTAGTCCGAGGACCAATATGATAGTTGCTTTTGGCAATGTTGCGACCAATGCGTAAGGGCCAGGCGCCGCTGGCCTTCTCAAATTCAGACGGAGTGAAGAATAGAATATCCAGAAACTCGTGGTGATCCTCCTTCATGCGCTCAAGCTCGGTCATCAGGAACACCTCTTTAATAATTAAGTATCGTTGATATCATCTAAAAGAATCGTTTATAACCTATTATACAGGTTGGTTTTATGTAAATTCAAGACGAGTAAAACCTGAATTCGAAAAACGACCACAAAATGACAAAAATAAATTGCCGCGAAATGACATTGATCACAGACAAATCAATTGTTATGATGTCCATACCTATTAAACCAAGTTAACTAATCGGTATTAATGATTATTTACGACTGTTAAATTAATTTAAAGAATCACACGACAACGGAGGTGACAGAAAAGACCTGGAGAAGCGAAGCGTGCGCCTTTGTCACCGGATTTTCCCCATGAAAGGGGAATAAGAAGAAATCTGGGGACAAGAGTGCTCGAAAGGTTTTCTGTAACCGAAGTGTTTGAGTGGACATTTAGAGCAATTTTATCCATAGAAGGGAATGACGTTTGTGAGCGAACAGGAAGAAATGAAGTTTGGATGGTTTTTACCAACCGCCGGAGATGGGAAGTATGTAGGTGTAGCGCCAGAGCGTGAGCCAAGTCTGGATTATCTGGTGCAGGTGGCACAGACGGCGGAGACGGCCGGATTTGAATTTGTACTGATTCCGACAGGGGGAGCCTGTCTGGACGCATGGGTGGTCGGCTCGGCGGTAATGAGTCACACCAAGACATTGCGTCCCCTTGTAGCGATTCGCCCAGGTCTGGTTACACCCGTACTCGCAGCTCGCATGGGTGCGGCACTGGATCAGCTCTCGGGCGGTCGCGCCATGATTAACGTGGTTACAGGCAGTTCGGTTCGAGATCTGGAAGAGCTCGGTGATCCGCTGGCACATGCGCATGATGAACGATATGTTCGCGCAAGTGAATATATGGAAGTCATGAAGCGTTCATGGACACAGTCGACGGGACTGAATCTGACAGAGTTTGCCGGAAGTGGTGCACAATCAGGTACAGATGCATCCAGCGATCCAAATTCTGAATTTAACGGTCAGTATTATAACTTCAAAGGCCCGGTAGGCATGCCCGAGACGGTACAGAAGCCATTCCCTCCATTCTATCTTGGAGGAAGTTCTCCAATTGCAAAGCGAGTGGCAGTTGAACATGCAGATACCTTCCTGATGTGGGGCGAGCCGCATGACTGGATTCAGGAGCAGATCGAAGAGATCGAGGTCATTCGGGAGCAGGTGAAAGAGGAAACGGGACAAGATCGTCAGCTCCGCTACGGTATGCGTGCACAGGTGCTCATTCGGGATACCGAAGAAGAGGCATGGGCAGCAGCATGGGAGATCATCAGCAAAGTACCGCCGGAAGCGATTGAAAAGGCCAAAGCCGCGTTCGCCGAAACGGATGCCACCAACCAGCGCAGACAAAATGAGCTCCGGGAACTGTCGGAGAAACAGCAGTTTGTGGTTGGGCCGAACTTGTGGACAGGTTTGTCGGTAGTACGCTCCGGCGGAGCCATCCTCATTGTGGGTACGGCGGAGCAAGTCGCAGAAAGGCTGATGGAATACGGAGACTTGGGCGTAACGACTTTCATTTTGTCCGGTTATCCGCACCTGGAAGAAGCCGAAATCTTCGGCAAGACCGTGATGCCAATCATTCGCGAAAAGTGGAAAACTAGACAGAAGCAACATTCAGTTACTGCCAACTAGTTACTACTAATTTAAGTAAGTATACCTTTTTTTACACTTTAACGGAGAGGGCAGAACCGATCTGAAGAAGCGGAGCTAAAAGCTTTCTGAAAGAAGGCTACTTCGTAAGCATAATCCCCCTTTATCACCAGATTTTAACCATTGAAAGAATAAATTCAAAAAATCAGGGGGTAACAGCGATCGGAAGATGGTACTGCACTCGGAGTGTCTTGTGTAAAACATTCGTTAAACTTACGTTTATCATCCTTAGGAGGTCGTCTTTCATGAAAAAAACGAAAAAAATGATTCTGCCGCTTGTCAGTATGCTGGTCATGTCCATCCTGCTGTCCGCTTGCGGCGGTGGAAATAACGCGTCATCCGGAGAGAACGGCTCCTCAGGTTCAGGCAAAGTGACCATTAGCTTCATGCACTGGCGCGGCGAGGATTCCGAAGCATTCAACAAAACGATCGACGCGTTTGAAAAAGAAAATCCGAACATCCATGTGGAGATGCAGACGCTGCCTTCGGATCAGTATCAATCTACAGTACAATCCAAAATCAGTGACGGCTCTACGGGCGATGTGTTTGCCTCTTTCCCGGGTGCTCAGTTCCAAGCATTCAGCAAAGCAGGATTATTTACCGACCTGACCGGATCATCCTTCCTGTCGGCGTACAATCCGAAGCTGATCGAAGCTGGACAGAAGGACGGCAAGCAATATGCGATTCCATACCAGCTTGTATATAACGACCCGATCTATAACGTGAAACTGTTTGAAAAGTATGGCCTCACACCACCGAAGGATTGGGAAGGGTTCCTCGCTCTTTGCCAGAAGCTGAAAGACAATGGCATTATTCCGATTGCCTTTGCCGGAGCGGACATTGGTCCAGGCCAATTTATGAATACAATGGTGATGAACAATGCACCGAGTGACGACATTTTTACCAAAGTTGAAGCAGGCGAAGCCAAACTGACAGATGAGTTCTGGGTGAAAACATTGACACAAATCAAAGAACTGAACGATAAAGGATACTTCCAGCAAGATGCACTGGGTACGAAAGACCCGGCAGCAGGTGCACTGTTTATTCAGGAAAAAGCAGCGATGCTCGCAAGTGGATCATATCAACTCGCTCAGAACAAACAACAAAACCCGAATCTGGAGCAAAAGCTGCTCGCACCGATTACGGTAAGTGCCGACCAAGCGAAATATGAAGGGGTACACACCACCACGTTTATGCTAGCGGTAAACAGCAAGTCGAAACACCCGGAAGAAGCCAAGAAATTCCTTGAATTTCTGAGCAAACCGGATGTAGCTGGCGCATACGCCAACCAGACAGGACAAAATGTAACGGTGAATGATGTGAAGTATGACACACCTGAGCTTCAGGTTGCAGGAGAGTGGGCGAACAAAAAGACCGTGTTCCAGCCACGGTTCACGATTCTGAATGGAGATAACCAAAAGGCTGTAACCAATTCCATTCAGGCTGTGCTGAGCGGCACTTCACCAGAAGAAGCAGCACAGCAGGCACAAGCGATCATTGATCAGCATATCGGGAAATAAACGATGAAAAACCGTATTCAGCTATCCCTGTTTCTGTTACCCGGATTGCTGCTGTACGTTGGATTGTTCGTATTTCCTACATTGACGGGGCTGTTCTACTCCTTTACGGATTGGGACGGGGTATCCCCGTCGTATGCATTTGTAGGGCTGGATAATTACAAGGACAGTCTCAGCAGCATCGTATTTCGCAAAGCCTTTGGCAATAACGTGGAGTTTATGTTAACGGTTGTCATCGCTCAAACCTTTATTTCACTCGTCTTGGCTCTACTTCTGGTACGCAATACCAAAACAAGAGTGGTGCTGCGGGCGCTGTATTTCTTGCCGGCGATTTTGTCGTCGGTTTCGGTCGGTCTGATCTGGGCGTTCATGTATGACCCGTCCATTGGACTGATCAATTACGGATTAAATGAGGCGGGCATGGGCAGCATGGCTCGTAACTGGATCGGTGATCCGAAGATTGCGATCTTCTCCATCGCTGCAGTGCAGGTTTGGGCTCATGCAGGACAAATGATGATTGTGTTCATCGCAGGTCTGCAAGGCATTCCGGCAGAACTGTATGAAGCGGCACGTATGGACGGCGGCAGTAAATGGCAGGTATTCCGTACCGTGACCTGGCCGTTGCTAGCCCCTTCGGCAACCATTGTTGTAGCCTATACGACGATTCAGTCGTTCAAGGCCTTTGACCTCATTTTCACGATGACGGACGGAGGTCCGAACTACGCCACTGAAATTTTAACCACATATATTTACCACACGGCCTTTGGAAGCTATTCGTTTGGTCTGGCTTCAGCCGGTTCGATGATCTTCCTGGTGCTGCTCGCGCTATTGACACTGTTACAGTTCAAAGCGCTGCGTGCCGACCGGGTAAGTTATTAACAGATGGATGAAGGCTTCTTTTCGTGAGCGTTAGCGGCGAGAATGATAAGTCAAGAATGTGTGCAGGAGTAAGAAAGAGTCATTTTAGAGAATCGAGAGCTTTATTGGAAAAATACGAACTAGTTGATGTTAATGTTGGTAATTGATGTTGAATGCAGAGATTAATTATAAGTGTGAGGTTGAGAGAAAGGAGGGAGATTATATGGTTTTCAAATGGTTCAATCGACTGATTCTGTTTGTGTACGCGCTGCTGATCCTTGTGCCGCTGTATTTTGTATTTGTATCGTCGTTTAAAACAAGCAGCAATTTCTTCACCAGTCCATTCAGCTGGCCGGACCCGTTTACGTGGGATAACGTGACGGGGCTGTTTCGCAATCAACCGATGTGGCAATACTTCGGGAACAGTATGGTTGTGACGCTGGGCACGGTAGCCATTGAGCTGCTGCTCAGCAGTATGATTGCTTACGCTATTGTCCGCTGGGGCGGCAGAGTAGGCAAAATTGTGTTTGGGCTGTTTGTGGCAGGTTTGATCGTGCCGTCCCAGGTCAGCATGCTGCCGATCTATTCCCTCACACGTACGCTCGGATGGTCCGACAGCCTGACGGGTCTGATTATCGTGTCGGCTGCCATGCTGATGCCTGTTTCGGTGTTCATGCTGACAGGTTTTATGCGTATGCTGAATTCGGAAATTTTGGAAGCAGGCAGTATGGATGGCGCCAACGAGTGGAGACTCTTCACCCGAATTGCTCTGCCACTGGCGGCACCTTCACTCGCGGCAACAGCGACTTTTCTGCTTGTGATGGTCTGGAATGACTTGCTTATTCCGATGCTTATGCTTACCAGCAAGTCGAAGCTGACCCTGCCACTTGCGCTAATGCAATTCCGAGGGGAGTACGTGACCAATTATCCGATGATGCTGACCGGCGTTCTCGTGACAGCGATCCCGATGATTGTGCTGTTCCTGCTGCTTCAGCGTTATTTCGTGGCAGGTCTGACCGCAGGTTCCCTTAAAGGATGAGGGACCAGAAGACAACTAAAAGATTGTTCGCAAAACCAAGTTCGTTTTATATTCGTTGTAAATTGGCGTCACATCGTATTTTGCATTGATTTCTGGTTCATTCTGCATAATAATGGTTTAGTGTCAGAATGACTACATAGAGATCAAGGGAGCTATAATCTGATGAGCAAATTGGAAGTATTGCGGAATCCCAAGCAGCGAAAGCTGCTGTTCAGTGCCGGTATGAGCTGGCTGTTTGATGCGATGGAGGTCGGCATGATCTCCTTTATCGTGGCTGCACTCGCGAAGGAGTGGAGTCTTAGTCCCGGACAAGTCGGGGTGCTGACAAGTATCAATTCGATTGGTATGGCGCTCGGTGCCTTGCTTGCAGGTGCACTTGCGGATCGTTTTGGACGAAAAGCGATTCTGATGTGGACGCTGCTAATCTTCACGATTGCAAGCGGTCTGTCTGCACTCGCTACCGGATTTGCAGTATTGTGCGCCCTGCGTCTGCTTGCAGGTATTGGTCTTGGCGGTGAGCTGCCGGTGGCATCTACGCTGGTATCGGAATCGATGCCTACGGCCGAACGTGGACGAGCTGTTGTTTTATTGGAAAGCTTCTGGGCAGGGGGCTGGATCGTATCGGCGCTCATTGCCAATTTTGTCATTCCAGAGTATGGGTGGAGAATTGCGTTTGCAATCGGTGCACTTCCGGCGTTCTATGCGCTGTATCTGCGCCGTGCCATTCAGGACCCGCCTCGTTACAAAAATCACACGAAATTGCGTAAAATTACATTCCGCGAGAAGGTTGCCACGGTCTGGTCTGCACCGCATCGCCGAACAACATTAATGCTGTGGATTTTGTGGTTTACCGTTATTTTTTCGTATTATGGCATGTTCTTGTGGCTGCCTTCAGTTGTGATGGCAAAAGGCTTTACATTGGTAAAAAGCTTCCAGTACGTGCTGATCATGACGATTGCACAGCTGCCAGGTTATTTTACTGCTGCGTATTTCATTGAACGTTTCGGCCGCAAATTTGTGCTTGTTGTGTACCTGACGCTGACCGCAATTAGCGCGATCGCCTTTGGACTGGCTACGACGGAAGCGACGATATTGGCCGCGGGAATCTGCTTATCGTTCTTCAATCTGGGCGCGTGGGGCGGGCTGTACGCATACAGTCCAGAATTATATCCAACTTCCGTGCGTTCCACAGGTGTTGGTCTGGCTACATCGGTAGGCCGGATTGGGGGCGTGCTCGCACCATTTATGGTGGGTATGCTCGTTCAGCGGGCGGTTCCGATCAGCCTGATTTTCACTATTTTCTTCGTAACGATCCTTATTGGAGCAGCTGCCGTGCTGTTCTGGGGTCGGGAAACGAAAGGACAGGAACTCGCTGAGTCATAGTCAGAAAATGGTAGCGCAACTTTTGTGCGGGTCTGTTTGCCTAGGGAAATGACGGCTGGACAAGCGGTACAAGGTTGATATAAGAAGAGGTGTGACCCTGATACGACCATGGGCTCATGCCTCTTTTTGATATGTGCAGGACTCATTTTTTCATGCTCCATCAGTCCGATAGACGTGCTATTTTCGTTATCCTATAATGACACTCGGGATGTCCAACCGTGAGGATTCAGGGGGAAGCCGTATATCTGGATTCAGAAAAATGGAGGGTTAAGGAAATGACGAATAAGAATAGATTTGAGATGGATCAAACGTTGGTAATGAATGTATTGCGAGAAAAGAATCAAATGAATACAGAAAGTATCAAGGAAATAAATTCAGAAGGTATCATTGATGAGAAGATAAAATGGAATGAAAAGCATATGGCGAATGAAGAGCATAGCGTGTACGAAATGGTACGAATAGATGATGCCGCCGGGGTGAATGTGATTTATGGCTATACCGAGAGCATTAAAGAGAGTGGGATGCACAGCGGTTACACGGGAAGCGATGTGATTGATCTAGCTCCTATCACCGTCAGTCGTAAGGTCACTCATGGCAGGGGGAGAAGGAGTGGCAAGAGAGCACGGCGGATCAGTATGCTTCTTGGAGCCTGTGCAATGACACTTGGACTTACCGTTGCCGCTCCTTCTGCGGGTGCGCAGAAGCTGGAGCAGGGAATTCGCAGTGAGCACGTGGTACAACTGCAGGAGCAATTGAGCGAGCTGGGGTATTTTGACGCTGGTGTGACCGGTTATTATGGTACGATTACCAAGAGCGCGGTTCGCAAGTTCCAGCAAGCACAGGGACTGAGCGCCGATGGTGTAGCAGGACCGATTACTTTGGAGAGGCTGAACAAAAAGGTCAAAGCTGAAGGAGAAACGCTGCGTCAACTGGCGAAGCTGATCCATGGGGAAGCACGCGGTGAATCTTTTGAAGGACAGGTTGCCGTAGGGGCAGTTGTCTTAAACCGGGTGCAATCGGGAGAATTCCCGTCATCCATCTCCGAAGTCATTTTCCAGAAAGGCCAGTTCACAGCGGTGGACGATGGTCAGTTTAATCTGAAGCCAACCGTGACCTCGTTCAAGGCTGCGCGCCAAGCTTTGAATGGCGTTGATCCGACGAATGGTGCACTGTATTATTACAATCCGAAAATTGCTACGTCGGAATGGAGCAAGAGCAGACCGACACTGCTGACTATTGGACAGCATGATTTTACGAGATGAGGCAGGCTTGTAGCAGATAATAGAGCAATAGTAGATTTTTGATACAACTAGGGACTCGGGCTGTACACTGCTCATCTGCAGGTATTTGTCCGGGGGCCATTTCAGCGAAGTATTCACTTCGCTTTTTTGCGTTGCCTGTCTTGAGGAGGTATGTTTTATCATATATAGTGAGAATGGTTCTCGATATTTATCGTGAAAGAGGGGTTCTCCTATATTACACCAATTCAAATTAACAGATGTTCATCAATATATGGATCATTTATCTGAGGGTATGGATAGCCAGTTGTCTTTGAGAGGGTGGGAGCAGCAATTAAAACTGCCGGAAAGGTTGGGTCATGGGTCTATTATGCGTATGGTGATCCGACCAGGCATGGAGGTGCTCATTGAAAACCTCGTGTTACAAGAAAATCTAAAGCTGCGTATTGATCAGGATTGTCAGGTTTTGGGTTTTGCTTACCGACTAAGCGGAGAAGGATATTGTGAATGGAACAGTACACCTACAACGACATCCACTTCTCCGGGACATACGGTATTTTTTACAGATCGTACGAAGGTATATTTAGAGACAAGCGCTGTGACTAAAAGTTATGGGGTGAAGGTGAGACTGGATCCCAAGGTATTAGGTGTCTATTTCGAGACACCGACTGAACAGAGCAGGCTGGAACGGATGATTCAACACTATCGAAATACCATTCGCCATCATCAATTAAATCCGATGACCCAAAAGATCGTATATGAAATGCTGGCATGCAGCTATACAGGAGCAATGAAGCGTTTATTCATAGAAAGTAAGACGTTGGAGCTGATTCTGCTATTCATGAGCGAGCAGGAAGAGGGGAATTTACCTGATAGGACCATGCCAATTCAAAGCAGGAATGATTTGGAGAAGCTGCATCTAGCTAGGCAAGTGATTGTAAACCATCTGGAGCAGCCTCTCTCCATTCAGGCATTATCCAAAACCGTAGGGCTAAGCACGACGAAGCTGAAGAAAGGTTTCCGTGAATTGTTCGGCATGACGATCTTCGACCTGGTGCGTGATCAACGTCTCAAGAAAGCGGCCTGGCTGCTTGAAACCAATCAGATGAAAGTATGTGAGGCTGCGGTATCCGTGGGTTATAGTAATCCTAGTAATTTTGCATCCGCATTTCGAAAAAAATATAGATGTAATCCGAGTGAGTTTATACAACAAACTCGACATAAGCAGAATGAAAGCCTTTCTTGAAAATGAGCGTGTCCCCAAAGTTTATTTGTAATGATCCATCCCCTACAGAAGTTTGATGATAAAGCAAAATGAAGACCTCCAGCCCACTTCACTCGTGGTTTTGGAGGTCTTTTCGTTCCGATTTAGGGACAGCCCCATTTTTTCAGGTTCAGTCCGCTGCAGGTGAAGAAAAATCCTCAGCAGGTAGAACACGCTCCCTTGACATGTGATAATCATTCTCATTGGAAAACAAAAAATAAGGGAGGACATACAAGATGAGATTTAAGGTGGGTTCATACTTCATGGTATTGATCAGTACGTTGGTGTTGATGGCTGGTTGTGCATCCAGTCCCGATGAGAAGACAGCAACAGACAAGAGTACGACAGCTTCTTCGGATGAGGTTCGGACGTTCACGCATCCGCTGGGAACATTAGAGTTGATCTAACCCTGCTTTCCGCGCAAGGAATGCAGGGAGTATTCAGGAAGTGAGGCATGGTTATGAAGAAATCTTTTCTTGTTATCTTTATTACAGTACTGACCGCGATGATCTCTATAGCCAATTTTAATTTGATTATCGGTCCACTTACACGGAATCTTGGATTGTCCGAGATACAGTCTGGCAGTTTGGTTGCTATAACCGGATTTTGTTGGTTTCTCGGAAGTTTCCTGTGGGTAAAATACACAACCATACGCAGAAAAACCAAGCTTCTGCTCGCGATATCGGGATACACGATAGCGATTACGGCGTTTGCTTTTATTGCGGATCGTGCTCAACTAGCCCTAACCCATTCGGCTGCTTTGTATTGGATGTTTCTGGGATTGCGTGCACTCGCCGGATTTTTCTTCGGAGCCATCCCGGCCATTGCTCAGGAATACTTGATACAATGGACGTCAGCAGCAAAACGAACAGGCGGCATGGCTCTCTTCGGGGCAGCCAATGGATTAGGTTTTGTGTTTGGCCCCGTCTTGGGAGCTATCTTTGCATCGTATAGTCTCACTGCTCCGATGTACATTTCTGCGTTTCTTTTAATCATTGTGTTCATCATGGTTGGTTTTCTGATTCCTGGTCAATCAACAGATTCCAATCTCCGTAGAAAGGTGAAGCTGTCTCCGTTGGATCATCGTATTCGGCTGTATATAAGTATTGGTCTGGTGTTGTCCACCATGATGATTATTTTGCAAGTGACCTTAGGATTCTACGTTCAGGATAAACTCTCTGTCTCGGCACAGGAGGCAACTCGCATGATTGGCCTTGCTTCAGCTATTGCCGGATTAATCGTTGCTGCTGTACAATTAGTGATTGGACGTTCCCCCAAATGGCCGCCTGACAAGTTACTTCTGTTGGGTCTTGCTTTCCTGGGGTTGGGTTTCTTGTTATTTACCATCGCACCATCCGATTACATGCTTGCTTACGCCATAGTAGGTGTGGGTATAGGTTTCACGCTGCCAGGTTATATCAGTGCAAGTTCACTTGCGGTAAGCGTGCGTGAGCAGGCCGATGTTACCCCTTTTGCATCTGCAGCACAGGGTGTGGGTTCTTTTGCAGGTCCGGTAATTGGAACGACGCTATACTCATTTCAGCCGGGGATTCCGTATATCTTGTGTACTTTATTTGCAGTGTTCTTTTTTTGTTGTGTCCTTTTGAAAAAAAGATCAGGACATCCCGTTTATGCAGAAGAATGAGCTGTATTTAACAAAGTAAGGTGGGTTATTAAGAGCTAATCTCAAGCAAGCTAAACGCTCTAGTACACGGCAACAAATACAGGCAGGATTAAGGTGGAGAAAATATGAAATACCTGAAAGGGATAGGTGTTGTATTCACAATCATAGTGATTGCTTCTTTTGCTTGGTATGGCTCCTACAAGAGTGATATGAAGAAACTTGAGAATAATTTGAGGACGTATTTAACGGTTGAAAAAGGAATAGATGAACATGCGATTATAAGTATCAAAGCTCGCCGTAGTAAAATGCCGATGTATCCTGTTGTTGTTAAATTTAAAGACAATCCGGAGGAGTATATCTACTACTATAGAGAAGATGAATGGATTCAGCTGGCGCCTGATCCGAATTCGTAAACTTTTAAAACTATTATGAAGGCGCGAGCTTAATATGCCACACGATTGGATTCATCTGCCTAATCCTGTACAATGAATAACGATAAAACAACGGTAGATTAAGGATGGATTAGAACGATGAGGATTATTATATCACCAGCCAAAAAGATGAAGGTCGACACCGATCTGATGGCTAACGCACAAATGCCGCAATTCATAAATGAGTCAGAACAACTCCTGAGTCTGCTTCAGACGTTATCTTATGACGAACTCAAAACGCTCTGGAAGTGCAACGATGCTATTGCAGAACTGAACATGGAGCGGATTCGGAATATGAACCTAAAGGCCAATCTTACCCCAGCTATCTATGCCTACGAAGGCATTCAATATCAATATATGGCGCCTGGCGTTTTTCAGCAGGAAGAGCTGTCGTATCTGGAGCAACATTTGCGCATATTATCCGGGTTGTATGGCATGCTGCGTCCTTTGGACGGGGTTACCCCGTATCGGTTGGAGATGCAGGGCAAGCTGCAAGGGCCGGGGTTCAAATCTCTTTATCAGTTCTGGGGCAGCAAGCTGGCTGATCAGCTTCAGGCGGAAAGTAACTGCATTCTCAATCTGGCTTCCAAAGAATATAGCAAGAACATCACTCCTTTTCTGAACGGAGAGACCCGGTTTGTCACTTGTGTATTCGGACAGATGGTTGGTGGGAAACTGGTTGAAAAAGCCACCCGCGCCAAAATGGCGAGAGGTGAGATGGTGCGGTATATGGCAGAGCGTAAGATTACAGATGTGCAGGATATTAAGGCATTTGATCGGTTAGAGTTTGTTTTCTCAAAAGAACAATCGGATGAGAGTACTTATGTGTTTATTTATTCAGAGGAAAAGTAGTTGCTAGCATGCTAGTGGATATCAGAGAGGGAATGATTCCCGTTGTACTTCATTAAAAGTCGCCATTCGGCGGCTTTTATTATTTTAAATATGCTTAAAAGGAAAAAAGCCCCTGTAATTGAGGACTAATTTACTATTACCTAAATTAAGGGAAATGTCGATACATATACTTTAACTAATTTTACCACATCTAGGCGTGAATCTAGGAATACAAGTTCCTTATTTTGATTCTAAACTCATGAACACTGGGAGGTATTGAAGTGAAAGCATTTGATTTTGATAAATTGAATAAAAGAAACTCAAGGAATGCCGCAGCTGTGTTACGCTCCTTTATCGAAATTGAGGTTAACGAATACAGTATGAGTGATATTATTCAGTTTCTTAATCATTCTTCCATAGGAGAGGAACTAGAATTGACGGATCATTTTATCATCCGAAAAAACGAAGATGAAGTGCTTGTATTTAACGAAACGACTGAAATGTTTGTAAAGAATCCTGAAGATTACAGAGTATATGTCGAGATTAGCTCTTTAATATATCTAATGAACCAGTATATGTCTCAAGGATTAAGAAAAATAGATTCCCTTTTGAAATTGAACTAAGAGAATCCTGGGGTGGTACATAACAATTCTAATGCAAATAAGGAGGATACTTTTTGAAAAAAGCATTATTCACCGGCATCTTCTTGATCATTGCAACAGTAGGTTGGATATGGTATTCAATGAATGACCTTACACCTATATCATCGACCACGCACATTGTTTCAGTTGAACTACAGGCTGATTCATCATGTAAGGTAACTGTTAGCGATCCATCAAAAGGGCACAACAGAACGAAGACAGAAACATTTGAAAGCCCATCATGCAGCAAATTAAAAGGAGGGGATGAACTAACTTATAGGTATCTTAACGAGGGGAAATATCTATACATCGTTTCAATTAATAAAGAATCGACAAAAGACCCTTTGACAGGAGTGATCGCTAAAATGATTGAACATGATGGTTACTTTTATATTCACGTTATATCTCCTGTTTTTGGAAAAGAAACCTTTCCGATTGATAAAAAGGATTGGAAAAAGCTAAATATCAGATCCAATATTACATTTTATATAGACCACTGGAAACATAACATTGAACTACTTTAAATGGATTCGATTCGTAATAGAGAAAGATGAAAGTCCTTCCGTTTTTTTGAATGGATGGCGCTGCACTCGGACCTTTATATCTTACAAATATTATCGACTACGATATTGTACAATTTTGGAGGTGAGTGTGTGTCGAGTTGGATCAAATGGATTTGGGGTACAATGGTTCTCGTCAATCTAGCCGTATTTATTTGGTTTCTAGTTGCTATTGTAAAAGAGGTCTCTGATCAAGCTGATAAGAAAACGATCCCGCTAGATCTGGATGCGAAGGAGATCGTGACCATTACGACGGGCCCAAGATCGGATTGGAAGTGGACTGTTCTAGAACCTACAGAAAAACCTGAAATATACAAGCTAACCATTACCGAAAAATTAGGCATACATAAGGTCTATAGGATTAATATTGCAGAAGGGCTATCACTAGAAATGAAGTGAGTTTGAAAGGAAAGTGTACAATACGAATGAGATACGATTTGAGAGTGAGGACGACGATGAATAACTATATAAACTCTTTTATAAAAAAGTTTGATTATTATTTTGAGCATAAAGAAATCTCAAATATTATTTATGTACATGATCAGGACGATCATGAGAGATTAGATCAAGTCCTGTTCCTTGAGAAAAAGGATAGTCATGTCATAGGCTTGTATATAAGAGGTATGAATCCGTTAATCTCAGTGAACAGAATTTACGATTTGGATGATTTTAATTTATATGCAAGTTATGAAAGATTAGTTGAATCGAAGGAAAATATTAAACTTCGAATAGAAAATATACGTTTGTATTTTAGCTCTAAATATAACGAATTATTAGGTTTTTATTTATCGGATAATGATGAATCCAATTCTCTATTTGTACTATTTTTACAAGATGAGATGGATGTAAAGAAGAATTGGAGTAAGTCAGACGCTAGCAAGATACTTAAAAATAGGTATTCAACTGAAGGATATATCACTTACGAGACAAAGAGTCAGGGTGATTGGGAAGAAATCGAAATGGAATATTAATCGGAAGAACCATAGCAGAACATCGATGGATGAGGTGAAGTAAACTGTACCCTGTAAAGTAGACGTATTTTTAAAATGTCTCTTTACGGGGTACAGCTTTATTCATTTGATGATGCTTTGTGCTGCGTAATCTTAAATTTGTGAGTGCATATTTAAAATTTGTTTTAAAGATAATATCCTAATTCAATTGTTAAAAGAAGAAACAGACGCAGCATCATTGTACTTAGGCATAGTTACATAAAAAAGAAGATGATGCTCTGTGTGTTGGGCTTTAGAACTTAACGAACATTAATCCAAGCAGTCCACTGTGTTGGAATATTAATGGAATAGACGGTTCCTACAAATTGCCCGCCCGAACTAGGAGCCTCATAAACCCACGAATAAGCAAAGGCATCTACAACACGATCACCGTCCAGATCAATAGCTTCAGACCAAGTGTTTGTCATTTTATTTCCTGCGAGTGTGCCGAAGTGAGAGCTGTCATAGCCGATCTGGAAAGTAACACACTGAATCCAGTCCCCCCCGTGATCATTGGCAGTGGAGATCGGGTTGCTATTGAAGCCGTAAATTTCTTGACCACCATTAGGGGAAGCGACAGCGTATACATTAATGTGAGATACCTTTGGGGCAGGTGCATGTAGCACGGGGCCGCTATTTTCTTGCTGCGCTTTAAACTCGGCTTTGGCTGCCTCTACAGCTTCGCGGAACTCTTTTGAATTTACCACTTCTTCTTTCGTTAAAGGTTTGGGTTGAGCAGTCTGAGCTTCTGCAAAGACAGCTGCATTAAACGAGAAAACTAAAACAAGAATAAGAGCCAAGCTAAACAACTTTTTCATAGAGATCAATTCCACCTTTCTTGTAATGGATGAGCTGGCAGATAAAGATACACATGCTTACGTAACAAAGATGAACTTGCAGATGGAAACCTACGTATCCTCCTTTCGTTGTGAGAATGATCCTTCCCATATTTTCTGGTTCTGTTTCTATTGATAGTACGAAGAGGGAAGAAAGCTGCAGGCTGGAGCGCTCTGGCAGGTTCAGAATGATATATTAGGTAAAGCCTGATAATTGATTGTAGATTAGAGATTTATGTATTTTAAAAAGATGATCTGAGGAAGATATGCTTCGAAATGCTATGGGACACAGCATACCCTTAATTATTGTTAAAATTGAAATATATTCCATTTATATAACCATATATTACTTCTTGTTTCTGAATAAAGTCAAGTGTATTCATAAACAACATTATGCCAACAGGATATGCATATACTGGGGAACATAGAGTTTTTCAGACATTAGTGCGTTTATGAGTAAATCTGCAAGTGCAGATCAACAGAAGAAGGTTATATTGAAAAGCCATTGGCTAATCCATATCTGGTTAGGGGTCAGTGCTCAGCATCTGGCATTTCTTCAAGCTACCGACCCCCATATTGTACTCACAAGCTTAGAGCAAATGTCCGCCAGACACTTCGATGTCTTGGGCTGTAACCCAGCCGAAATCATCGGACAATACGTTCACAATGACCTTCGCAAGATCTTCAGGTTGGCCTATTCTGCCAAATACAGATTGCTCAGCCAGTGGCTTGATGAATTCGGGATGTTTATCGAATACTCCATCGCCGAAATTGCTATGCGTAGGGCCGGGAGAAACGGCGTTGACCCGAATGTTGCGAGGTGCAAGTTCTTTGGCGATATAACGAGTCCATGTGGAGAAGGCTGCTTTTAACGAGCCGTAGGCAGAGTACCCTGGGAATGATTGGTTCTTGGATGAACTCGTAGTATTAACGATGGCTCCATGATCATCCATAAATCGCACAAGGTGTTGTGTTAAAAAAACGGGTCCTTTAAAGTTCGTATTGAGAATGTTGTCGAAGTATTCTTCGGTCATCTCATTGAACATCATAGGTCCGCCAATACCACCATTATTAACTAAGTAATCAAAAGTCGTTCTGTCCCAGATATCGTTGAGGTACTGTTTGACTTCTAAGGCGAAACCTTCGAATGTTGATATTTGGGTCAGATTTAACTTCAGTGCTACAGCCCGAACTCCTGTATTTTTCTCCACTTCCTTAACGACCGCTTCTGCTCTGTCCTTATAGGAATTGTATGTGAGAATCACGCTAATTCCGCGCTTGCCTAGCTCCAGAGCCGTCGCTTTTCCAATGCCATTACTTCCACCCGTTACGATTGCAATTTTCATCATATCCACCCTTTCTTGTGATCGATCTGGACTTTATTTTAGTCTTCTCTGCGGAAATAATATAGATCTAATCACACCTTTAAATTGCCTAAAACCACCACGTTTAATTTTAATGAGCAGAGAATATCGTTATTTTATAACATCAGAAGAGCCTAAAAGTGCTGATTCATTTCAGAGTTATGTTGAGGGATGCAGATCCATCTGATAAAATAGGTGCATGAAAAAAATTATGGATGAAATTATCGAATTAATGAAATGTGCAGGCACTCGACCGATTGAAACCGAAGTTCCAGGGCTGAGCATGATTAAGGGAGATATTCCTGCTCATCAGCTTGCAGCGCTCTACGAGCCGATGATTGGTTTTACGGTTCAAGGAACTAAGATGCTTTCAATCGGGGAGCGCAGAACTACCTTGGGGGGACCCTCGTATTATGTTCTGCCGGTACATGTTCCCGCAACGGCGAGGGTATATCCAGACCCTAATGGCGGTCCTTACATGTCCCTTGGTCTTGCGATAAATCAGAATGTACTCCAACGCTTATTAAGAGATCTGCCTGAAAATCTAATCCCAACTTCTTCTGCGCAGTTCGCAGCTTGTGAGATGGAGATTGAATTCATGGAGGCATGGCTACGCTTATTGCGATTAACCAAGTCAACCAGAGATATTCCGGCTCTTGCACCGGCTTATGAACGTGAAATCCTTTATCGCGTTCTGATGGGACCGCAAGGATGGTATTTGAAACAACTGGGTATGAGGGAAAGTAACTTTGCCAAGATTTCTCATATTGTAAAATGGTTTCGCGATAATTTTATGAGGCCCATAGACATCGGTGAGATGGCATCAAAATCGGGTATGGCTGTAAATACCTTTCATCGTCAGTTTAAAAGTGCAACGGGATTAAGTCCTATTCAATTTCAAAAGCAATTAAGGCTTTTGGAGGCTAGGAATCTCATTGCATTTGAGGGTTATGCAGTAGCCAGTGCCGCATATCAGGTTGGCTATCAGAGTGCCTCGCAGTTTAATCGCGAATATTCCCGCTTCTTCGGTTTATCTCCAGCTCGAGATACGGAGAAACTAAGACGAATCGAACATGCCAGGGACTAGACAAGCCGGGGATCATTAGCATTAATCTGGACGGAAACAAAGCCCCCATTAAACTGTAGGACCAGAGTATGGAAGCTCAAAATCGAAAGAGTGGATTCATGAATTGAAATCAGGAGGTTAGCCGGATGAAATTTCCATTAAACTTCTGCTAACATAGTTTTATCCCATATTAAATAAGCGGTGAAAACGGATGAGTACAATCAAAGTAACACCTGAACAGTTATATCACGTATCAAGTCAGGTGGATCAGGCGAGGCAGCAATTGGAGCATATCCAAGATAATCTCTCCAGGCAGATGATGTTCCTTCAAGCCATGTGGATGGGTGTGACACAGGAGCGTTTTTATGATGATTTTGAGCGGTCGCGTCCCGTACTACAGAAAGCACTGGAGAGCATGGTGTATACTTCGAAAGAGTTGAAGGATATTGCGACACGGTTTGAAAATGCAGATGCGGAGAAAGGGAGTCTGGGCGGTGTTATTGGTGCTATTGGTGCGGCAGCAATGATGAAGAGCTCAGCAAGTGATGCGGGTTCGGAGGACAAAGGCTACCGGATGGCACAAGTCAATATCTATGGTAGGCTGATGTGGATGCCAGTAAACGAGAATGGCGTTCCCGATCAGGCGTCTCTACAGGCATATCAGAAGGATCAGGGGCATTTGGATATTAACCGAATGCAAGCAGGTCATGCGGAAGAGCCGGGGGAAGATATTAATGCGTTACAGATTAAAGCTTTTGAAAATCGAATCCATCCCTTCACGGGCGAGCCTGTATCCGATAAGTATGCTCAGATGATGCTGACTTCCCTGAAGTTCAGCCAGATCGTTATGGCTTTTCAGATGGTTCGCGGAAGTATGCCGGGTCGCAAAGGGCCATTTCGCTTGCCTGCTTCTGATCCGGCTGTGGCGAAGATTAAAAAGAATGTGGAAGCGGGTGAAGCGAAAAGAGGAAATGGGCTAAAGAAGGAGCCTGAGGGAAAAAAAGAAGTCGCTAAGACTGTAATAAGTGAAGAAGTAAGTGATACGGAGAAATTGCAAAGACCTTACGATCATTTGGTAAACGTAGATGGTTTTAAAAGAGGTAGCAGACCAGGAGTGTCGGGTGGTCATAATATAGAGAAATTTAATGAAGTTTTACAAGAAGACGCAAATAAATACGGGCTGAGTGTTAAAAAGGATTATTTTATCGGTGAGCCTAAGAAGCACAATATTAAGGGGATTTACGAAATAGAGTATCAATTACCATCTTTGAAACGAAGTGAATCAGATAAAAGTGTTTTTGAGCCGATAAGAGAAGAAAATGGCAATGTGATTGGGAAAAGAGTGAATGACCCTAAAACAGTATACGATCCTAATATAATTTCTAATGAAAAGATGTATAATTGGGGAAAAGCAGCATTGGAACCACAGATTCAGGCTGGGAATGTGAAAAATGGGATAGTTAAAGGTGAATTAAATGGACTTAAATTTGTAGGGTTTGTAGATGATAAAGGGAACATAAAGAACTTTTATCCTGCGTTTTAATTAATAATGAAGGAGAGATATGATGTACAAGATACTGAAAGCAAAAGCTGAAATAGATCAAATAGTCGAATCTTATTTCTGGATTATTGATTTTCCAAGAGCTTTAACATACTTCGGAGATCAAGAAAGACATGGGTATGGTTCAGGTCCACTGGAGGTACAATTTTCATCCTATCATTCGCCAGAAGAAGAAGAGTACATTGGTGATCAGAAAGTATGTTTTATCGGAGAGCCCCCAGCATACGATGAAGATGTAATGGCAGTCATGGAGTATGATGAATTTTATAATTATTTGTTGATTTACAGTGAGAAGTACTTGGAGGAGCATCCAGAAGATAAACAGGAGATATTTAATTTATTAGATGTGGTAAAAAAAAGATTGGGTTTACATTCTTAACTTAGTAATTGTGAATCTAAAACCATTTGTAATCCAGAGCGAATATTCGTTTTATCTTATACGTCATAGTATTGTAGTCTAAGTATCGGTGTGAATTTTGTAAGAGTCGAAAGCAATCGAAACGTTACTGTTAGCCCCGGTAGGTGTATATAAAAATCAGAGAGCTCTTCCCACTTGAGATATTGTGAGGAATGAGCTTTATTTGCGTATAGGATGTAAATAAAGAAGGTGAGAGGCTAGCACGTAAGGGGCTGGATAAATATTGCGGGCTATACTTATATGATTACATCTGTCTATCCGTTGTATTAAGAAGAATGGAGATATTGAACATGATAAAATATAGGTACACTATTGAATATAAAGAGGATTTCAACGAAGTTATTCTGGACTTAGGCATTGATTCATCTTTAAAAAATGGTTATCTAATTACGAATTCTTTGGGATCGGATATATTTGGAGATTTCGCCACGATCCAGAAAGAGGTCGGAAACTTAATTGAACTACTGAAAGGGGAAATAACGTTATACGAAGGTGGAGGGAATGTCAATTTAATAAGATCAGACAAGTCTTTTACAACTTTTGAGGATATCTTTGCTGAAGAAGAGGAAGAAGACAGTACATGCAAAATTGAGACGTTAGAATATGTAAAGATCCTATTGTTATGGGCAAAAGAGAACTTTCAATATAAAAGCAAGCGAGATGTTATTTTGAAAGAAGAAGCAGAATTAGCAGTAGATTGGATCAATAAAAAATCTATTGAGGTTTGTGAGCTTGAGAGTCAACAAGTTAAGTAGGTAGAACTTATATCATGGAGTTGGTAGTGCTAACTTCTATTTACTGTTGAAAAATGCTGATTTTAAACATTTGCCATATAACTTGAACCGTAATAGTGGAAAATGTTTTAAATTCCTAATAATATACTTTATAGAGAATGTTTATTATTATAAACAATCAAGTGCAAATAGTAGAATGGATGTAAGGAGGGTGTATTGTTGAAAGGCATAAATGAAGTCAAAACTTCCGATTTAAGTATGAACTGGGCTTTTGACATAAAAACAAATAGGAAAATATCTGCAAGAGAAATTCATAATAATAAGCTATTAAAAGTGTCCAACCGATATGTATGTATAGGATGCAAAGAACTTTCGAAACATTTGATCTTGGATAATGAAAAAGATAAAAGACAAACAGTTCTCGAACATGTTTCTCATGATGAACACCCTTTTTTCAGAAAAGGAAAGCTTCAACAGCATTACAAACGTTGTCGTTTCCGAAGTCCGGATTCTAATGTTATTTCATTGGCAAGTATGAATGGCATAAATGTTGATGAACGAATGAAAGTGCTGAGAATTTTGACGAGCGCGAAACTGGTTAGAAAAATTGGAAATTTATCAGGAAATTCGAGACAAGCCTACAGCAAGTTCTTTACTTATCCTGCTCATCAGAAGTTTTACTATTTTCTTTCAACTCTTCTCAAAGAATATGAGATTAGTACATTTAAAAAGAATATTTCTGCGTTCACTGTTGAAACAGAGACCGAAGATAGAGTTAAATTTGCTGATATGTTTGGATTACAAGACGACATTGTTAAGCAAGTCGATAAGAATTTAAAAAAATCTACAATTAGCTTAGCCATAATTATCGGAACAGTGGGTAAAATTACAAACAAAGGTCACTTATTAATTGATTTCACAACCAGCCGAGACATAAATAACGGAAATACAAAACCGTTTCGGCTGTTTGTTCATCAAGATTACGTTAGTAAAGTGGGGAATATCTACTTATTAGAAAATCAAAAAATTGCTTGTTACGGATTTCCAGATAAAAAGTCTTTATCATATGGAAGTGTATATCAAATGGAGTTATTTTCAATTGAGCATCAAATATTTTTCTTCGAAACGCCCCCTTCCCTAGATTGTATTGAAGCAATTAATAATCACAATGATCCTCTTGGGTATACTTTACAGGAATCTGAGAGCTTTATAACAAGACTCTGGGGTGCCGAGAGACTGAACGATCAGGAGATAAAAGAAATAATATCCTCATATTCACAAATTGGGCTTAATGATTACAAAACTGAGCTTGATAGGGACAGAGTCAAAGAAGAGAAGTATAGGGATTTCATTAAAGACAGGGAAAATCTTATTTTGGAGACTGAAAGTTTAAAACAGCAAAATAAACAGTTGCAATTGGAAATGCAAAATGTGGCTAAAAACCATAAGGCTTTATCAGCAAGGTTTTTTTCCAAACTTGGTTTTAACCTCAAATCACTGAGAGCGATTGAGATTGATATGCAACAGATCCAAATGCGGGTTTATGAACTCGAGAAACTATTAAATAAAAAAGAAAAAGAAATTGAACAAAATAATGGTATAAAAAGACAATGGGAAGAATGGTATCAAGCTTTTCAAGAAAGAAGTCAAAAAGTTACTAGACTGCAACAATATGCAGAAAAAGAGATCGGATACAAACAAATGTTAGCTGATTGTCAGTCCACTATCTTTCGAATTCCGTTAAAAAATCCAAGATGGAACCTATTTCTCGGATTGCGTACGAACGTTATTAATGAAAATTTGTTTGCGGTAAAAGGTGTAATTCAACTATATAAGTATCAAAATCAAGCTTGGTTCCCGTCGAACCATAAATCACAGGATCAGATTATTGAATATCAAGTTAGTATAAGTCAATTAAATTTGTCACCTAGAAATGCTATAAAAGGATTTTATTCAAAACTTGGAAAAGCCATAATTGAAAGAATTGTTCTCATGGGTTGGCCTAAAGCAAATTGTCAGTGTGTTAAAGGTCACGGTTTGATGAAGTTGCAATTTAAAAGTGGACAGTATTGGTTTGAATGCTGGGATAAGAACTGTGGAGAGAAATATACATTAATATGGGGAAACTAACCCTAAAAACTTATTATTGATATCTATATTTACAAAGTCCTTGCTCCTTGGCAAGACACTGTGTTTGTTCAGGAGAGGACATATTATTTAATTGTCCTCTCGAGTTAATGAAACACTCACTTTGGTGTAGTCTAAAACTGAGATAAACTTATTAAATTATTAATTAGATGGGAATATATACATTCTTATTTAGAATAATTTTTATACAGATAGAGAGTTATTTCTTTTTCTTTTAGAGTAGTAGTCTAAGGGGCTCATGAAATCAAGAGTGGTTTCTAAATAATTTTTTGGCATAATACTATCAATGAAAGTGTTGAAAAACTGATAAAAAAGCCTATCTATTTCAAATAAAATATCAATCCATTCTTCAATATCAAAAATATTTCTCTGAATCATATTGAAATGGTTTCCATTAATTGTTCCAAACATCACTGGCCTCTGTTCACCTAAGCCAGGAGTATAGTATCCCCCCCTATGTTTCATGTAATTGTATTCAGATCTTATTTTACGAACGGTCTTATTAGAATAGAATTCGTGCAGTAGTTCCATTATTTTCTTTTTGTTTCCTAGTCTTAACTTTAAAATCAACACATCATAGGTACAGGCTTTACTATAGTCTGTGTATTCTTTTTCAGAGTCAATAAAACCGTAGTAATCATCTGGAGAGCAATAAAACCATGCAACCTGCCATGATAGATCGATGCAATAATTATAAGTAGCTAATGAACTCTGAAGAAATGTACTTTTAGTGTACTTAACTGATAGATCATCATTAGCTGTTAAGTCTCCCAAATTGCTAACCTCAGAACTATATAGTAATGTTCTAGCATTACAAAAAGTGTTATACGTTTCAAAAATCTTAAAGCCTGTTGTAATTACATTAGGATTAAATTTTGCGTAGTGACCTTCATGAGGGTTGTATTTCAACCAGCCATGAACATCATACTTTTCATAAAGTTCAAGTGTTTTCATTATTTCACCTCGATAATTGTATATTTTTTAGAGTCAAATTATAAATTTATGTTAGATTCCGATAATTTGGCCGGTTACAGTAGCAGTTCATATGAGAATGAATTCTGAGGTTAAGTTTGAGAATAAGGTTTTCTTACATCTGTCCGATTTAAAAGATAATCTGTGCTAGTTTGATGATAATCAGCCAGCTTTATTAATATAGCTGTGGGAATGTCCAATTCACCACGTTCATAGTTGCTATAAACACGTTGACTACAGCCGAGATAGGCGGCCATTTGTGTTTGGGATAAGTCTTTGTCTTCACGCAAATTGCGTATACGAGCGTACATGATCATCACCTCACTAATATCATATCTTAGCGCGCTATCCGCTATTGATTTTTAGCGTAAAATCCGCTAAAGTATAATTAGAATAGTTGTGAAAAGACTAGGTGGGGATAATATGTCAAACCTGATCGAAGATTTGTTTCACGGAAACCTACGGTTGGACGAGTCGATTCATCCAGAACATGCCGAGTATTACGAAATTAACAGCCAAATATCGGACATCATGCAAAGCTACAAAACAAAGCTCCCAGATACAGAATACGATGCCTTGGAGCAATTGATCGACTTGATCGGACAGTCCACATCCATGTACGTGGAAGCGGCGTTTGAGCAGGGTTTTCGTACAGGCGGGAGACTCATTATTGAGGTTTTAGGCAAAACGTGAGCGTAGTATCTTTTAACCTAGAAACCAGCAGACAATACAAAGCAATTCAAAAATCCCCTTCTCCATTACCACCGATCAGGCTGGCATGGGGGAGGGGACTTTGCTTTATGAATTATTCTTTTATCTTACCAGCCTATACCTACCGCGCACCAATATTCTTACCCGCTGGCGTACCTGACCCAATCAGATCACTGCCACCTGCAAGCTTCAGGAAATTACCCAATACAGGGGTGCCGTCTGCGGCACGGGTTACCGAAGGCACAAGGGAGACAAAGTCGGCTGCGCTGGCGAGCAGGCCTTTGTCGTTGACGCTTTTTTTGTTTTTCCACCAGACGTTGGTGCTGCTGACATCGGTTCCGCTGGTTTTGTCGCTGGCTCCGCCTTGGAAGGACAGGTTGTTGGTGAAGATGTGGGTACCTTTGTCAAAAGCAAAGTTGCTTTGTCCATTATTCCATGAGGTGTTGTTGGTCATCTGAATTGAACCTGGATTGCTGTTATAGGTAAAGCCGTGCTTTTTGTTATTAAACGCGATATTGTTCTCGACAATATGATTCACGGCAATTTTCTCGCCGCCCAGCTTAAAGCCGTTACCATCGCTGTTTGAAGTTGACGTTCCGTCTGCGGTGGCACCGTTTCCGTAAGCAATACTGTTGCGGATCGTGACGGCACCGATGGCACCTGTATCTGTTTTGCTATACAGATCCCAGCCATCGTCCACGTTATAGGCCGCAATACAACCGTCGAAGACATTACCCGGGCCTACCGTCAATTTCGCGGCAAAACCGTCTGCATCCTCGCCGTCATCCGGGTCATAGTTGTTGTGAGAGTAGGAACGAATGACTTCGTTATACGAAGGCCATTCACTTTTGGCAGCCGTTGAAGCATAACGCCCCATCTGAATACCTGTATCGCGGTTATGGTGGGCTTCGATCTGCTCCAGACGGTTGTAGCTGCCGCCGATGAAGATACCGTTATCTCCGGCACCTTTGACTTCAAGTCCTTTCACGAACCAGTAGTCTCCAAACATCTGTAATCCCCGATTCGTGGAAGCGAAGGCTTGAGCCGAGAAGTCGAATACAGGTTTTTCCGATCCGTACGCGACCAGATTTTTGCGCTGTGAGGCGGTGCCGCTGTTGCCGCGTTCAATGGTAATCGTCTGCGAGAAGCTGTAGGTTCCGCCGCGCAGATAGATCGTTTTACCTGGGGCGATCTGAGTCAGAGCGTTAGCGAGTGACGTAGGACTATTGATCGTTCCTGGATTGCTGGCGGAGCCGTTAGGGGATACGTATAAATCACCCGCAGCCAGCGTTAGATTGGAACTATTCACCACTGACTCTGAATCTGAGGTATGAGGCAATCCGCCTTCCAGCAGTTCTGCGGCACCCACGGAACCACCGCTTAACAGTAGTAGAGGGAAGGCGGCACTAAGACAGATGCTGGTCATTTTGGATTTCAGGGAACGCTGGGATCGTGCAGATGCATGAGTAGATGTGGAAGGAAATAATTTCATGATGCAAGCCTCCTTGGTTAATTGGAATAAAATATCGAGCTGGCGGGGAACCGTGTATGGACTGAACAAAGCAGAACAGAGCAGAACAGAGTAGAGTAGAGTAGAGTAGAGTAGAGCGTACCTTTAATGAGAGCAGAACATACTGCGTCACGTGCTTCGTCCTACCGTCCAGCTAACTAAAAGGTATCCACCAGAACACAGCTTCATGGTAAATGTTGTAAACGTTATCATCAATAATCATTTGATCAGATTGCGTTTAAGACTGGCAGGACAGGCATAAGCGCTCCGAATCCCATCCCATCCACAATGGAAATGTAATCCGATCATTGGTTGATCGCCTTTTTTGAACGAACCATCGTCCGAAATGAACGTGAATATGCCTGTTTTTCCCGAGCTGATCACATGAAACTTATCCCGAGTCTACCGCTTTGAACTTCATTTTCTCCAAAATCAACGACTGCACGTAACAAAAAGCCCCATAAGCGGCTGCCAACATTGGCACCCAGACTCATGGGGCGGTACTTTCATCTAACTTTTTATGCGAAAATACTCATCCAGTTATGGACAATACTCATCCGACTCGTCTAACGCCAATTAGTATCCGTCCGTCTCCCGACTACGCTTCTCAGCTTGCTCAACCCCCGGATCATGCTTCGGCTGTACTGTTTCACTATCGTCTGTGGATACAGCAGCCAGTCCTTCTGCCACACGTCGCCCATAATCCGCATCCGCCTGGGTAAAATAAGAGATCATGCGCTCCCGGATATCCGGTTTGCATTGGGCCAACGCGCCGACCATGTTGTTGATCAGCTCATCTCGCTCCCAGTCCTCGAACGCCCGGTAGGTATCCCCGGCTTGTCCAAAATCATTCGTACGCTGAATCTTTTTCCGCACCAGATGGCCTTCCACCAGAGGTTCATGCTCCTTGCCGTGCGGCTGAGCTTCCGTCAACCCACCGAGCGAAGAAGGCTCGTAATTCACATGTGGATTTTGACCCGGTGCCCGGTCCACTTTATATTGCATTTGCCCGCCGCTTTGATTGGTAGCTACCCGGTTCTTCGGCGCATTCACAGGTAATTGCAGATAGTTCGCACCCACCCGGTGACGCTGGGTATCCGAATAGGAGAAGGTACGTCCTTGCAGCAGCTTGTCATCCGAGAAATCAAGCCCGTCCACCAGTACACCCGTCCCGAATGCAGCTTGTTCCACTTCATTAAAATAATCCTCGGGATTGCGGTTCAACGTCATTTTACCTACAGGCAGAAACGGAAAATGATCCTGCGGCCACAGCTTGGTCGGGTCCAGCGGGTCAAAATCCAGCTCGGGATGCTCGCCATCCTCCATCACCTGAACGCACAGCTCCCATTCGGGATAGTCACCTTGTTCAATGGCATGATACAGATCCAGTGTAGCGTGGTTGAAGTTCTGACCCTGAATTTCACTGGCGTCCTTTTGCAGCAGGTTGCGTATGCCTTGTTTCAAAGGTTCCCAATGGTATTTGATGAGTACACCTTTGCCGTCCTGGTTCACCCATTTGTATGTATTTACGCCTGACCCCTGCATCTGCCGATAATTCGCCGGAATGCCCCATGGAGAGAAGAGAAAGGTCACCATATGTGTTGCTTCAGGACTAAGGGAGACAAAATCGAAAAACCGCTCCATATCCTGTGCGTTGGTCAGCGGGTCGGGCTTGAAGGCATGTACCATATCCGGGAATTTGAGTGGGTCGCGGATGAAAAAAATTTTCAGATTGTTGCCGACCAGATCCCAGTTGCCGTCTTCGGTATAAAATTTAACGGCAAATCCGCGCGGGTCCCGCAGCGTCTCCGGGGAGTGCCCGCCATGAATGACGGTAGAGAAGCGTACGAATACGGGCGTTTGTTTGCCTTTTTCCTGAAAGAGACGCGCTCTTGTGTACTTCGATACGGGTTCATTTCCCGCCGTTCCATATGCTTCAAATACGCCATGAGCTCCAGCCCCGCGGGCATGCACGACCCGTTCCGGGATACGCTCGCGGTCGAAGTGTGTAATTTTTTCGAGAAAGTGATAGTTCTCAAGTGTGGTTGGTCCACGGCTGCCTACGGTTCGTACGTTCTGATTGTCGGTAATCGGATGGCCCTGCCGATCCGTCAATGTCTCGTTTAACGGGTCTGAGGAATGCCCGGATGGTGAAGAATGTTTATCCATGGAGCGGTATACCACCTTTCCTAAAGTTGGATTCCTGTATATATTTTCCCTGAGGTGAAGATCTATACATAGCCTTATCCAGGCTTCGCTGTTAACCAAGTGAAAAAAAGCTTGTCTCCTGACCCATCACGTGAGATAATTAACTTTTGCCCAGCGGCCTTTTTTGAACGGAAAATAGAAATCGGACCGCTTTGTCTAAGAATGGAGGCTGACCCAGGATTGTCTACACAACGTTACCCTTTTGCGTATGATCCGGCTGAACCTTTTGTATCCCGTCTGGGAGAGTGGGTTGCCGATGTATTTTATGATATTTTGCCAGAGTCCGGCTTCGAGGTACGGGACGAACAGATTTTTATGGCGTACCAGCTCGAACGGGCCTATGGAGATAAAAAGACGATTATGGCCGAGGCCGGCGTAGGAACAGGTAAAACACTCGTTTATCTGCTCTACGCGGTTTGTTATGCACGTTATACGGGCAAACCGGCGGTGATCGCCTGTGCCGATGAGTCTTTGATTGAACAGCTGGTGAAGCCGGGCGGAGATATTGCGAAGCTCGCTGAACATCTGGATTTGCAAGTGGACGCGCGTTTGGGCAAGTCGCCAGATCAGTACGTCTGTCTGAACAAGCTGAGTGCCGTCCGATTTGCCGATGAGGATGCGCCAGTGATTGAAGAGGTGTACGAGAGCCTGCCGGAATTCGTGAATACGCCGGGAACACTTCAGGCTTTTCATCCGTATGGTGACCGCAAGCAGTATCCGCATCTGAACGACCGTCAGTGGAACAAGATCAACTGGGACCCGTTTCAGGATTGTTTCGTGTGTCCAAAAAGACAACGCTGCGGCCTGACGCTGTCGCGTGATCATTACCGTCGTTCCAAAGACATCATCATCTGTTCCCATGATTACTACATGGAGCATGTGTGGACTTATGAAGCGCGCAAACGTGAAGGACAACTGCCTTTGTTGCCAGATCACAGCTCAGTTGTATTTGATGAAGGCCATTTGCTGGAAGAAGCGGCGCTGAACGCCCTGAGTTACAAGCTGAAGCACCGCATTTTCGAGGAACTGGTCACACGTCTGCTTGAAGGCGAAATTCGTGAATCCCTTGCGGAGCGAGTAGATGAGGCGATTGAAAGCAGTGAGCGTTTGTTCCGTCTGCTCGATACGTATACGGTGGCTATTCCCGGCTCGGAAAGGAAGGAAGTGCGGGTAGAAGCACCGTTGCTGCGTGAGATTGAACGATTAAATGGTGTACTGGATGCGATCGGAGAAGAGCTGGTATTCGAGAGTGGATTATTCTCGCTGGACGGGTATCAGATGCGTGTCGTGGAAGAGCATTTGGATATGATCCAGACGGCTTTGTCCCTGTTCCGCAAAGAGGATGGTTACATCTGTTGGGCGGAAGAGAGCGAGGATGAGACGACATTGTCAATCATGCCGCGTACCGTAAAAGAAATCCTCAATGAACGTGTGTTCAACACCGGTATTCCGATTGTCTTTTCATCGGCTACGCTATCCGTGGACAATTCTTTCCGTTATGTGGCGGATAGTCTGGGGATTGACGATTTTGTATCGTTCTCCGTTGCTTCTCCTTATGATTACGCAGATAAAATGCAGATGAAAATAGCCGAACAAGCTGTACCCGGTCATGCAGAGAACGAGAAACGTTTGCGTGATGCGGCGGCTTTGCTCCAAGAGAGCGGCGGTCGGGCATTGATCCTGTTCCGTACGATGGAGGAACTGCTTGCGTTCAAGCAGGATATCGTGCATGTACCAGAGGCGCAGGGGCTGCGCTTTATGTATGAAGGGGATCGGGAGATCAGTGATCTGATTGCGGCATTCCAGCAGGATGAGGAGAGTGTGCTCTGCTCCGTCAATCTGTGGGAGGGACTCGACGTTCCGGGACCTTCGCTGTCCAATGTCATGATCTGGTCGCTTCCATATCCACCGCAGGACCCGGTATTTAATGCCAAACGCAATGCATCGGCTTCGCCATATGAAGAGATCGATCTGCCGTATATGCTGTTACGGGTGAAGCAGGGTCTTGGACGTTTGATTCGCACAAGCAGTGACTCCGGTTCGGCGGCGATTCTGGATGAGTCGATCTATACCCAAAAGGAAGCCAAAGACCGTATTGCGGCTCTGCTCCCGGAAGGTGTAGAATGGACAACCTTGACACATTAATCCGTAACCACCGTTTCTAAGCGTTAAACGAACATGCAGGCACAGGATGGATGTAGCACGACAAGATGGGTTCATGTTTTGCGATTGAACTTTGTGATTGATAATTGTCATTCATATTCTGTGATTCATGTTTCCGCTGTATGCCTCATGTCTCATGTCTGATTCCTGCGCTCTGAGTGATTACTTTTGTGTTGCGAAAATAAAAATAAGCTCCTGTTCACGTGGATACATGATCCGAGGTGAGCAGGGGCTTATTTATTTTGATTATCTATTCGGTTATTCATTTGGTTCTCGATTTTGTTATGCGCTATGAACGTAGAGCTTGTTGTGTAGAGATTGTCTGGTTAGGAATCTTTGCCTTTGGCCTTGTTAAAAAATACCCATGCTCAAATACCGTTCCCCGGTATCCGGCGCAATGCAGAGCACCCGGTGCCCCGGCCCCAGTTCCTTCGCGATGCGAAGGGCGGCCCACACCGAAGCGCCAGAGGAAGGGCCGAGCAGCAGCCCTTCCCGGGCAGCAAGCTGCCGCATCGTATCCAGTGCGTCCTCATCGGACACCTGGATGATGGCATCCCATACGTCGGTATTCAAGATGTCCGGGATGAAGCCCGGACTTGTACCGACGAGCTTGTGCGGTCCGGGCTTGCCACCGGACAGCACCGGGGAACCTTGCGGCTCCACTGCATAGATGCGGAGGTCGGGAAGCTGCTTGCGCAGCTCTTCGCCCGTTCCGGTGATCGTGCCGCCGGTTCCCGCTGTAGCGATGAAGGCATCTAGTCTGCCATCCATCTGCTCCAAAATCTCGGGCGCCGTCGTGATCCGGTGGATATCCGGATTCGCCTGATTCTCAAACTGCTGCGGAATGAAGCTGCCCGGCAGCTCGGCCTGAAGCTCCTTCGCCTTGCGAATGGCTCCAGGCATCCGCTCAGCGGCAGGAGTAAGTACAACTTCTGCACCGTAAGCCTTCAGGATGTTGATGCGCTCCTTGGACATGTTGTCCGGCATGATAAGGATGGCTTTGTATCCTTTGGCCGCTGCATTCATCGCTAGGCCAATCCCGGTATTGCCGCTGGTCGGTTCAATAATGGTTGCTCCAGGCTGCAGCAATCCGTCTCGTTCAGCCTGTGCGATCAGGTTGTAGGCAGCACGATCCTTGACGCTGCCGCTTGGATTGAAATACTCCAGCTTGACGAACACGTCAGCGGAGTCACGGCCTGTAAGCCGGCTGAGACGAACCGCAGGGGTCTGGCCGATCAGTTCGGTCACATTCGCGGCAACGAGTGGATGTGATGGTGTATTATTTTTTGAACTATAAAGAGAATTCGAATTCGATTCCATGATGTGCAGCTCCTTGATTAGACTGACATTTTGTGAATATCCTTTCCCACATCGGGAAGGTTGGATATGTCTTCTCCATCTTAATGACAGAGCACGCAATGGTCAACCTGTTCAGCAGCACTTGCCTGGAATGTTGAGGCGCGGCAGAGCCTTGCTTATTACACCTGCTGTCTTGGAAACAGATTGTACCAAATACAAAGTGAGGCAAAATACCAATCGTACTCAGGTTTGTGCCAGGTCCATCTGCAGATGTCGACTTAGCTCTTTTTTAACCTCATTGCGCGCAAAGGTCCAAAGCATATAGAACTGTTGCATATATCCCCTGCACAGATAGACAGTTTCGATGCCATCCTTTCGCCGCGTTTCCTCCAGAACTTTCACGCCGCGAATTCTCATTTGTTTGCGCAGTTCCAGCATCTCCTTGAGTACATCATTCTGAATACGGGTGAGTGACAGAATATAGACCTCGGGCATTTTCAGAAGCAAGGTATCCAGGGTGCGAATATCCCGTTCCAGTACATCGAGCAAAAGCGTGCGTACAACCATACCTTTGATCAGACGATGATCTTCATCCGCAGGGGATGGGGCGGAAGTAGGGGATGTCATACATTCACTTCCTTAACCTATAATTGGAATTTATTGTTTACAGAACATGTGTTCTTATATTATAATCAATATATGCAATAGGCATACGTTATACAACCGATAAATAATGGAAATGGATTTCAGCATGAGGTCTGGATGTCGACGGAAATAAAGTTATAGGGGCAATAAAATGAGGAAATAACAGCTGTCAATTGTGGCTGACCACCCTTGTCATGGAGCAGGGCACTGCGTGCTGGGAGCTGCACGCAGTGCGAAGTGGTTCAGCAGAAAAGGACAAGCCAGCTCCAAAATTTAGGTATAATTTATGGGTTTTGCAGGAAACCTAAGGTCAGAAGCAGCAGATGAGTTGGTCAAAATACATCTTTTAACTCTAACGTTTTATGTATGTCATATGACATTGATCAGCTTACGTGCAAGCCATTTTTAGAATGAATCAAGCAACAGGAGCGCAATATACAGGCTTTATCATGAATCAAGCAAAGTAGCAAAAGAACAAAAAAAGCCCAGCCATGGGCGGCGGGCCTGGTAAACATGTTGCCGTTGCAGCGGCAAGATAAATGGAATGTGTGAACATCAACTTTAGACATCAAGTAAAAAAATTTGATGAAACGATAGTCTTCTGATGAAGCTATATCTCAGTGAAGTTGTTTCCAAACTAAGCGAGATATTGAGGTTTCTCGTAATACGCTTCTTTTTCTAAAATGACCTTGTATGGCCGCTCCTTGCCCTTCAGTGATGGGCCGATTGTAACGAGCGGTACGGCCGGTTTGTGGAAACGATCCTTTTCCTTGGGTTCCGGAACCGGTCGTGATGAATCAGGCGCAGAACTAAGGCGAACTTTCTTCTCGCTGCCCCAGCGCTTGCTTATTTTTTTCATTTCCGGTCTCATTCCGGTTCGCCTCCTAACAGATCGTTGATGGCGTTAAACAGTTGACGATTTTGCAAGTCAATGTGTTGAAATACCGCCTCATCCGCTTCAATATGACCAATAATATGAACGGTAATGACATACCTCTTGGCTACAGGATAGCATAGCAGATACTCTTTCTCAAGGTAATCGTCATACAGATTTACTTTGATTTTGTTTTCCCGATATGAATCGACAACAAGAATGCGTTTGGGATCATCCGGTGGTTTGTCATCATTCGCGGACAAGTCGTACTTTCTGCCCGGTTCTCCAACATTACCACATAATTGCTCAATATAACCATTACCATCTGTACGATAGATCGCGGTACCACGGACGGTAAATGGCGGGTGTGACACAAAGGCACTCCGCAATGCATCACTCATGCGTTCGAGCATCTGGGCATCTGCTTTGCGTGTGCGCAGCAATTCTCTAAAGAAGCGCAGCAGCTTGAATAACTGCAGACGTGCCTGATCTTCGGAGCGTTTGTGTTTCTCGATGATACGCTCGGCTTCGGGATCACTCCAGCGTCCTTGCTCTTCAATGCTGTCTGCAATTTTAGAGCAGGCAACAGATACAGCTGGTGCCCATTTTCCGTCAGAACGAATCTCATATACAAGCGGATTCAATCCGAGCAGATCGGTGGGCATCCGCAGTCCTTCGACTTTGGTGGCATCTTTAATATCCGTAATATCCTCCGGAAGAATGAAAAAAATACGCTTCCGTCCCAGACGGCCCATAAATAGACCCATTTCAAGCATTGTATTATCCCGAACCGATGCGTAGTACTTCCCGCGAATTTTGGATATGTCATCCGGATGGAAGATAAAAATGGCAAAGTCCGTTGTGCGCACCTCGGCTTCCAGATCGTCCATGGTGTAACTGCTTGGATTAAATACCCCCGAGTACCAAGGGGTGACTTCGGCTGAAAAACGCAAGTTTTCGTGTACAGCGGCTGCAATCGGCTTCGCTTCCAGCGAGCAGCCAATAAAGACTCTTGGCTTTAACGTTTTCATTCATCCGCCTCGCTTAAACGGTATTGGGATTCAATTGTTATATTATACCATAAACAGCAGAGTAAGTCTGGAAACGTTTGATTTCGATTTATCAATACCGTTTGCTATAGTGTATGTGCATCAGGGAAAGGATTCCTTTGCAAACGACCAGAAAATAAAAAAAGGCCCGTAATTGTCACAGTTGGGTGACTGCACTGTTATATTTGAAGACTTCGGTCATAGAATAAAGGAGCAGGTAGCACCATTAGCAAGCATTGCTTATCCTGGTGTGCCTGTATGACGTCTGGAGCAGTCCAGAGACTGCTTTATGCGTGTTTTTGCTGGGTTGCTTGTTTAGACCCGGTCACATTGGTGTTATATAATAGAAGTACAAGCAAGTTAGCTTTGGTGTTTAAGCAGAATTGAAAGATTACACGAATGGATTCATGTTTGAACTTATATTCACACAGGAACGGAGAGTGCAGAACCCATCTGCAGAAGCGGAGCGTTCGCGTTTATCACAGGATTTTTCCTTTTGAAAAAGGAATCAAAAAAATCCGGGGATAACAGCGATCGAAAGAGGGTACTGCAATCGGAGTGGTTAGGTGTGAAACAAGGTGTTCAATGTTGAATCTCTGTAATTTTCCCATTCGTTTAACCAAGCACAGCTAACCACAACACACAGAAAGGATCAGGATACCATGAGTCCCCGAAGGACAATCTCCCCAAGGACAATCTGGAAACGTTACGATCTCTCATACACTTAGCGCCCCTTGTAGAGTAAACCAACCGTATTTCAACAACGGCTGACTCTGCGAAAGAGGGGATTGGGATGAATATTCGAAGGACGTACACGATGATTTCTTCCAGGCTTACCTTTTGCAGGGTACGGTCGGTTTAAAACCAACCTACAAACTGCGAGGGAACCTGTATGAAGAGAACATCGTTAACCGTACAACACGTGAAGACAGAAGCGATCAAGTTTGCAATTATGCTGCTTGGTACATTTATTTTGGCATTTGCTTATTATCACATTAACTTTCAGAATCATTTATCGGAGGGCGGATTTGTCGGTCTGGCCCTGCTCGGAAAATATGCAACAGGTTTATCGCCGGCGATCGGCATGCTGCTGCTCGACATTCCTGTCATGATTCTGGCCTGGTTCATTAAGGGCTGGAGATTTATGATCCAAGCGCTGCTTGGTGTGGGTGCATTTTCTCTGTTCTACGACGGCTTTGAGCGTTACTCCACACTGGTGATGAATTTTAACGGAAACCTGTGGATTCCGGCAGTGCTGTCCGGTGTGTTGACCGGGATTGGCGCGGGAATCGTGCTGCGCTTCGGCGGAGCGACTGGCGGAGATGATATTCTCGCTGTGCTCGTCAGCCGCTGGAAGGGCTGGAAGCTGGGAACCGTGTTCTTTGTCAGTGATGCGTTCGTTTTGGGATTGTCACTTTTCTTTCTTCCGGTAAAAGAAACTTTATATACAATTCTGGCGGTATGGATTGCCAGCAAAATGATTACGTTTGTGGTCAGTGTACCGGCTCGTGGTCCAGTGGTTACAACTTCGGCTGTAAAATTGCCGATTCCGTCGGTTGCGGCCAAAGCGGTTAATGCTGCGGCATCGCGTACTTCTGTGGCACGAGGCGTAACACATTGAGCACGCGGTTCAGCGTGATCCATAGCTCAGATGGCATGAAAAGTATTCGGTTGTTATCAAGCTTTAATCAGCTTGACATAAGCTTTGATTTAGAGAGGAATCCCTTTTGCCTGCAAACTTCGCAGCAAGAGGGATTTTTTGTTATGCTGAATGCATCTTACATAAGAGAGAGACGGGCAACGAAAGAACCCATAAATTATGAAACGAAAGAACTCATAAATCATGATTTGATAGAACGGGCGATCTGCCCATCCTGATTATGAATGATAGCTCGAATATGCTGCTTGCTGCTCATTTCTCTTGCGGCATCGACAGCCTCTGCTTTGGTGTCGTAAGAAGAGTAATAGTCCGATTCACCTTCCTGTTTGATGGCCCAGCCGGAATCCGTAGGCACAACATGAATATTATGATGGCTTTTGGATGAAGAGACAGGTTCGGAGTGACGCCGATCCCGAGAGGAGGATTCCAAAGAGGGCGACTCTTTATGTTTATCTGAAGATGATTTATGAGAAGGCGAATCAGAGCCTGACGCCTTATGATCAGGATGGTTCTCATCCCATTCCTCGGCCTTGGCTGTGGCAATAGCAATCGCCCGACCTTCCTCATATCCGTCCTCCAGCAGAGCATTGGCAATTTCAATGGCTTTGTGCCGGATACGTGGTTTTAGATTTTTCATCGATACGGGGTAATCCTGTTTGTTCCATGGCATATGTTATCCCTCCAACATCGTATGGGTTACTAGTATATTACCCTCTGCATGAGCAGATAAACGAAACGTTTTCTCAGGAGCATTGCAATGATCACAGGGTTTAGAAGTAATCGAACCAGTTCAACACATGTCCAATCACAGTCACACTATTTGAAACTAGCCTTAATCCTTCCGTAGTAGATAAGACATGAAGGATGAAAACAAACCCGTCACGGCCAGGGATGATCCACCTACAAATCCTCATTTTCCAGCCTGGAAAAATTCTAACGATTCGTAGAAACCTTATATGGAATGTTTTCTCTACTTTAAATTTTTAACGATCTCAGGAAACCTTATTTCAATGAATTCGCATGAAAACAGGGCAGTTTCTTTGATTTTAGGTGGAATAAGCCCCCTGGGAATCGTTAGAATTCCAGAACGTTCAAACCCCGACAAATAAGGTCATCTGAGATCGTTAAACTTACACTCACACTCAAATTATACCTGGGGGTAACCAGCATTTGCATGACTGTGGCTGTGTCAAAGAATATGTTCTCACCAACACCTGCATAACTGTCACATCATGCCTGCAATATGTGTGTATCATTCTTACGGTCTGATTGGTTCTACCAGGCCGCCATAGAGCCATCTGTCCGTCTCTCTGTATCTCCGCAACTTGGAATACAAACGCTGCAGCAGCAGAAAGACAAAGGCAGCTGGGCTTGATTCGTGAATAGTCAAAGGGACCGGGACATCGGTTAGATGATTACAGTCTTGTTCTATACTTTTAGGAGTGCAAGGGGTATAATACGTCAAGTCAAAGATTCATAGGATATATCTATCAACAGATCCAAAATAAAGGAGTACATACACAATGTTGAGTATAAGTCTTGCTCTCCCCATGCTGTTTACGATGCTGATTCATGCCGCCGACAGTTTGTCATATGCGCTCCGTCTTGGGGGCCTGCGTACTCGCAGAATCGCTCTGGCGATATCACTCGCAGGCATTTTGCTTCTGGTATCCCGCACTTCGAATATGGCGCAGGGCCCTATGATTGGCAGTCTGGTGGATACGGCGGCTTCCGGAGCTAATCCGCACTTTGCCGCGCAGCTTCATTGGTTAATGGGGGCGGCGACCATCGGAACAGCAATCGCCATATTTTGTTTTCCAACCATGGTCAAGCTCTCTTCCAGAATGGTTGTACATTTCGAAGCCGCTGGTTCTATTCCCGCCATGGTACGAAATCTGCTGAAGCGCAGCAAGATTCGCAATGCCGCATATTATATCACGCCACCTTCCTGGCAGATGGCTAAACGTTTGGTACAGCACGGGATGCCAAGACGTTTAATGCTGCTCAATGTAGCGGTGACGGCCATCTACACCACGGGTGTGTTATCCAGCCTGTATGCTGCGTATCTGTATCCAGCGCAGGCTGTAGCTGCCTCCCAATCGACCGGACTGATTAACGGCATGGCCACTATATTGCTCACCATCCTTATTGATCCGCGAATTTCGTTGCTCAGTGACAGGTCACTTCGAGGGGAGATTCGGCTGGATCGCATGAACCAGATTTATGGCTGTATGCTGATTTCACGCCTTTTTGGCACAATGGTGGCTCAGGTTCTTCTCATTCCTCTGGCCTACTGGATTGGTTGGATTGTCAGTATGATGTAAAGTTTATATCATCACAGCTAGTCGTCAGGATTAAATCAAAAAAAGAGCAGCGGAATCATTCCGCTGCTCTTCAGCATTACTGCATAGATTTATTCAAACAGAACACGATACTCGCCATAACCTTCTTTTTGCAAATCTTCTTTCGGTACAAAACGAAGCGCCGCGGAATTAATGCAATAACGCAACCCGCCTGCTTCCGTAGGGCCATCCGGAAATACGTGTCCGAGGTGGGAATCGCCTTCACGGCTGCGGACTTCAGTACGGATCATAAAGTGGCTGAGATCCGTTTTTTCCTTCACATTATAATCCCGGAGCGGACGTGTGAAACTTGGCCAGCCGCATCCTGAATCGTATTTATCCGTGGAACTGAACAGCGGCTCTCCCGATACGATATCGACATAGATGCCATCCCCGTGGTGATCCCAGAATTCGTTATGAAATGCGGGTTCAGTCGCGTTGTTCTGAGTCACTTCGAATTGCAGCGGTGTCAGGCGCTCCTTCAGACCGCTTTTATCCACTTTGCCCGACCAGTTACGCTCAATAAAGTCCTGACGGCCTGAGCCTTTGCTGTAACGTTTGTAATGGGCTGGATTTTTACGGTGATAGTTCTGGTGATGCTCCTCTGCTTCGTAGAACGTTTTGGCGGGCAGAATCGGTGTGAAGATGGGCTTGTCAAAACGTCCGCTCTGCTCCAGTGCAGCTTTGGAAGCTTCAGCGATCTTGCGCTGTTCCTCACTGTGATAGAAGATGGCCGTCTGATAGGATGATCCGCGGTCATGGAACTGGCCGCCTGCATCTGTCGGATCAATCTGCTGCCAAAAGAGCTCAACCAGTTTTTCATATGGGAAAATGGCAGGGTCAAACGTGATCTGTACCGCCTCCACATGACCCGTCGTCTCCGAGCACACCTCTTCATAAGTCGGATTCTCGGTATGTCCACCTGTATAGCCCGAAACGATCTTATGAATACCGGGCAGCTCCTCAAAAGGGGATACCATACACCAGAAGCATCCGCCTGCAAATGTTGCTTTTTCTAATGATTGTTGTTCCACGCTATACTCACTCCATTTCTGACGAAGATGCGGTGCTTTCATTTGAACGGTTGCTCTGCTTCATGGCATGCGTTTGTCCCCAAAACATTCGCTCCAGTTCAAAGACGGCCTCCAGCAATCATCGTTATATTTAAATTTTTAAATATGAATATTTGGCTTACTCTTCTATTATATCCCGAATGGTCAAGTCAACCAAGCGGCATCGCCCAAGTAAGGGTGAATCAGATTAGAAAAGTTTAGCAGATCCTCAAGCCTTTTTGCGTGACCGATAACGGAATAACAGGAAGATCATAGCCATAACGATCATATATCCCGCCAGTATCCCCAAACTCAGCCAGATTGATGAACCGGCCTGTGCACCTGCGTAGGCGAAAACAAAAATAGCAGGCATTTTGCCAATAGCGGTCGCCGCCATGAACACCCAGAAGGGCGTAAAGGTGATGCCTGCATAGATGTTAACAGCCATTTGTGGTACGACAGGCAGCAGCCGCATCGACATCACTCCCATGAAGGGGTGCGCCTCCATCCAGGCTGTAAAACGATTTAAACCGCGAATGCGCTCCAGATAACCCCGGGCCTGCTGCCTGAACACAGTTCTTGCGCCTGCGTAGACCAGCATTGCTGCCAATGTCGTACCAAGCCAGCAAATCCACGCGGCCATGGTCATGCCGTAGCTGTATCCAAAAGCAATAATAATGACTTTGTACGGAATCACAGGCACGAGAGCAAACAAGGTTGCCAAGGCTAATAAAAGCGGAATGGACTGATGAACCTCTGTCCACGCCAGCAGTTCATATCTGTAAATAAACGTGACTCCGGCAAGTAAAACATACAGGAGGAGCCATAACCATTTTCGCAAAAGCCAAACGCTCCTTTCTGTTCAGACTAATGGAAGAGATAAAGCAGCGTCCAGTCTGCTGTATAACTTAGTTTACCATGCCGAGACGTTTCATGAACAATGTCGTCCTCTCTGAAAAGCAGCGAGGTGGCTTGTTGGCAAGAAGGATACAGAAAGGTTACACTATAGAACATGGATCGTTACTCGCTGGACTTGTGAATGAGGAAGGCTGACGAGCGAATTAAGCTGAAGGTGGAATGCTCATCATGGAAACAATCAAGCGTACCCGAATTGCCATCATCGGACTCGGAGGAATCGCACGTAAAGTATATTTGCCGCTGCTCACCGCTCATCCTGGTGTTGAGGTTGTAGGCATCATGAATCGCTCATCGGAGCCGGTAAAGGAAGTGCAGCGAACGTACCGGATTGAGCAGGGAACAACCGATCTGAAAGAGCTGTTATCCTGGGATCTGGATGCGGTGTTTGTACATACAGCAACGGAAGCGCATTTCGAGATTGTGATGTCGTGTCTGGAACGGGGGCTGGCGGTATACGTAGACAAGCCGCTATCCTATACCATTAGAGAATCGGAAGAGATGACCGCATTTGCAGAGGCACAGGGATTGCTGCTCGCCGTTGGATTCAACCGCAGGTTTGCACCCATGTATCAGAAGGCAAAAGAGTGGATGCAAGGGGGAGCCGGTGTTGAAACACTAACCCTGACAAAACATCGCACGGGGGTACAGGATCGTCCTGCCGCCGAGACCATCTATGATGATCTCATTCACCTGCTGGACTTGATGTTATGGTACACCGATAATGATGCGGAGCTCTTGCACAAGCGGCTTCGTGTGGATGAGCAGGGCAGACTGCTGCACGCGGCTGGAACAGCCAAGCAAGGGAAAACTGCGCTCGCACACTTTGATATGATTCGCGCAGCAGGTGCTGATCTGGAGAAGGTAGAGCTGCATGGCGGCGGAAGATCGGTGGAAGTGATCAATATGGATTCAGCTCATTATGCCGAGCAGGGTGGACGGGAATCCAGAGAAACGTTTGGCAGCTGGGATTCGGTGCTGGTGCGCAGAGGTTTTGCAGGTGCAGTTGATCATTTTCTTGCCTGTCTGGACACACCGGATGATTGTCTCATCAGTGCAAGTTATGTGATGGACAGCCATGAGCTGGCTGAGAGGCTGATCAAGGAATAACATAAAGCGTATTCGGACTACGAATAAGATGCTTAAGAATTTTTTTCGATAAAGTAAATGGAGTTTAAGCGAAGGAGTGCAATACAGCATGGATGAATATCAAAAGGAACGCAGTAAACAGATCGAAGAAGCTGTGATCGAGAGCTACAAACAGGAAGAAGAGATGATGATTCTGGTCTTTGCCCAGTGGTGTGTGAATAACGGACTGGACCCGGAAGAGATGTATCGCCAGGCCTACCCGGAGCAACAGAGCAACGAGCGTTTGCAGCAGGTGCAGAAGCTGATTGTATCCAAAGAAGAGGCTGGAGATATTCCAGATGATACCGTGCTGGGTGTGCTATCCATGTTTGGCAACGATGACCTCGCCATGGTGGTGTCCGAGGCCATCGCCGCGCGAAAATAAGCTGCATTACCCCATACAGATCGCTACATCTGTTCCCGGTGAATCAGCCGGAACTCCTTCGGTGCCATGCCGAACCGGGAACGGAATACGCGGTGGAAGTATGTATAGTTGTTGAAGCCGGAGGATTCAGCGACCTGTTCGAGGGTCATAGGGCTGAAAATAATTCGTTCTCTCGCCATATTCAGCCGCACATCCAGCGTATACTGCATAATGCTTTTGCCAAACGTTTCTTTGAAAATGTGCACACCTCGCGACACGCTGATTCCCAGATGGGTTGCTACATCGTTCAGCTTGAACAGCGAAGAAGCGTTCTCCTCGATATAATTTTTGATTTCATAGGCTACATGATTGGTCTTGGTATTGGTCGGATGCTCCGAGAGCAAGCGGTCCACTTCAAGACACAAAATCCGCATATAATAGCTCGAAATCTCGGGATAAGGATTGGACAGGCGGCGCTGCTCCAGAATTAGCTGTCTGAACAGGGTTAGCAGGCTCTCGGACAATTCAACCTTGATTCGGGTTGGCCGTTTATGGCGTTTCCACCACTCATCCACCCAGGAACCATTGAAGAAGATATGATAGTCCCCACTCTCCACAAGTCGTTCCCCCATCGGGTTATACTCGTTATCTATTCGCAGCTCATAAGGCTCATCCGGGTCAAAAAGAAGCAGGTCTCCCGCGTCCACCATGGATATGGAGCCGTCAATACGAGCACGGCAGCGTCCATCCGTTTGCAGACGCATCAAATAATTTTTCACACCGTCCAGCTGCACCATGCTGTAGGGCTTGCGATGAAATGAAAAGCCAGCTGTAAGTACCTGGCAGGAAAAGTCTGTTGGCATAAGTCTACTCCTTGTGTGATTGCAAAAATTATGACCAGATAGTTCATGTTTCAATCATATTATTCATTTTAATTGAAGCGCAAACAGAATACCATAGATATAGAGTTGAGCAGCAATAATGATCCACAGTGCCAACAAGCATTTCAAACAGCTGAACATGCATTCTCACATGTGCGTAAGGAGATGAACATCGTTGTGGAGAAAATGAAAGCAGGCATCATCGGGTGTGGCAACATCAGTGCCATCTACCTGGAGAATCTCAAAACAAACCCATATATCGAGGTTGTGGCGGTCGCTGACCTGATTCGTGAGCGTGCTCAGGAGCGGGCAGATGAATTTAATATCGCAAACGTTTACAATGTAGATGAGTTGTTACAAAATAATGAGATTGAACTTGTGCTGAACCTTACGGTTCCTGGCAGTCATGCCATGACGGATCTGGCTGCACTGGAAGCAGGCAAACATGTGTATGCCGAGAAACCACTGGCCATTTCGCTGGAGGATGGACGCAAAGTGATTGAGCTTGCCGAGGAAAAGGGATTATATGTTGGCTCTGCGCCGGATACGTTCCTAGGCTCTGGCATTCAAACCGCTCGTAAAGCGATAGAAGAAGGTCTGATTGGCAAGCCGATTGCCGCAACTTCCTTCTTTATGGGCGGAGGGCCGGAGGCCTGGCATCCTGATCCCGAGTTTTTCTATGTGGCAGGAGGCGGGCCGATGTTTGACATGGGACCGTATTATTTGACGGCTCTCATCACTTTGCTAGGTCCGATTCGCCGGATCAGTGCATCAGCAGGCATTCAGATTGCGGATCGCAAAATCGGTTCAGGTCCGAAGGAAGGAACCGCGCTTCGTGTAGAAACACCGACCCATCTGGCTGGAACGATTGATTTTGCCGATGGAGCCATCGTGACGATGATTACGAGCTTTGATATCCGCGGGGCTTCTGATCTGCCGCGTATCGAAATTTACGGTACCGAGGGCACGCTTAGTGTGCCGGACCCTAACTTCTTTAATGGCGAAGTAAAGATTCGCCGTTATGGTCAAGACGTCTGGGAAACGGTGAAACCGGCATTCGAGAGCGGGCATAACGAGCGCGGCATCGGCGTGACCGAGATGGTACAGTCGATCCGGGCGGGACGCGAGCACAAGGCAAGCGGCAAGCTGGCGTATCATGTGCTTGAGGCCATGCATGCCTTCCAGCGTTCTTCTCTTGAAGGCAAGCACGTTCATCTGGAGAGCACCTATGACAGCGTTGTAACAACCGACCCTTCCGAAAATAAAACGGTAGAATCACATTAAATTTTCGGATAGAATCCTGCTTGTTTTTCCACAATAACTAAACAAGCAGGAGAACGGAACGAGTAAAACACAGCAAGTCAAACATACGTAACAAGCAAAACACAGCAAACATAAATTATCTAATTCTGGGAGGAATCGCACTTGAAACTCGGCGTATTTTTGGTACTTTTCGGTGGACGTAAATTAGAGGATGCACTTGATTTTGTAGCTTCAAAAGGACTCAAAGCAGTAGAGATCGGAACAGGCGGACACCCAGGGAATGCTCACTGTAAGCCTGATGAACTGCTGAGCAACCCGCAAGCTCTGAAAAACTTCAAAAATGCGGTAGAATCCCGCGGCCTGACCATCAGCGCGCTCAGCTGCCATGGTAACCCGCTGCATCCGCAGAAGGACATTGCCAAAGGTTTTCACGATGACTTTGTAAAATCGGTGGAGCTGGCTGAGAAGCTGGAAGTGCCTGTTGTTAATACATTCTCCGGCTGCCCTGGTGACCATGAAGATGCGAAATATCCGAACTGGCCTGTTGCGCCTTGGCCGAATGATTTCCAGGAAGTGCTGAAATGGCAGTGGGAAAACAAAGTTATTCCTTACTGGACCGAGTGGGGTAAATTCGCTGCGGATCGCAACGTAAAAGTAGGTCTGGAGCTGCATGGTGGCTTCTCGGTGCATACACCAGCGACGTTGTTAAGATTGCGTGAAGCAGCAGGTGAAGTCATTGGTGCCAACCTTGACCCAAGCCATATGTGGTGGCAAGGCATTGATCCCGTGCAGGCGATTCACATTCTGGGGCGTGAAAATGCAATCCATCACTTCCATGCCAAGGATACAACGATTGATCCGGTGAACGTGAACAAACACGGCGTAACGGATATGCAGGACTACACCAACATGCTGGATCGTGCGTGGCAGTTCCGCTCCGTGGGTTACGGACATGATAACAAAACGTGGGCTGATATTATGAGTGCCCTGCGTCTGGTTGGTTATGATTATGTTGTAAGTATTGAACATGAAGACGGTCTGATGTCAGTGGAAGAAGGCTTCTCTAAAGCCGTACAAAATCTCCAGCAAGTATTGATCGAAGAGCCGCTGGGCGATATGTGGTGGGTTTAGAGCTATATTAGGGGGAAATTAAATATGATTAACGTCACCATTTGGAATGAATTTGTCCATGAGAAAATCCATGATGAAGTTAAAGAAGTTTATCCGGACGGTCTGCACCGTGCACTTGCTGACGGACTTGGCGGTGAAGGATTTGCGATACGAACAGCTACACTGGATCAGCCTGAACACGGTCTGAGTGATGAAGTGCTGGATTCCACAGATGTGTTGATATGGTGGGGACATATGGCACATGATCGCGTGAGTGATGAGATTGTACAGAAGGTTACACAGCGCGTATTGAACGGCATGGGCATGATCGTGCTGCATTCCGGGCATTTTTCCAAGCCCTTCAAGGCGCTAATGGGAACAAGCTGTGATCTCAAGTGGCGTGTAGCAGATGAGCAGGAGATTGTATGGTGTGTTAATCCGTCCCACCCGATTGCTGAAGGCATCGAGGGCAAGATTGTTCTGGAAAAAGAAGAAATGTACGGTGAGTTCTTCGATATTCCCGTGCCGGATGAGCTGATATTTGTCAGCAACTTTCAAGGTGGAGAGGTGTTCCGAAGCGGATGCACATTCCGCCGCGGTGAAGGTAAAATCTTTTATTTCCGTCCAGGCCACGAGACATACCCGACCTATTACCATCCGGAGATTTTAAAAGTGATCAGCAACGCTGTAAAGTGGGCTTATCCGGCCCGCAGCTTCAAGCCGCAATATGGCAAGAGTGAACCTGCAAGACCAATTGGTGGCGTGCTGGTCTAAGCCGCAGCAGTTTTATCCATGGACGATTTTCATAAAATGACTGAAATAGCTCAAGAGCCCTTCTCCCGGTTGCAGAACTGTGGCAGAAGGGCTTTTTTTGGGTATTATAATCATAATGGTTGTTAAACGATTTTTTCCATGGTTACCTGACGCTACGTGTTGTATACTGTAGGTGTTAGTTCGAAGTCTCGCTTCTAAAATTTGAAGTTTTTTGAGGCAGGCGTTTTCTTTACAGTCTAAATATGTTATTATGAAATATACTAACAAAATGTAAGCAGATTGATCTCTAAAGAGGTGATGAAAGTGGAAGATCAAGATTTGCGGATGTGTCCGCGTTTTGAAACGGCGTTTTCTTTTTTGGGCAAACGCTGGAACGGTTTGATTATCCAGACATTAATGAGTGGTTCAAAGCGATTTAAGGACATCTCTAATCTGATTCCGTCCATGAGTGACAAGATGTTGTCTGAACGGATGAAAGACCTAGAGAGCGAAGGTATTCTGGTACGCCATGTGTATCCTGAAACACCTGTAAGAATTGAATATGAGCTGACCGAGAAGGGCAAAGCCTTGCAGCCTGTAATGAATCAGATTCAAGACTGGGCAGAGCATTGGGTTGAGTAAACCCGAGGTGTGCGGCCTGAAGCAAGCCAAAACAAAAACTCCTTGATTTCTTGGAATCAGGAGTTTTTTGTCTTCTGAAACCGGTTGGAACGTGCTTTTTCTTGCGCCCCTGTGCACATGTTGTCATGAGATGTAGTATAATCTATAGAAAATGGCCGCAGGCGGCCGGAGCGAAGGAGGCCACTTGTCATGAGAGAAGAAAGCTTATCCCGTGAAATACGCTACGGCAAACAAGATATTGCGGAACTTGAGAGCGCATCCATTCAGGTTCATCTCATTTATCAGAAAACGGCGGAACTGTTCAGGCGCACAGCCAATTCACATGAGGACCAGGATAACCCCGCTCAAGCCGAAGATCATATGATCGACTTTACTGGCTTGGTGTCGTCTCCGGCAGTGCTGCAAAAGTGGATTCAGGCGCCTGGCGGCTGGAAATGTATCGGTTGTGAGCTGAGGGTACCGGATGGGAAGGACGCTCATGAACAACAACAACTCATTAGCGATCGGCTCTGTATGAAGGCAGCAAATGGTAAACGGGTGCAGATCGAGATGCTGATTCAGGCAGTCGTCTGGTCACAATATGAAAAAATTCGAATGCTGGCCCCATGGCTGGGTGACGAGCCATTCTATACAGCGGAGGAACTGGATGTTATCGCACGTTATATCGTGCCCACCTATTTCTCGGATCGCCCGTTTAATGAGCAGGGGAAGCTGTTCAAAATTCATCAGCCCTACGGATATATTCCGCTTTATCAGGAATACGTAGATGCCCCTTCCTGCTGTGTGCAGGTTGATGGTGAGCTTCTGGAAGGCCGTTTGTTAACAGGTGTATTTGTATCCGATACTCAAACTTTTGGACTCAATCCTTATCTGAAGGATGGGGACGGAGGCCGAACCTATATGCAACCTTTTGTACAATAGTCAGTCTGGTCCAAAAGCAGGACAAACGCTGGTATAGAGGCCCCTTCTTCTTGGGGCCATTTTTTGATTTGTGTGTTACAGCAGAAGACTGCCTGACAAAAGTAACGGCTTTGATACTGTTTTTTATTGAGGAATGTGCCATAATAGAGGTTATGGACAACAGGGTGAATGATTTTACGCAGGGTGGTGTTACCTACATGATGAAGACAATTCCCGGTTACATAGGACTATGTTTGCTTATACTCGCCGTTCTAACGGGCTGTACCCGAGAGCCGAAGCCTGCAGAGCAGCCGGTTGTCTCGGAAAAGGATTCGGCCAATACAATTACAGTTTCGATTGATGGCAGTACATTTTTACCTGATGCGACCAAGTCCATCAAACGTGATTTCAGTGAAGGTCTGACGCTCAAAAAAGCACTGCTGAACAGCGGACTGGTTGATTTTACGGCAGACGGCAAACGGATCCAATCCGTTGGTGAGGTTTCGCTGGATTCTTCCTTGAGCTGGGCCGTGAAGCTGAATGGCAAGGACATTCAACAGGAAAACTGGGATATCGAGCTTCATGCCAAAGATGAAGTCACTATATATGTCAAAGCTGCTGATAGTAGTGGGGAAGGTGTCGTGTATCAGACAACCCTGCTGAAAGTGAGTGGCGGCAGCATCAAGCCGAATCTGAAACGGCAATATGCCGGCATTTATGTACAGGAGTGTACGGTTCGTGACGTATTGAAATCGAGTGGTGTTGTACGTATGTCGGAGAACAACAAATATGTTGTTGCCGTAGAAAATGTTATCCCTGGTATGAATGAGCGCTGGGTTATTATGGTGAATGACAAGGAGCTAATGGAGAACGGGTTGGATATGAAATTAAGTCCACGGGATGCGATAAAGCTCGAACTGGCCAAAGTTTCCTGAACGAGTCTGACATATAGAGCAAGCATTAAAAGCCCAACGGTGTTTAACCAGGTTGGGCTTTTACTTGTGTAATTAAGCATTGAGCATGACAGTCAATTTGCCGAAACGATTCGGTGAATTGCTTGAATACTTGATTTTTCGCATCAGATGCGGCAAATTTCATTCGGACACAGTTCGCAATGACAGATGCCCTGCAGCATTTTCAAGTCTTTAATGACAATCATGCCGTTGTCATATTCGAGCGCGTCTTTTTTACGAAGATCGCTGAGCATGCGGTTTACACTTTCACGGGTAGCGCCAATCATATTGGACAGGTCCGTGTGCGTAATTTTTTTATGAATAATCACATGATCTCCATGGGCTTCTCCATAGGAATTCGACAGCCGGATCAGCGTAGAGCAGAGGGCCCCGGGTTTACCGTATAACATCAGATCACGGAATTTGGTTTGTGTCAGACGGTGGTGAATGCCCATCCATTTCATAAAATCAATGGCAAAGTCACAGTGCTGGCAGATCAGCATTTCCAGGTCCTTGTGCTCCAGCACACCAATCTCGCTGTCCTCCAGCACTTCTGCCGAAAAGCTGTGTCTGGAACCAAAGAAGGGATCAGCCTGCCCGATCATATCACCAGTCTGATTATGTACATGATCAGTTCCTTGCCTTCGTCGGTGGATTTGGTAATCTGGGCACGCCCCCGTTTCATATAATAAAGCTTGTCGGAGACGTCACCTTCCCAGTAGAGGTGTGTTCCTTCCGGGTAAGTACGGTCCTTCATTGTGACGAGCAGATGATTAAAATTGACTTCCGAGAAACAGCTGGTGTTACCGCGTTTTTCCAGTACGTTTGTTAAATCTCCCATACGTTGCTCTCCCCTTTGTATCCATCGGACGGCTATCCTTTAATAAAAAAACAGCCCCGTGGTTTGCCGCAAGCTGTGCCATCCTGATCTGGTCATCTCGGCCGTGTGGAGGTACGGTACAAATTGCGGTGGTTCAATTTTTAAGTTCAGTATATACCTAATCTTGGGGTTTGAGGGGCATGGAAAGCCTGTAAAAATGGCGAAATTTCAAACATTGTGATTAAATTCACTTTCGAAAGGGAAGTATGAGCCTGACAGCACTATATTTAAAATAGGAAGCAAAATTGCAGGGGAAGAGGGCTTGCCGAAGGCTGTTAAAAACTTAAATTAAATTTGTTATACTTTGTGAAAAAAATCACATATTTATTCTTTTACGCATGGTACGATGGGCATGTAAAGAAGAGAGACAAACAATACGAACCTTTAGGAGGATGAGGGAGATGGCTGTGAAGAATGAGGTCGCCCCAGTAAAAGAACCGACAGCAGGTCAGTATATTCAAACGTTAATTGACAAAGCAAACAAAGCACATGCAGCATTCATGTCCATGGATCAGGAACAAATTGACCGGATTGTGCAGGCGATGGCGCTTGCGGGACTGGATAAACATATGCTGCTCGCCAAAATGGCCGTTGAAGAAACAGGACGCGGTGTTTATGAAGATAAAATCACTAAAAATATTTTTGCAACTGAATACATCTATAATAGCATCAAATACGAAAAAACAGTAGGTGTCATTGAAGATAACGAGTACGACAGCTTCCAGAAAATTGCGGAACCCGTCGGCATCATTATGGGGATTACACCGGTAACCAATCCAACGTCAACAACGATGTTCAAAGCATTGATTGCGATCAAAACACGTAACCCGATCATCTTTGGTTTCCACCCATCCGCACAGAATTGCAGCCGCGAGGCAGCAAAAATCTTGCTCGAAGCTGCTGTGAAGCACGGTGCTCCAGCTGACTGTATCCAGTGGATCGACGATCCATCCATGGACCGCACCAACGCACTCATGAATCACAATGATGTAGCGCTCATCCTGGCAACAGGTGGATCAGGAATGGTTCGAGCGGCGTACAGCTGTGGTAAACCGGCACTCGGCGTAGGACCTGGTAACGTACCATGCTTTATTGAGAAAAGTGCGGATATCAATCAGGCAGTAACGGATTTGATTTTGTCGAAATCTTTTGATAACGGCATGATCTGTGCATCTGAACAAGCGGTAATCATTGAAGAGCCGATCTTTGATCAAGTGAAAAAGAAAATGATTGCGAACGGCTGTTACTTCGTCAACAAAGATGAAGCTGCCAAATTGACAGCAGGTGCAATCAACGCAGAGAAATGTGCGGTTAATCCGGCAATTGTAGGTCAGTCCGCTGTGAACATTGCAAAAATGTGCGGAATTGAAGTACCGGCAGGTACTAAAATTCTGGTAGCCGAGATTGAAGGCGTTGGTACAAAATTCCCGTTATCTGCAGAAAAATTAAGTCCGGTACTCGCTTGTTACAAAGTAAAAACAGCAAAAGACGGCATCGAGCGTGCAGCAGAAGTGGTAGCGTTTGGCGGTATGGGTCACTCCTCCGTTATTCACTCGAACAATGAAGAAGTGATCAACCAATTTGCAGATCGCCTGCAAACAGGACGGATTATCGTGAACTCCCCATCCACACACGGCGCGATCGGTGACATCTACAATACCAATATGCCATCATTGACTCTTGGATGCGGCTCGTATGGACGTAACTCAACTTCTTCGAACGTTACAGCTGTGAACTTAATCAACGTGAAAAGGGTGGCTCGCCGTACCGTGAATATGCAATGGTTCAAAGTACCGAACAAAGTTTACTTCGAAAAAGGAGCAACACAATATCTTGCCAAAATGCCGGATATTACTCGCGTAGCAATCATTACCGATGCCATGATGGTCAAACTTGGTTATGTGGAGAAAGTTGAGCACTATCTGCGTCAGCGTCAAACACCGGTTGCCATCGAAGTATTCTCTGAAGTTGAGCCAGATCCATCCACAACAACAGTAGATCGTGGTAAAGCGATGATGGATCGCTTCCAGCCTGACTGCATTATCGCACTCGGCGGCGGATCACCAATGGATGCTGCCAAAGCCATGTGGCTGTTCTATGAATACCCGGATACAGACTTCAACAACCTGAAACAAAAATTTATGGATATCCGCAAACGGATCTACAAATATCCTAAACTCGGCATCAAAGCAAAATTTGTTGCGATCCCGACCACATCTGGTACAGGTTCTGAAGTTACATCGTTCGCAGTAATCACAGATAAAGAGCAAGGTAATACCAAATATCCGCTGGCTGACTATGAGCTGACACCGGACGTAGCGATTGTGGACCCGGAATTCGTATACAGCCTGCCAAAAACAGCAGTAGCAGATACAGGGATGGACGTCCTGACTCACGCCATCGAAGCTTATGTATCCGTAATGGCGAATGATTACACAGACGGCCTGGCCATCAAAGCAATTCAACTGGTGTTCCAATATCTGGAGCAATCGGCACTGCAAGGGGATAAACTGGCTCGCGAAAAAATGCATAATGCTTCGACCATTGCAGGTATGGCCTTTGCCAACGCATTCCTGGGAATTAACCACAGCTTGGCGCACAAATGGGGCGGTCAGTACCACACTGCACACGGTCGCACAAATGCAATCCTGATGCCACACGTGATTCGCTACAATGCGAAAAAACCGACGAAGTTTGCATCGTTCCCGAAATATTCGCACTTCGTAGCTGATGAGCGTTACGCTGAAATCGCACGTATTCTCGGATTGCCGGCTCGCACAACGGAAGAGGGCGTAAACAGCCTGATCAAAGCGATTCGTGATCTGAACAAAAAACTGGGCATTGAGGAATCATTCCAGGAAATCGGATTTGACGCCAAAGACTTCGAAGCACATGTTGACTATCTGGCAGATCGTGCATTCGAAGACCAGTGTACAACAGCGAATCCAAAATTGCCGCTGGTGACTGAGCTGGCTGATGTATACCGCAACGCATTCTACGGCAAGTTTGAATAACAAGCAGCATAAATAACATCAACCACTAGGGTTGAGGCAATAGTACAGGGTTCCCCGAGCTGGGGAGCCCCGATTGCCGTATCGTCGCCAAAGGATTAGAGGAGCAGGAAAGGAGGTGGGAAAAGGAGGAGGTGACCCCCACAAAAAATGGGCAGAAAAACGAAGAAGCAAAGCGTTTTTTTTCAGGAGCGTTCAGTCGCAGGCCCGCACGAAGACAGCACACGCAGCGTACCAAGGAAAGCAACCCACAAGAGATGGGCAGAAAAACGGAAAGGCAAAGCATCCGTTTTTCAGGAATCTCCGAAAGGTCAGTGGTTGCCCCAAGCATGGCGGAGCAATGGTTCCTAAAAACAGGTAGGAACGGAAGGGGGAGGTGGCTGTTTGCACAATAGAGGTTCACACGTTAACGGAGCGGGCAGGACAAACGGAAGAAGCGGAGCGTTCGCCTTTATCCCCGGATTTTCACTTTGGAAAAAGTGAATCAAAAAAATCCGGGGATAACAGCGATCTGAAGTTGTTCTGCCCGCGGAGAGGCCTAGTGTGAACACTTTCCTCTGTACAATAAGACAACGCCCAACCAGAGTGAGAAAGGTCGCAAAGTTTGTGACAAAAATCACAGATGGTGAAAGCGCCAAGACGTATACTGAAAATGTAAGAAAAACATTCATTCCGCGGTTCCGGTTCCCAACTAGAGAGAACGTGTTCCGGCTCATGTGAAACAATTCACATCAATCGCGGATCTGGACATCTGATGATACGTGTACTGCAGCAATGTGATGTGTCCAGAAATCCAAAAAAGCGGAGGGATTAAGATGTCGGTGATCGAAAAGGATGTCAAACAACAAACAGGCTGGAGAAACTTTACTAAAGGAACTTGGACCAAGACCGTAGATGTGAATGATTTTCTGGTGCACAACCTGTCTCCTTATTACGGGGATGAGTCTTTCCTCGCAGGAGCTACCCAGAATACCAAAGAATTATGGGATATCGTATCCGATTTAACCAAAAAAGAACGGGACAATGGCGGAGTGCTTGATGTGGATGTGAATACCCCTTCAACCATCACTTCTCATCAACCGGGTTATCTGGATCAGTCCAAAGAGCAGATTGTCGGTGTGCAAACAGACGCACCATTCAAACGTTCCATTCAGCCATTCGGCGGAATTCGTATGATGATTGACGCGTGTGAAGCATATGGTTTTGAAATGCCTCAAGCTGTCATTGATATATTTACAAACATTCGCAAAACCCATAACCAGGGTGTATTCGACGCTTACACTTCAGAGATGCGTGCAGCACGTAAAGCAGGCATCATTACAGGTCTGCCAGATGCATACGGCCGCGGCCGGATTATCGGTGACTATCGCCGGGTTGCTTTGTACGGGGTAGATTTCCTGATTCGTCACAAAAAAGGCGAGCTCAACGCACTTGAAGTAGATGTTATTGATGAAGATGTGATTCGCCTTCGCGAAGAATTGTCTGAACAGATTCGCGCATTGCAAGAACTGAAACAACTGGGCGAAATGCACGGCTTCGATATTTCCTTGCCAGCAACAACAGCAAAAGAAGCATTCCAATGGTTGTACTTCGGTTACCTCGCAGCCATCAAAGAACAGAACGGTGCGGCGATGTCCCTTGGACGTGTGTCTTCTTTCCTGGATATCTACATTGAACGTGATCTGCAAGAAGGTGTGCTGACAGAAGAACAGGCTCAAGAGCTGGTGGACCACTTTGTTATGAAATTGCGGATTGTCAAATTCCTGCGTACACCGGATTACAACGAATTGTTCAGTGGTGACCCGACATGGGTAACCGAGTCCATCGGGGGAATGTCCGTTAATGGTGAAACACGCGTAACCAAAAACAGCTTCCGCTTCCTGCACACACTGCACAATCTGGGCCCTGCACCAGAGCCGAACCTGACCGTACTGTGGTCTACCAAACTGCCTGAAGCCTTCAAAGATTACTGCAGTAAAGTATCCATTGAAACCAGCTCCATTCAGTATGAGAATGACGATCTGATGCGTCCGATCTACGGTGACGATTATGGTATTGCATGCTGTGTATCCGCGATGAAGATCGGTAAACAAATGCAGTTCTTCGGTGCACGTGCCAACTTGGCCAAAGCTTTGCTGTACGCAATCAACGGTGGACGTGATGAAAAATCAGGAGCACAGGTTGGTCCGGAGTACCCTGCCATTACAAGTGAAGTTCTGGATTACAACGAAGTGATGAAACGCTTCAAACCGATGATGGAGTGGCTGGCTAAACTGTACATGAACACACTGAACGTGATCCACTACATGCATGATAAATACAGCTACGAGCGGATCGAGATGGCACTCCATGACCGTGACATTTTGCGCACGATGGCTTGCGGCATTGCCGGACTCTCGGTTGCGGCTGACTCACTCAGTGCAATCAAATATGCCAAAGTTAAACCGATCCGCAACGAACAAGGCATTGCGGTTGACTTTGAAATTGAAGGTGAATTCCCTTGCTACGGTAACAACGATGACAGTGTAGACAGCATTGCTGTTGAGTTGGTGGAAAGCTTCATGGGTATGATTCGCAAACATAAAGCCTATCGTAATGCAATGCCAACACAATCCGTACTGACCATTACTTCCAATGTGGTATACGGTAAGAAAACAGGAACAACACCAGATGGACGTAAAGCAGGCGAACCGTTTGCACCAGGGGCAAACCCGATGCATGGTCGGGACAAAAAAGGTGCACTGGCATCTCTTGGTTCTGTAGCGAAACTGCCTTATGAACACAGCCTGGACGGTATTTCCAACACCTTCTCCATCGTGCCAAAAGCACTGGGTAAAGAAGATGCAGTACGTAAATCCAATTTGACAGCAATGATGGATGGGTACTTCGGTCAAAATGCGCATCACCTCAACGTAAACGTGTTTGATCGTCAGCAGTTGATTGATGCAATGGATCATCCGGAAAATTATCCGCAACTGACCGTACGGGTATCCGGTTACGCAGTTAACTTCATTAAACTGACACGCGAGCAACAGCTCGATGTTATTAATCGTACATTCCACGGCTCGATGTAAGCCGACACAGTATATAGAGGTATTTTTTCTTTAAAATAAAAACGCATGGCGGATGCGGGTACAGAAAGGAAGAGGCAGCATGGTTAAAGGACATATTCATTCACTCGAAACTTTCGGGACGGTTGACGGCCCTGGCATCCGCTTTGTGCTTTTTATGCAAGGATGCCTGCTCAAATGCCAGTATTGTCATAATCCTGACACATGGGCACTGGATGGCGGGAAAGAGATGAGCTTGGAGGAGGTACTGGCTGAGATTGAGCCGTATCTGACCTATTACCGCAGCTCGGGCGGGGGACTTACCGTTTCTGGCGGTGAACCAACTCTCCAGGCACACTTTGTTGCAGATGTGTTCAAAGAGGTTAAACGTCGCTGGGGACTTCATACTACGCTGGACAGCAACGGCTTCAATGAACCGGATCGAATCCATGAGCTGCTGGATAACACAGACCTTGTATTGCTGGACTTGAAACATATTGATGATGAGAAACATATCAAGCTGACGGGTAAATCGAATGAACGTACATTAAATACAGCAAGATGGTTATCTGAACATGGCCGGAAAATGTGGATCAGACATGTATATGTACCTGGCATTCATGATCAGGAGCAGGACCTGCTGAACCTGGGACGTTTTATTGGTACACTGAATGGCGTGGAGAAATTCGAAATTCTCCCTTATCATCAGATGGGAATATACAAATGGGAAGCACTGGGCAAGGTCTATCCGCTGGATGGCGTGCCTTCCCCTACGGAAGAAGAAGTGGAACGGGCATACCGCTTGATTGAGCAAGGTCGTGCGGAAACAGCAGGTATAACTTGCTCGGGCAACGAAAGCAGAAATTTTTAACATTTATGGCTTGAACACATGCTACCAAGCAGTCTTTACGAACATCGCTTCGTGAGGGCTGCTTTTATTTGTGTACTTATTTATATCGTAGATGGGAGCTTGTCCATTTTAACAGATAACTATTTTCATAGTTTTCACTGCTTTATAAAATTTACAATTGTAATTTAATCTTTTTAGCAACTTTTCCCGTTTCTGAGCGTCTAATCATATGACTTTTAGAGGGGATATTAATAAATGGGAGCAGAAGGAGCCAAAGACAAAGAATGAATTTGAAGAAGAAATTGTCCATACTTACCGCTTTTGCTGTTTTTCAGGCCTTTGCAGTAATTCCTGCAAATGCACAAGCGGCTGAATCAAATGAAACGACACCAGTGAATACCGCTAAAGTAAAATCCGTCGAGGTTGTAAAAAAAGAACAGCCGATTGCCGAATCCGAAGTGAAATCTGGCACAGCATCTGAACAGACAACCAATCCTTCGGCAAATGCAACAAGCAACACACAACCTGCTGACAATGAAAGCACTATAGAAACAGAAACAAAACCGGAAACATCGGTTCCTTCTGCAACAGAAGTTACGCCTGTGACACCTGAAACCGAAGCTGGCGAAGAGCAGGGAACAACCGAAGAAAATGGTTCACCTGTGCCTGCTGAAGTGGAGCAGCCAACGACAGGAACAACATCTGCAGCTGCAAGCTCGGGTGGAGACCTGACTTTGTACATGAACAGCAATAAAATGGTTCAGGATGGCAAGACTTATCTGGCTGGACAGCCAATGGCCGTGAAAAATGGTGTATCATATGTAGCCATTCGCGCACTGGTAGATCGGGTAGGTTATGATGTGAAGTATGATAATAAAACCAAAGAAACCATTATTATAAGTGGTACAGATGAACTTCGCTTCAAAACGAACAGTAATGTGTACACCGTCAACGGTCAATCCAGAACGATGAAAGGTCCTGCGTATCAGGAAAAAAACACGTTCATGATTCCACTGACGTCAATCACTCAAGCATTGAATATCACGTATACCGTTAATCAGTCGGCCAAAACGGTTGTGTTGAAGCTCAACACCAAGCCGGTTGCCAGCTTTACGGTTCAGAATGAGATTTTTGCAGGGGATCAGGTGATCTATACAACGAAAAGCAGCTCCCCGAGCGGCCTGCCTATTGTCAATGAGCAGTGGACAGGACGTCAAGATTCCTTTGATCAGCCTGGAGTATACACGGTAACTTACACAGTGCAGGATTCCAGCGGTCAGTGGAGTAACCCGTTCACGCTTACGATCAAAGTCGAGCGTCCTAACCTTCCGCCAGTTGCCATGTTTACAACGGATAAGGAAGAATACAAAATGGGTGAAAAAATCACCTATATTGACCAAAGTACGGATGATGAGAATGCCATCGAAAAAAGAGCATGGGATAACAACTCACTTGCCTTTTTCATTCCGGGCCCTAAGACAGTATCTCTTACTGTTACAGACAAACACGGCCTGAGTGATACCTACACTAAAACGATCATGATTACAGGTGAAACGCTCTACACGCTGTCTGATTTCAATCAGTTGTTCACACCGGTAGGCGACAAATTCACCTTTAATGGCGGCGAAGTGCCAGCAATGGAAAAAGTACCATTTACGTACACGGATGAGCCAAGCCTGCTTATTCGCAGCAACAGCCCTGAAACCGTTAATCAGGAAGGTATCGTCTACAAGGAATCCTCCTTTGGACAGACACGTTTCATGATTCACCATGTCAACAATACAGGGAAAAGAGTAAAAATGTATGTTATTGCAACAAATAACAATCCGTATACAGCAGTATTCGAACAACAAAATATGGGCTTTGCCGGACCAACACCTTTCGCTACAGTAGCAGGTAAATTGTCCATTGATAAATGGTTCAAGTCCATGCAAACAGGTGCAGATCAGAAGAAAATCTACCTCCAGCCAGGTGAGAGCAAATTGATCCTGACCGAACTGAGCGCTACTCCGATGAAAGAAGGGCAGGTCATCTCCCTGTATTCGGACACGTTCAGTGACTACACACTTGATTACAACATCGTGATGATTGAAGAAAACAAGGACCCGATGGCTGTATTGTCATCCTTGCCTGTTCTGGATCGCGACGGCGTTCATAACCGTGGAACGTACCCGAATGCAACACGGATCATTACGTATGATCAGGAGGTAGGCTCGAAGCCGGCGCGACTTCCATTAGGAGATAATGCAAGTGATCCAAACCTTGACGGCACAGATCCGATGGCCTTCACTATCGCTTCTAACGCCGGTAACTTCGGTGTGCTTTACAAAATCACGCTGAACAACGTTGCTCCGCGTACGCTGATTTCGTTTAATCCACGTGGAGGCAAGTATTATGGCTCTGCACTGGTCAACGGACAACTGGTACAGCTGTCGAACGACAGCCGCTCCCTGAGTGCTCCAAACGAGCAAGGTGTACTGTATCGCACAGGTTCTTATGGTGAGAGTGTGACGATTATTTTCTCCGCTGCGCCAGGAAGTAACTTGCCGGTCAACCTTTTGTTCACGCCACTGCCGGCTGAAAAATAATGTACGTCTGAGCTAATATACGACAAGCAATTATGTACGGTTTGGAGTGAAACCTTATATTAGATGTACCCGTTCACCCCAAAAGTCGCCAAAACGATTAAATGAACCATCTTCTGAACCGTCAAGAGAGGACCCCATGAGAATGGGGTTCTTTCTTTATTAAACGAATCCGAGCATGCCGGAGAACTGTACGCCCTAATTGTACACCTTCGTTGACTATAGACTTCATTTCATGCATTATTAGAGGTATACAATCAGGGTAGAGGCAGCAGCTTTTGCCAGATACTGTCGCATGATGAAGAATGCAAAATGTTTGTATGACAGGAGGTGCTTTAAATCATGCTGTCGACAGAACAGATTATAACCACCATGTCCTCACAGGGACTTCGCATAACCGATCAGCGTAAGACACTCGCACGGTTATTTGCCGAATCTCCGGGGTATCTTACACCCAAGGACGTCTATGAATATATGGGCAAGACCTACAGTGGATTAAGCTTTGATACGGTGTACCGTAACCTGCGTGTAATGCAGGAGCTTGGTGTACTGGAGCAAGTGATTTTTGAGGATGGTGTGAAATTCAAAGCTCATTGCAGCGAAGACCACCATCATCATCACATGATTTGTCTGAAGTGTCAGAAGACATATCCCATCGTATTTTGCCCCATGCAGCTTGCCGATGCTCCGGATCAATTCCAGATCGTGGATCACAAGTTTGAAGTGTTCGGATACTGTAAGGATTGTGCGGAGCATGCTCCGGTGAAGAAAGCTTCTGAGCATCAGCATGCGCACAGTCACGGGAAGAATTAACGATGAAACTTTCACGTAGAATCATGCAGGCCCCGATACGGGTGTATCGCAGCTATATTTCTCCTTTAAAGCCGCCGACGTGCCGTTTTTACCCGACATGTTCGGCGTATGCGATGGAGGCGATTGAAGTGCATGGCGCATTCAAGGGTTCACTACTCGCTGCGAAGCGAATTGCGAAATGCCATCCGTTCCACCCCGGCGGTGTAGATCTGGTACCGCCCAAAGCGGAGAAAAAAATCGCAGCTTCAGAGCAGTAATGTCTGCCTGGCAGCCAGAGCCCTTGACAATCAGGGCGGCAATTCAGTATATTTTTTGTATATGAATTTCCAGTGAAGGGATAAGTACAGACACACCCCCAGTGCAGAGAGTCGGATTAGCTGAGAACCGGTCTGGGAGGAGGATGGAAGATGGTCCCGGAGGAACCTCTTTCGAGCGTGCAATCAGCGTATGCTGTTGTCGTAAGGCTGAGGCGTGATCCAGCGTTAATGGGCGGTCGAAGGACCGGCAGAGCCTGTGTTTTGTGAGAAATGCGGGGAATTTGGGTGGTAACACGTGAGAGATACTCTCGTCCCATAGGGGCGGGAGTTTTTTTGTGTTCATTTACAGGCTGAGAGATTTTTACAAGTTGGTACATGCAACACCTCTCAGGACATTTGAAGGAGGAGAAGTCATTCATGAAGAACCAAAAAACATTTTATTTGACAACACCGATTTATTATCCAAGCGATAAGCTGCATATCGGGCATGCGTATACAACAGTAGCCGGTGATGCGATGTCCCGCTACAAACGTCTGCGCGGTTATGAAGTGCGTTACTTGACCGGAACAGATGAGCATGGACAGAAGATCGAACGCAAGGCTCAAGAGAAAGGGCTATCACCGCAGGCTTTTATCGATGAGATCGTGGCAGGCATCAAGGAGCTGTGGAACAAGCTGGATATTTCCAATGATGACTTTATTCGTACAACTGAAGAGCGTCACAAAACAGTAGTTCAGGATATCTTTGACCGTTTGCTGAAGCAGGGAGATATCTACAAAGGTGAGTACGAGGGCTGGTATAGCATCCCGGATGAGACGTATTATACGGAAACACAGCTGGTGGATGTGGAGAAAAATGAAAAGGGCGAAATTATCTCAGCCAAAAGTCCGGACAGCGGACACCCGGTTGAACTCGTCAAAGAAGAATCTTACTTCTTCCGCATGAGCAAATATGCAGACCGTCTACTGCAATATTATGAAGAGAACCCGGGCTTTATTCAGCCGGAGTCCCGTAAAAACGAGATGATCAACAACTTTATCAAGCCGGGTCTGGAGGACCTTGCGGTTTCCCGTACTACATTTGAGTGGGGCGTCAAAGTTAAAGGTGATCCCAAACACGTCGTTTACGTCTGGATTGACGCTTTGTCCAACTACATTACAGCACTTGGCTACGGTTCTTCCGATCCGTCGCTGTATGACAAGTTCTGGCCTGCTGACGTTCATCTGGTGGGTAAAGAGATCGTTCGTTTCCATACGATCTATTGGCCGATCATGCTGATGGCACTGGACCTGCCCTTGCCGAAAAAAGTATTTGCGCATGGCTGGCTTTTGATGAAGGATGGCAAAATGTCCAAATCCAAAGGCAACGTTGTTGATCCGGTGACTCTGATTGACCGTTACGGCCTCGATGCACTGCGTTATTATCTGCTTCGGGAAGTTCCGTTTGGTTCAGATGGTACGTTCACACCGGAAAGCTTTGTAGAGCGTGTGAATTCCGACCTGGCGAATGACCTGGGGAACCTGCTGAATCGTACGGTGGCTATGGTGGATAAATACTTTGAAGGTAAAGCTCCTGCGTTTGCCTCCAACGTCACTGCATTTGATGCATCATTGGAAGAAGCGGGCCATGCAACTGTGGAAAAAGTAGAGCAGGCGATGGAGAACCTGCAGTTCTCCGTGGCGCTTACGGCAATCAGTCAATTTGTAAGCCGCAGCAACAAATATATTGACGAGACACAACCGTGGGCTCTCGCTCGTGATGAAGCCAAACGTGATGAGCTCGCATCCGTTATGTCTCATTTGATTGAAAGCTTGCGTATTGCCTCCATTTTGCTGCAGCCGTTCCTGACTCGTGCACCGCGTAAAATCTGGGAGCAGCTGGGCATTCAGGAAGGGGAACTCACTTCTTGGGATTCAGCGAAGCAGTGGGGCATCATTCCTGCCGGAAATGCGCTGCATAAAGGTGACCCGATCTTCCCGCGTCTGGATGCAGAACAGGAGATTGCCTACATCTCTGAGGCGATGACAGGTGGACAAAAGTCTGCACAAGCCGACGGAAGTCAAGCAGAAGCTGCTGCAGATGCTCCAGCTGAACTTGTCGCTGCACCAGAGGGTAAGGAAGAGATCGGCATTGACGATTTTGCCAAAGTGGAGCTGCGTGTAGCCCAGGTGATTGCATGTGAACCCGTCAAAAAGGCAGATAAGCTGCTGAAGCTGCAGCTCGACCTTGGTTATGAGAAGCGTCAGGTTGTATCGGGTATTGCGAAGTTTTATTCGCCTGAAGAGATGGTTGGCCGTAAAGTCATCTGTGTGACCAACCTTAAACCGGTGAAGCTGCGTGGAGAGCTGTCTCAAGGCATGATTTTGGCAGCATCACACGGGGATCAACTGACACTTGCTACCGTACCAGACAGCATGCCTAACGGCGCGCAGGTGAAATAATAAAGTCACACCCCACGTACCTTGCACAATCGTACGAAGATTGTCACAAGTTCGCTGGAAGAGTGGTCCGAAGAGATTCGGGCCACTTTTTTTATGATCCAAAACAGAGATAAGAGGTAGAGAACAAGCATATATTGTTTATGAACTCTGTTCATCGGGAAAGAATGATAGGATACGAGCCTTGACAAGTATGGGCGTCTTCCCTATAATTCTTTCAGTAATGTTTACGATTAAGTGATGCGGAGTGAATTATACATGACAGTTATGCAAAAGAAAACACAGGTTCGACTGGATCGCTCCAGCCGACTCGGTAAACGGAGCACATTGAAGCTGCTGTGGAGCGGTTTGCTCATTCTCAGTTTACTGGTATTGTCCGCGTGTGGACAGAATAGTGAAAGCACAGCCAAAATTGTTGAGGGCAAAGTTAATGTTGTGACAACCTTTTACCCGGTATATGCGTTTACTGCAGCGATTGGCGGAGAGGATGCCAATGTTATCAATCTGCTGCCTACAGGAGTAGAGCCGCATGACTGGACACCCAAAAGTCAGGATATTGTAAATACGTCCAAGGCACAGCTGTTCCTCTATAATGGAGCAGGACTGGAAGGCTGGGTTCCGAATTTTCTGAAATCGCTGAATAATGACACCAAGGTGAAGGCAGTTGCAGTTAGCGAGGGAGTTAAACTGCTTACAGCTGAAGGGGATGACGGGCATGGACACGGTGAAGAGCATGAGGAAGAGCATTCTGAAGATCATGCAGACGAGAGCAGTAATGAACAGCAGGCTGCCGATCATCACATCGACCCTCATACCTGGGTGAGCCCCAAATCAGCAATGATTATGGCGGAAAATATTAAAAAAAGTCTGGTGGAGGTTGATCCTGCACACAAGGATGGTTACGAGCAGCGCTACAACGAGCTTCGTACCAAGCTTGAAGCACTTGATCAGCGTTTCACCAATGAACTGTCGTCTGTGCCAAACAAAGAGATTGTCGTATCACACCAGGCCTTTGGATATCTTGCCCGTGATTACGGCTTGACGCAGCATGCAATTATGGGACTTTCCCCGGATGCCGAACCGACAGGGCAGGACATTGTGAAGCTGGCTAAGCTGGTTAAGGATGAAGGCATCAAATATATTTTCTTTGAAGAGCTGGTATCCGACAAATTGGCGAAAACACTTGCCAGCGAAGCAGGCGTGCAAACGATGGTGTTAAATCCGGTAGAAGGTCTGACTCAGGAACAAGTAAACAATAAAGATGATTATTTCACCCTGATGCAGAAAAATTTGCAAAATCTGCTGATCGCATTACAATAAGAAGAATAAGAGTATGCGTCCAGAAGTCTTTGCCGTTTGACCGGCGAAGACTTCTGGAGTGTTAAGCAACAGGTTAACGAGTTTTTATTTATTATGAAGGGCGGCTTTGCCATGCAGCAAATCATGCCACTATGTCATGATCCCATTATCGAGATTGAAAATCTATCGTTTTCCTATGGGGACCAGCGTGTGATTCAAGATCTCAACTTTATGGTCCAGCAGCGGGATTTTGTAGGAATTATCGGTTCGAATGGTGCAGGGAAAACAACGTTGCTGCGTATGCTGGTCGGACTCCTACCTCCTGCACAGGGAGATATCAAGCTGTTCGGACAGTCGATCCGCAAATTTAAGGATTGGAAACGGATCGGGTATGTTCCGCAAAAAAATGCGTTTAATCCACTGTTCCCGGCAACGGTTCGAGAAGTGGTTATGTCCGGGCTGTACAACAACAAAAACATGTTTCGCCGTATAACACGTCAGGGACAGCAGCAGTGTGCTGATGCCATGCAGGTGATGCGGATTGAGGATATTGCGAACAAACGCATTGGACAGCTGTCCGGTGGACAGCAGCAGCGTGTTTTTCTGGCTCGTGCACTAATTAATCACCCGGATCTGTTGATCCTTGATGAACCTACCGTGGGAATTGATGCCGAATCACAAGCCAGTTTTTTTGAACTCATTACGCATATGCATGAGCATCATCGGATGACTTTCCTGATGGTGTCTCATGATATGGACCGCATGGAGAGTTATCTGGGCTCCGAAGCTGCCCTCACGAATGGCAAGATTCATTTCCATGTTCGTCATTCGCATGAGGTAGAGGATTGTGCAGAGACTAACCTGCAGCATACTACCGCACAGGTTCGCTAGTGATGTCTGTGGGCCATTAGATAGCCAGGCCGAAGGAGTCGAGTTTGTTTTGGAGATATTATTAAGTGATTTTTTTCAGCGTGCGCTTGCAGGCGGTTTGCTTATTGGCATCACCGCTCCACTGATCGGACTGTTTCTTGTATTGCGGAGACTATCGATGATTGGAGATACCCTGTCTCATGTAACGATTGCAGGGGTGGCGCTAGGTTTCTTGATTGAGGTGTACCCGATTGGTGTAGGTTTAATCTTTGCCGTGCTCGCCTCATTTGCCATTGAGAAGCTGCGTAAGGCGTACAAAAGTTATGCGGAGTTATCCATTGCCATCATCATGTCAGGAGGCGTAGCGCTCGCTTCTCTGTTCTTTACCTTGGGCAAAGGGTATAACGCAGACGTCATGAGTTATTTGTTTGGCAGCATATACACGCTGGATGCAACAGATTTGAAGCTGGTTGGAGTGGTAACTTTAATTGTTGTGGTCGTGGTGGCCTTCTTACATAAGGAGTTTTTCCTGCTCAGCTTTGAAGAGGATGCAGCCGCAGTTACGGGATTACCCGTCAGAATGCTGAATATGTTAATTACAGTGATGACAGCACTTGTGATCAGTACAGCGATTAAAATTGTCGGGGCATTGCTCGTATCGGCCCTGCTTACCATTCCTGTAGCTGTCAGTCTATTGATGGCACGAAGCTTCAAATCAGCCATCATTCTGTCAGTAGTGATTGGAGAAATTGCCGTAGTGATTGGTCTGGTCGTCGCAGGAATCTGGAATCTTGCGCCGGGAGCAACGATTGTATTGCTGCTCATTATGATGCTGATTTTAACGATGATCGGAAAAAAAGGGTTCCGGGCCTGACGTCATGCCTATGAGCAAGCGAGCCGGAGGAAGGGAGACATTGCTTCATGCCTGATGTTAATGTATGGCTGGCTTTTCTTGCTGGCCTCGCTTCTTTTATTTCACCGTGCTGTCTTCCGCTGTATCCATCATACCTTTCATACATTACAGGAATGACCGTGCAGCAGTTGAAGGATGATCGAAATCAGCGTGAGGTACGGTTTAAAACGTTGACCCACACATTGGCGTTTATTTTCGGTTTCTCAGCTGTATTTTATTCGCTTGGACTCGGGGCTGGTTTGTTCGGAGAATTTTTCAATGAGAATCGCAATCTCATCCGTCAATTGTCAGCGATTTTAATTATGCTGATGGGACTTTTTCTGTTAGGTATTTTCAAACCCCATTTTTTGATGAAAGAGCGCAAGCTTGATATGAAGTGGAAACCAGCGGGATATCTAGGCTCGTTTATTTTTGGAATTGGATTTTCGGCAGGGTGGTCCCCTTGTATCGGACCGATTCTGACAGCTATAATTGCGATGGCGGCAAGTGAGCCCTCCACGTGGTTTACGTTAATTACCGGATATACCGTTGGGTTTGCTCTTCCATTTTTTGTGCTTGCCTTCTTCATTGGCTCCACACGCTGGATTCTGAGATATTCCAACATGATGATGAAGATCGGCGGAGCATTAATGCTTTTGATGGGCGTATTGCTGTTCACCGATCAGATGACAAAAATAACCATTTGGCTGCAGCAGATCACACCTCAGTGGATGATTATCTGATCTGAGGATACAACGAATTCGTGGAAACAAATGACGGATAAAAAAGCAGATAAAGCAGGCTGCATTGAGCCAGAAGTGTTCTGGTTTCATGCGACCTGCTTTTTAATCTGGAGAATAAGTTTAGGTGAAATAATCAATGTTGGCTAACGGAAAGTGCTCAAAGATTCGTTCGGTAATGAACTCGCGCAGTGCATCCTGCTGGTCGTCCTTATACACATATTTATATTGACCCCAGCGGCCCCATTTCATTTTGCGTTTTTCAATATCCATTTCAAGTTTGGTTTTGGGATAACGCTTCTCGATCGTGGCTTTCGCCGTTTTGGTAAAACGGTGCTGGATCATTTCGAACGTCAGATCTTTTGTGGCTTCTTCAGGAAGTGTATCGGCCAGCTTCTGCAACAATTCAGCATATCCTTCCTGCCAGCCGTCGTACCAGATAATTGGAGCAATAATGAATCCGAGCGGATATCCGGCATGTGCAATTTTTCCTGCAGCTTCAATCCGTTCCTCAAAGCGTGAGGTTGCAGGTTCGAAATTTTTGATAACATAATCGGCGTTAACACTGAAGCGAATACGGGTATGACCGTTGTGCTTCAGTTTTAACAGCGGATCAACATGATGATATTTTGTTACAAAACGCAAACGTCCATATTCTTCATCAGCCATAAAGCGAATCAGATCGCTCAAGTTTTCTGTAATATGCTCAAGACCGACAGGATCGGATGTACAAGCGGCTTCGAAACGTGTAATTTCAGGCTTGCGTTCCTCGATATAGCCTTTAGCGGCCTCGATAATTTCTTCGGTGTTGACATACACGCGAACGTAAGGTTTCGCACCTAACGTGGTTTGAAGATAACAATAATGACAGTGGCCCATGCAGCCGGTTGAGATGGGAATTGCATATTCAGCAGAAGGCTTGGACTGGTCAAATTTGAGCGTTTTGCGCACGCCGACGACTAATGTACGCTTGGCCATCCGATACTTCTCCTGCTCTGTCTCACCAGGCAGATTGGTGATCCGGTTATGAGAGGTTGTCATCTGATAAGGGATGTTTTGAGACGTTACCCATTCCTTGATGCGTTTGCCTTTCTCATATTCCAGAGCGCCGGGTTCAAAATATACCAAATCGGGAATAAAGGGTTTAGTGCCTTTTGCTTTTCGAGCAGGGGGCCGGGCAATTGTAGTGCTCACAGAAACACTCCTTTCATGTGAAACTGGAGTTAGTTTGCCTCGAATGGAGTAAAGTCACGCCTGCCAAATCCTTGTGTGCATCCGGACTGAAGGGTGTAGGACTTGCCAATGCGTATTGATAACATGTATCATTAGAAGATAGGGACCTGGACGTAATGCCGGTCAGAGAGAAGAGAGGGAAGCAGATGCCAACGCCCAGTATGGAAGACTATTTGGAGCGTATTTACAAATTAATTGATGAAAAGGGCTATGCTCGTGTGTCTGATATAGCTGAAGGACTGGAAGTACATCCTTCATCCGTGACAAAGATGATCCAAAAGCTGGACAAGGACGAGTACCTGATCTATGAGAAGTACCGCGGGCTGGTACTGACGCCAAAAGGAAAAAAGATGGGCAAACGGTTGATGGAGCGCCATCATCTGCTGGAGCAGTTTTTGACTACCATCGGTGTACAGGAAGAAAACATTTACAACGATGTGGAGGGTATTGAGCATCATCTGAGCTGGGACTCTATTACTTGTATCGAGTCATTGGTGGAATATTTCCGTCAGGATGAGAGCCGCTTGCGTGACCTCAAAAATATCCAGGAAATTATGAGTAACACGGAATCCTGAGTCATGAATGAAGTTATATCCTAAACAAAGAGATGCTTCTTGCCATCGATATGGTGAGAAGCATTTTTGTTATGTTGATCTGAATCTGATCCTAGATCATTCGCCAACATTTGGTCAATTTCGCAACTAAATCGCTCTGCCAAGCGTCTATTAAACTAGTAGATTTTACCGCAAATTTAATGATGTTGGAGGATTGGTTGATGAAATTGCGTAAAGGATTATTGCTTCTGCTTATTTTTGTACTCGGTTTGCAGACAGCAGGATTGACTGCCCAGGCAGCTGCTCAGAAGGAAATTTCGATCTTTCTGGATGGTCAGCGTCTGGAGTCGGATGTGTCCCCTTATATTTTACCCAAGGTAAATGTAACGATGGTACCGCTGCGGGTGATCAGCGAAGGGTTGGGGGCTTCGGTTTTATGGTCTCAGGCAACTCGTACGGTAACGATTCAGAAATCCGATTCGGTCATTACGATGACCAGCGGACGTCAGCAGGCGACAGTGGACAACGCGATTGTAAATCTGGATGCATCTGTGCAATTAAAGCAGGGGCGTGTGATGGTTCCGATTCGCTTTGTAAGTGAAAATCTCGGCATTCAGGTAAACTGGAATCAGGCGGCTCAGACCATTGATCTGTACACAGGTAATGAAACAGCACCAACACCTGAGCCAGAACCTACACCAGCCGTTCCGGCAGAGCCAGGCGGTGCGGTAACCCCGGCTTCAGATGAAATGCGCGGAGCATGGATTTCGACCGTTAACGGGGATTGGCCGTCTTCTGGAGCCAAAGGCAATGCAGACAAGCAGAAGCAAGAGTATACGAGCCAGCTTGATCAATTGAAGGCTATGGGCATCAACGCTGTATTTGTACAAGTGAGAGCAAATGCTGATGCAATCTATCCTTCGAATTTGGTGCCTTGGAACAGTGTGCTGACGGGAACACAAGGGAAAGACCCTGGTTACGATCCGCTTGCCTTTATGATTGAGGAAGCACACAAGCGTGGACTGGAATTCCATGCCTGGTTTAATCCATTCCGGGCGACGAATTCCGCAGCAACATCCAATCTGGCAGCAAACCATATTTCCAAGCTTCATCCAGATTGGATTGTAAATGCGGCTGGCAAGCTATATATTAACCCGGGAATCCCGGAAGCAAGACAGCATATTATGGATACCATTATGGAAGTGGTAAACAACTACAACATTGATGGCGTGCATCTGGACGATTACTTCTATCCATCCAATGTAACGTTTAACGATGATGCTGCATTCAAAACGTATAATGCGTTAAACACAACAGATCGTGCCGCTTGGCGCCGTGACAATATTAATCAGTTTGTGCAGCAGCTTGGACAGAATATTCATCGTGTCAAAGCTAACGTGGAATACGGGATCAGCCCGTTCGGTGTATGGCGTAACAAGGCCACTGATCTGACCGGATCGGATACCAAAGCAGGTGTGACGGCTTATGACAGCATGAATGCGGATGTACGGACGTGGATCAAACAGGGCTGGATCGATTATGTGGCACCACAAGTGTACTGGAGCATGACTCTCAGCGCTGCAAGGTACGACAAGGTCGTGGATTGGTGGGTTAATGAGGTAGCCAATACCAAGGTGAAACTGTATATTGGTCATTCCCCGTACAAACTGGGAACGCCCGAAATTGGATGGCAAACCTCACAGGAGATCATTGATCAACTAATCTATAACGAGAAGTATCCGTCCATTGGTGGAGACATTTATTTCAGTTCGCAATATTTGACGAAGAACCCGCTGGGTATCATTGAACGTTTGAAAGCCTATTACGGTCTGTAGCACATCTAAAATGATCTAATTCATCTATATAACAGTTATATGACCAACCCCTGTTCTCATACAGTGGCAGTAGAAGCATGGCTGCCTGGAGAACGGGGGTTTTTGGTTTATGTTAATTAATGGAGTGTTTGAGGGCGGAGGCGTGAAAGGCATTTCGCTGGCAGGTGCGGTACAGGGAGCACAGGACTGCGGAGTTCAATTTAATCGGGTAGCTGGAACATCGTCCGGCTCGATTGTAGCAGCTTTGCTTGCGGCAGGTTATCGGGCTGAGGAAATGAAGGTTATTATAGAAAGTACACCGTTTGCTTCGCTGCTGCAGCGTTCACCTGTATTTAACGCACGCTGGATTGGACCTGCGGCAAGACTGTTTTTGAAAAAGGGACTTTACTCTGGAGAAGCGCTTGAGTCATGGATACGCAAGATGCTGCTGCAGAAGGGGATACGTACATTTGCGGATTTACCGCCGGGCAAACTGCTCATTACTGCATCAGATATATCTAATGGTAGCATTCTTGTATTGCCGGATGACATTCGTCGGTTCGGTATTGAACCGTCTAAACTGGAAGTGGCCAAAGCGGTACGGATGAGCTGCAGCATACCTTACTTTTTCGATCCGGTGGTCATACGCAAATCACCCGTCATGTCCAAAGGGCTTCCTTTTCAGGATCAGTTTGTATATGTGGTGGATGGAGGATTGTTAAGTAATTTTCCGCTATGGCTGTTTGACGGAGAGCGCTCAGTAGAGGATGGAGATATTATTCCGGTCGTTGGCTTTAAGATGGTGGGCAAAAACGAAGTGCAGCCCGCACGGATCAAAGGACCGCTTACCATGCTGCAGGCTCTTGTTGAGACCATGCTCACTGCACATGATGAGCGATACATTGAGCAGATTAACCGCTTCCGAACCGTCAAAATTCCTACGTTAGGCATTAAGCCTACACAGTTTAATTTGTCAGTTCAGGACAGCACGAATTTATTTCGTTCCGGCCTCGTTGCAGGAAGAGAGTTTTTTAATGCATGGAACATGAAAATATACAACGAACAATTAGAGAAGCAGCGCAAAGAACAGCGGAAGAAAAAAGCAGATGCTTCACCTCTGGTTCCCGTATGAATATTGTGCAAAGGTTAGGATTGTACTCTATTTATGTGCCAAGTCAGATCCGGTCAATATCGTAAATGAAGGAGAGCTATTCAAAAAAAAAAGCAATTCTCACCTTAGTGGGAATTGCTTTTTGACATTAGTGATACTTCGGAATATCCTCTTCACTCTTGCCTTTTTGTCCTTGAATGACCTGGAAAGGATAATCCTTGCGTTTTCTGGACGAGCTGCTTTTGCGGGCTGAAGCATTGTTCTGTGCATTCACTTTCGCCATCGTTTTTGCCGAAGGTTTGATCTTGGGTGTTTTGGCTTTCCGAGACCAGCGGGCAGGCGGGTATTTGTATAGCAGGAACACAACCCCGAACACAATCAGAGGGATGAGAATACTGGACAATGAGGCTTTAGTCAAAAAACTGATAATTCCAAAAGCAGCCAGTACCATGACCACCCAGAATACAATTGCCTGCTTGTTCATTTCATTCACCCTTTCACAGGATCAAATGTGGCTACAGGAACTTCAGCTGCCGTAGAGACGTTCGCAAGCTTGGCATCCAGCTCACGCATGCGGTTAAACGATGCGATGGATACCTCCACTTGTGCATTCGTTGGTTCTTTGGTAGTCAGGAGTTGCAGCCAGAGCCCCGGATACCCGAGATAACGAAGTACAGGAATGTCACGCACTGAATTCGTAATTTTGAGAAGTTCAAATGAAACGCCTAATACTACTGGTAGCAGCAACAGACGCTGACCCATACGTTCCCAAAGGTTATCATAGGTAAATACGGAATACAGGAATATACCGATAATCACCGTTAGCATGATAAAGCTGCTTCCGCAGCGATAATGCAGTCTGCTGTACTTTTGAACATTTTCCGGTGTCAGTTCTTCCCCGGCTTCATAAGCACTGATTACCTTATGTTCTGCTCCATGATATTGGAACAAACGTTTAATCATCGGTGTCTGTGAGATTAACCATAGATAGGCGAGCAGCAGAATCAGCTTGATAACACCTTCCAATACATTATGCAAAAATTGATTGTTGAATGCATTTTTAAATAAGAAGTCCTCGATCACCACAGGAAGCAGCGTCAGCACAATTTTGCCGAAAAGGAAGGAAAGAATGGCTACAGCCGTCACACCAATGATCATACTAAGGCTCCAGCCGGAACCTTGCTTCTCTTGTTGTTTGGCTTTTTCTTCCGGCTCCAGTTCATCGTCAGCATAAGCGTCAGCGGAGTAATTCAGATGTTTGCTGCCTTTGACACTTGAATCTATAATGCTGACAATTCCTCGCAATAACGGAATCCGCCGCAATTTCATGACCCAGGTCTTGTCTTGCTTGGGAACTTCCAGATACGTAATTTCGCCGTCTTTTCTACGAACAGCTGTAACGTTGACGTGTTTGCCGCCAAACATTACACCTTCAATGACAGCTTGCCCCCCGTAGCTGACAGGCTTGGATTGTTGAGGCAAATCATTCACCTTCCTATTCTGTTCTACGCCTTTACATTGAAAGGCAGTTTAATATCCTTATTGTATCGAATTTTGTGAGCAATTTCTAGTTTACGCGGTAATCTGCAGGTGAAGCTGTTAAGATTGTCCTGTTTTGAACATACTACGCCCTAGAACTGTGAGAAAATGTCTAGCATACAGCATAAGCATCTTACGAAGAAGGGGATGTTAAGCATGACGGATTATAACGATAAGGGAATGCCAATTCGTGATCAGCACAATGAAAAATCAGACCCGCATTCCCAGCGGCAGCGTCCACGCAAAAGGGATGACAAGGTGATGGGACGGCGTTCCATACCCAAGCAGGGTGATGCACATTATTATACAAATCCATTCTCCTTTGCACTGGAGCTTGGCTTCTTCGCCGGTTTGATCTGGGGAGGTATTCATTGGCTGTTCCATCTGCTGCATTTTACGATAGTACCTGTCGGTTTTATTGCAGAACCTTTTTTTAAACATGAGTACATTTATACTTCGGCTGGGCATTTGACAGGATGGCTGTGTTTCATTGTGTTTTCTATTTTGGCTTCCCTGCTATACACCTTTACCATTCGAAAATTAAAAGGGCCTATTCCAGGTATGGTCTACGGCATCGTTTGGTGGGTGATTCTCTTTGTTTTGCTAGGTCCCAAGCTTGGTATGATGAAGCCGCTGAACAGGTTAACATGGGATTCTATCTTTACGGAAATCTGTTTCTTCCTGCTCTGGGGCTTGTTTATCGGTTACACCGTAGCAATGGAGTATACGGACGAACGAAAAAGGGAACCGGAACAAGCCGGAGCCTAGACGCAAAAAAGCTTCTCAATCCGGCAATGGCTGTGTTAAAATAGCAGATGGTTATTTGCAGAGAGGGTGGAGCAGCAATGAAACGAATTATTGTGATCAATGGCCCGAACCTGAACATGCTTGGTGTTCGTGAACCAGGCATATATGGCACGATGAGTCTGAAGGATATTGAAGACAATATTCGCAGACAGGCCGAGCAATTGGGTGTCTCCATCGCTTTTTATCAATCCAACCATGAAGGGGATATCATTGACCGCATTCATGCCGCTATGGGTGAGGCAGACGGGATCATACTCAATGCCGGGGCATTTACCCATTACAGCTATGCTATACGTGATGCAATCAATGCCGTGAAGGTTCCTACCGTGGAGGTTCATCTATCCAACATTCATGCACGTGAAGCGTTCAGACATCATTCAGTGCTTGCAGCAGAAACGATCGGGCAGATTGCCGGATTTGGCGAAGTAAGCTATGAACTGGGATTGCTGGCTCTCGTGCGTCATCTGGACAAACAAACCTGAGCCGGGAACCCGGGAATGTGAGAGAAAGAAGGGTTACCGATGGAAAACAAACGAGTACACAAGTTACGCGAGGCCATGGCTGAGCGTGAACTACAAGCCATGCTGATTACGAATCCGATCAACCGTCGTTATATGACGGGCTTTACAGGCTCGGCAGGCTATGTGCTTATTACGGAAAACGAAGCATATTTGTTGACTGATTTCCGTTATATGTCGCAGGCAACCTTGCAAGCCAAAGGTTTTAATGTGCTGGAGCATGGCGTTAAACCGATGGATTCCGTAAGGGATTTGCTTGCAGCTGCTAACCTCAAGGAAGTAGGCTTTGAACAGGATTCAGTCACATTTGGTACACATGCTGCTTATGCAGAATCACTGCAATCGGTTAAACTGAAAGCTGTATCCGGCATAGTTGAGCAGCTTCGCATGTTTAAGGATGCGGACGAAATCGCGGTTATGCAGCGGGCTGCTGACTTGGCCGATGCCACGTTCAGCCACGTTTTGCAATTTGCCAAACCGGGCATGACTGAACGTGAAGTGGATCTGGAGATGGAGTTTTTCATGCGCAAGCATGGAGCGACGAGTTCTTCCTTTGATACCATTGTCGCTTCGGGTGAACGCTCCGCGATGCCTCACGGCGTGGCAAGCAGCAAGGTGATTGGACAGGACGAGCTGATTACATTTGACTTTGGTGCGCTGCTGGACGGATACTGCTCCGACCTGACACGTACAATTGCTACAGGCAACCCTGTTCCCGAGCTGCGCAAGATTTATGATATTGTACTGGAAGCACAGTTACATACGCTGGAGAACCTGAAACCAGGTATGACCGGACGGGAAGCAGATGCACTTGCACGGGATATCATTGCAGGCTACGGATACGGAGAGCAGTTTGGACACAGCACAGGCCACGGTCTGGGCATGGAAGTTCATGAAGCTCCACGTTTGTCCAAGCTCAGCGATGATGTGTTGAAACCGGGCATGGTGGTTACTGTTGAACCGGGGATTTACATCGATGGATTTGGCGGTGTGCGGATTGAGGATGATGTGGTTATGACCGAAACAGGTATCCATATCCTTACGAAATCGGATAAGAAGTTCACCGTTATTGCATAACCTGCCAGCTACTTGAGATATGAATCATTCATATCACTGACTTTTTACTTATACCAGGAGGGATTTTTTGTGATTTCAGTAAACGATTTTAAAACAGGCTTGACCGTAGAAGTAGACGGAGACATCTTCACTGTACTTGATTTTCAACACGTAAAACCGGGTAAAGGCGCTGCCTTTGTACGTTCCAAATTGAAAAACCTGCGTAACGGAAACACGGTTGAGCGCACGTTCCGTGCAGGTGAAACAATTGGCCGTGCAATCATCGAAAACCGCGGTGTATCTTATCTGTATGCAAGTGGTTCAGAGCACACGTTTATGGACAACGAAACTTACGATCAATTCACATTGACAAGTGACCAGCTTGAATGGGAATTGAACTTCCTCAAAGAAAACATGAACGTGAAAATCATTAGCTACCAAGGTGAAATCCTGGGTATCGACCTGCCTACCAGCGTTGAGCTGAAAGTTATTGAAACAGAGCCAAGCGTTAAAGGTAACACAGCACAAGGTGCTACGAAAAACGCAAAAGTGGAAACAGGACTGAACGTACAAGTACCTTTGTTCATTAACGAAGGCGACGTGCTTTTGATTGATACACGTGAGGGTAAATACTCCTCCCGTGCGTAACTTTCATACGCTGTAAGCTTGAAAGCGTGAATGAGAAACCCTTTGCCAACTCATTGGCAGAGGGTTTTTTTGAAAAAAGATTAGCCTATCAGGCGCTTTCGTAATATACTGGGTTAAAGTCATTTCTCGGAGAGAATAATGACGAAAGACATCAATTTATGCATAACTGCACAAGGTAGGGAGTGGATTTGCGTTGTCATTGTACGTCATGAAATTTGGGGGCAGCTCGGTCGGAGATACAGAGCGCATGAAGCGTGTAGCCGGTCGTGTTGTGGAAAAAGCAGATGAAGGGCATCAATGTGTTGTCGTGGTCTCGGCCATGGGGGACACAACCGATGATTTGATTGATCAGGCAAAGCTGCTGAACAGTGAGCTGCCTGCTCGTGAAATGGATATGCTGCTCACAACAGGAGAGCAGATTTCGATCTCGTTATTGTCTATGGCTATACAGGCACTTGGACGCAAGGCGGTATCCTTCACAGGATGGCAGGCCGGTTTCCGGACTGAGCCGGTACATGGCAAAGCTCGCATTCAGGATATCCGTCCTGAACGCGTCAATGCAGCTCTGGCGGATGGCAATATTGTTATTGTTGCCGGTTTCCAAGGCATGACGGAAGATGGTGAGATCACCACGCTGGGCCGTGGCGGCTCGGATACGACAGCTGTTGCACTGGCAGCAGCCATTCAGGCAGACGCCTGCGAGATCTATACGGATGTGGACGGAATCTATTCCACTGATCCAAGGATCGTCAAAGTCGCACGCAAGCTGAAGGAAATTTCCTATGACGAAATGCTGGAGCTTGCGAATCTGGGAGCAGCGGTATTGCATCCTCGTGCGGTAGAGTACGCGAAGCATTCCGGTGTGCCTTTGATTGTAAGATCAAGCTTTAACCATAATGAAGGAACGGTTGTTAAGGAGGAAGCAGCAATGGAACAAGGCGTAGTGGTAAGTGGGATTGCATACGATAAAAATGTAGCACGCATCAGCATTTTGGGAGTACCGGACGTGCCGGGTGTACTGGCTGAAGTATTTGGCGCACTTGCAGCTGAGCAGCTCGATGTAGATATCATTGTACAGAGCGGTGTTATGGACGGCAAAGCGGACTTCTCGTTCTCGGTTGCGCTATCGGATCGCGAGAAAGCGCTGCATGTCATTGAAGGCTTGCACAGCCGCCTGCCATATCGTGAAGTAACCTCTGAAGAGAATCTGGTTAAAATTTCGATTGTAGGCGCAGGTATGGTAAGTCATCCGGGTGTGGCTGCCAAAATGTTCAAAGTGATCTCCGGCGAAGGTGTAAGCATCAAAATGGTAAGCACATCGGAAATTAAAGTTTCCTGTGTTATCGATGGAGAGAAGCTGCATGATGTAATTAAAGCATTGCACACAGCATATGATCTGGATACAGAAGAGCAAGCTGTGATCGGTGGTCCGCAAGTCCGCAGATAATTGAATAAACTGTACTGTCTAAAAGTCTCGTAAGTATTAACGAAGACCTATAGGCATAAGAAAGGCTAATCGATGTTAATCTCGGTTAGTTTTTTTTGTTTCGTTTACAGGTTATACGTTACTCACCTGGTGTTGATTAGCGAGAAGCTGTACGAAGGAGTACAGCTCCTGTACAGCATGCATCTCTTTTGTTATGATGTAACGGATTAATTTGGTTTACAAAAATACTTTGTAAACCTCTTTAGAAGAGACGGGGTGGAGCAGCATTGGACAAGAAGAAAAAAGTAACGATGCAGGAAATTGCGGACCGGGTTGGTGTATCCAAATACGCAGTATCAAAGGCGTTATCCGGCAAGGCGGGCATCAGTGCGGCAACTCGTGAACGAATTTTCGAGGTGGCCTCGAATCTGGGGTATTTGGATCAACAGCTAACAAAACGCACGATGGCCCCCAAGACGCAGACAGAGGAAGAAGAACGCATGATCGGAATACTCTTTCCGGATATCCGTAGTCAGAATCGTGACTCCTTTTATTGGGGGCGTGTGCTTGAAGGGGTGTTTCGTGGTCTGGAAGGACATGGGATCTCATCGGTACTGATTACAGACGACAGTCCTCAAAACTTTAACAAGCTCATGCGACCAGAGGCATTACTGGGTATAATCGGAATCGGGTTGATTGAGACAGCCATGCTGGTTGAGTTGCGTTCACTTGGTATTCCTTTTGTGATCATAGATCACGAGGATGAACTGGTCGCTTCAGATACGGTGTTCATGAACAATTACGATATCTATCGTAAGCTGACGAAATTTCTGATAGGTAAGGGCCATCGACATATTCAGTTTGTAGGAGACTGGGCATATGCTCGTAGTTTTGCCGATCGTTGGAGTGGATTTAAGGCGATACTTGATGAAAACGGCATACCGTATATGCCGCACAAAGAACTGTTACAGATCCGACCGTCGCATCATGAGGACAATCTGGAGCTGATTCGCATAGCGATGCAACAGTTGATTGAGAATTCTTCCACTACCGCGATTATATGCGCTAACGACAAGGTGGCTTCTTTATGCATGAATGAATTGGAGAAGAAAGGTAAACGAATTCCTGCCGACATCTCGGTGGTCGCTTTTGACAATGATCCTGAAGTTCATGCGCAATACCCGGAATTATGTACTGTAAACGCAGAGACAGAGGTGCTTGGGATTCAGGCGGTTGAAATTATGCAATGGAGGCTGAAGCATATCTCCATGCCTTATGAGAAGCGTCTCATTCAAGGTGAATTAATCATCAAAGGCAGCATTGGCAGTCTGGTCTAAAAAAACAACCATTATGAGGTTATCCATTACATGGTGAATGTAAAGGATAGCCTATTTGGTATGGGGTGAATGTCTATCACATAAGAGATATGCATTTTATTTATCTATGTAAACGCTTAAAGTAAACCAATATAAATTTAGTAAACATAATAATATTAACAAATTAGTTGACAGTATACTTATGAAATGACTATGATGGACTCAGATACAGCGTTTCACGCTGACAGACTACAATGGAAACGGGGTAATGCTATGTTCGGCAAAAAGCGGGGAATCGGCTGGATCTACCATCAGAATGTGGCTGGGTATGTATTTATCTCGCCTTGGCTGATTGGTTTTCTGTTATTAACGCTGTGGCCGATTCTGCAATCGTTCTATCTCTCGTTCACAGACTATTCTCTTTTGGATTCGCCAACATGGGTAGGCCCGCGCAACTATAGCGAAATTTTACAATCTGACAAATTATTTTTGAAATCGCTTACAGTTACGTTTGCATTTGTGCTATTAGCGGTACCGATTAAGCTTTTCTTCTCGCTTATGGTTGCGATTTTGCTGAACAAGGATATCAAGGGTATGAATGTTTACCGCACAGCCATCTACTTTCCGTCCTTAATTGGGGGGAGCATTGCGGTGTCCGCTTTATGGCGGAACATGTTCGGCATGGATGGTTACATTAACCACGTGCTTGGCTGGTTCGGTATTACGGGAATCGGTTGGATATCCAATCCGAATACAGCACTGGGAACTCTGATTTTGCTGAATGCCTGGCAATTTGGATCAACTATGGTCATTTTTCTAGCTGGATTGAAGCAAATCCCTAAAGATCTATATGAATCGGCCTCTGTGGATGGAGCCAGCAGTATTCGGAAGTTTTTCTCGATTACGATTCCGATGCTCTCTCCGGTGATGTTCTTTAATCTTGTACTAGGCATCATTAACTCATTCCAGATGTTCACGTCGGCTTTTGTCATTACCGCTGGAGGTCCGGCGAATTCCACGTACATGTATGTGTTGTTCCTCTACGACAAGGCGTTCAAGCAGTTTCAGATGGGTTATGCTTCAGCGCTGGCATGGATTCTGCTTGTCATTATCGGTGTCTTTACAGCACTGAATTTCATTGTATCGAAATACTGGGTGTTCTATGAATCCGAAGGAGGTAAATCAAAATGATAACTAGCAATCGGAAGACCTGGAAGGCACATTTTATTCTGATTCCATTTTCCCTGCTTATGATTTACCCGGTGTTATGGTGGATTGGAGCCTCCTTCAAAAGCACGATGGAACTTTCCTCACCGTCATTATGGCCAACGACCTGGTTATGGGAGAACTATAGCAATGGCTGGAGCTTTACGTCTGACTTTACGTTTGCCCGTTTTTTTGCCAATACACTAATGATGGAGTTTTGGAATGTATTGGGTGGTGTTGTAACAGCGGCTCTCGTGGGTTATGGGTTCGGGCGATTGAATTTCCGGTTTCGTAACTTCTGGTTCTCGGTGCTGCTTCTCACGATGATGCTGCCTTCACAAGTAACCGTTGTGCCTCAATATATTTTGTTTAACAAACTTGGTTTGGTTGATAGTTATGTTCCGCTTATATTGCCCCATTATTTCGGGGGCGGCGCATTCTTCATATTTCTGATTGTGCAGTTCATTCGTGGCATTCCACGTGAACTGGATGAAGCGGCGCAGATTGATGGCGCCTCCGTTTACGGTATTTTCTTCCGTATTATTGCTCCGCTAATCAAGCCCGCACTCGTGACCGTAGCGATTTTCACCTTTTTATGGAGCTGGGACGACTTTTTCTCGCAGCTGCTATACCTCAATTCGGTAGAAAAGTTTACGGTAGGGCTTGGACTTCGGATGTTCATTGATCAGTTTGAGGTGCAGTGGGGTCAATTGCTCGCGATGTCATTACTGTCCGTTATTCCTTCGGCAATCGTCTTTTTTGTAGCTCAAAAGCATTTCGTGGAAGGCATTGCGACAACAGGGATCAAAGGTTGATTTTTGATGACAGGTAACACATAACTTCACATACAAGGGAGGTCATTCAATGATGATCAAAGGTAAACGTTGGCTGAAAACGTTGACGATGGGTGTGCTGGCTGCAGTAATGGTGACCGGCTGTGCAGGAGGTTCCAATTCGGGCGCAAGTGAAGGCCAGGGCTCCGGCACACTCAAAATGATGTGGTGGGGCTCGGATGCTCGGCATGAAGCGACCAAAAAAGCAATCGAACTGTACACATCGAAACATACGGATGTCAAACTCACAACGGAATTTACATCTTGGGATGGATATTGGCAGAAGCTTCCCACCCTTGCCGCCTCGTCCTCACTCCCGGATATTTTGCAGATGGATGCGGCATATATTCATGGTTATGCCAAGAGGGGGCAACTGGCAGATTTGTCCGATCTGGACTTGAGTGGCATTGTGGATGAGAAGGTGCTGGAGAACATCAAGATTGATGGCAAGCTGTATGGAGTGCCTTTGAGCTACAATGGTGCGGGTTTGGTCTATGACAAAGTGACACTTGAGCAATACGGGATCAAATTACCTTTTAACAACTGGACGTGGGATGATTTTTTTGCTTATGCCAAAGAAGCACGAAGCAAGCTGCCAAAGGATAAATATCCAATCGACGACCTGCGCAACATTTGGGAATTCTATCAATTTTATCAGACTGCCAAAGGCAAAGGACCCATTTTTCAGGATGGAAAATTCAATCTGGATCAAGACACCTTTTTCGAATTTAACAACACCTATGCCGAATTTCAAAAAGAAGGCGTTGTACCGCCAGCAGATCAACAGCTAGCTTTTAAAGAAAATGACCCGCAACTCGATTCCCTGGGTTCTGGCAAAGTCATGCTTCGTACAGCATCGGTTGGCTCGGCGAGTGCGATTGAAGCACTTAAACCAGGTCAACTGGCAGTGAACAGCAATCCAATCGGCGAAAGCGGAGGTGGCTGGGCCCAGTCAACGATTTTCTTCTCTATAAGCGCGAATTCCAAAAATGTGGAGCAGGCGAAGGAATTTATCAAATGGTTCATATCTGACCCGGAAGCAGGCAAAATTTTGGGGATGACACGTGGTATTCCGATTAATGATGAAGTGTACGCGTCCCTTGAGACAAATCTTACGGATGGAGAACGTTTCGGGAAAGAATTGCTGGATGTGGCCAAACCGAAGGCTTTACCTTTCTATCCTGCGCCTCCTGGTGCTGAAGATTTTACGGCTACGTATAAGTCCGAGATGGAGAGTGTTATGTTTGGTAAAGTGACCTTGGATGCAGCTTATGATGTGTTGGTGGAGAAAGGTAAACAGGCTGAGGCCAAAATGAAATAAATCTTATTATATAGACATTAAATGATATAAATGGAGGCAGAAACCATGCTATTAAGTGATCATTGGAGAATTCAGCAATATGAGGTGGGCGAGAAACCGCCGCTAACCATTGCTGATGCAGATTTGGATGATCGTTTCTGGATCAGCGCGAGTGTGCCTGGAGATGTACATTCGACTCTGATTGAACGCAAGCTGATAGATCATCCGTATTATGGGCATAACGATATCCATTCGCGCTGGGTAGAGCAGAAGGAGTGGTGGTACCGCACACGCTTTCAGATGGATGCCGATCCAGCAAAACAAGAGCGCTGGGAATTAATTTTCGAAGGGTTAGATACACATGCTACGGTTTATGTGAACGGTCTTGAGATGGGTACAGCCAGCAATATGCACCGAACATATGTGTATGATGTTTCCCGTGTTATACATCAAGGCCAAAATACAATTGCTGTCCGATTTGATCCACTCTATCTTCATCACAGGGATAAAGCACTGATGCAGTGGTCGTCATACACGAAGGAGCGCCCATGGATTCGAAAGGCAGCGATGAATTACGGTTGGGACTGGGGGCCGCGCATTGTAACCGTTGGAATCTGGGGCAAGGTGAGACTGGAGCGTCATGTGCAAGCCAAGTTCGAGGGCGTATATGCGTATACGAAGCACTGTGACGACCAGCAGGCCAATATTAACGTTGAGCTTGAAGCGAAAAAGTATCGCGGGTGTGGTCATCTGACCTATCTTGCTTGTTTACTTGATGCGGATCAGCAGGTTGTGGCTGAAGCGGAAGGTGAACTGCAAGGTGGAAAGGCCGGATTCAATCTGCAAGTATCACAGCCACAATTATGGTGGACGCATGATCTGGGCAAGCCTTACCTCTATCAACTGGAAACCGTACTGCTTGCAGACGGAGTGGAGGTAGATCGGAGAGAGCAGCGAATTGGAATCCGAACGGTAGAGCTGGTACTGGAAGATGAGCAGGGAGAGCCTGCATTTGCTTTTCATATTAACGGTGTGAAGCTGTTCGCCAAAGGTTCAAACTGGATTCCGGTCGATAATCTGATTGGAGCCGCTCCTGACTCCCGATATAAACATCTGATCATGTTGGGCGTAGAAGCTAATATGAACATGCTGCGAATCTGGGCAGGAGGCATTTATGAAAAAGACGTCTTCTACGATCTTTGTGATGAGCTCGGTTTACTGGTGTGGCAGGACTTTGCGTTTGCCAATGCGCTTTTCCCTGATTATAATGCTGATTTTGTGGAAAATGTTCGGCAGGAAGCCATCTGCAATATTCAAAGATTGCGTAATCATGCTTCGCTCGCGTTATGGTGCGGCAATAACGAAATTGACTGGCTGTACGATATGAAATCGTCATCTGGCGAAATCACGACACCATTTTACGGTGAAACGATTTATCATGAGATTCTACCAGAGTTGTTGGAACAGCTTGACCCTGCACGTCCATACTGGCCTTCGTCTCCTTATGGCGGGAATGATGCGAATGATCCGAATCATGGAGATCGTCACAACTGGCAAGTGTGGCATGGTTCCGTCTATCCACGTAAATTTGGCGAGGTGCCTTTGCTAGATTATAGTGTGGAGGGTGTCACGTTCAAAAACTATAAAAAAGATTTCACATTATTCAGCAGTGAATTTGGTATGCATGCCTCTGCTACGAAATATACGTTGGAGCGAAACATTCCAGAGGATCAATTCTATTGGGGAAGCGTAGAGATGGCTTATCGCAACAAGGATACGAACCATCAGAAGGGCATCTTACTTATGGAAGGGTTCACAGGAGTACCTCAGGATCTGGATGAGTATATCCAGTTTTCGATGCTTACTCAGGCTGAGGGATTGAAGTATGGAATTGAGCACTATCGGCGCAACAAAACGCGTACAAGTGGCTCCTTAATCTGGCAGCACGGCGACAGTTGGCCTGGAACCAGTTGGTCATTAATCGATTATGAGCTGCTACCAAAAGCATCCTATTATTATGCACGTAAATTTTATCATCCATTACTATTAAGTTTAAACCATGAACCTGATGAGTTATTAGAGGTGTGGGTGATTAATGATCAATTAACTTCGCTGAGTGGTCAGGTCATCATGGAGGTTTTTGATATGCAGGGTCATTCCATTCATCGTATGGAGCTGCACACCGAGGTAGAGGCCAATGGTGTAGTGAAGCTGGGAGAATGGGACGAAAAGCAGGTGTTGCAAGGTTTGCCTCCAGAACAAGCGGTGTTGAAGTTATCTGCGCCTGCCTGGGACTGCCCGGATAACGTATATTATTTACGTGATGCAAAGGATGTACAGCTTAGTCCAAGCATCATTCGAGCTTCATATAATGAAGAAACTGGGCAATTGCTTGTGCAAGCAACTGAAGCGGTAGCCCGAATGGTTCAGATTTCGATCCCGCAAGGTAATGTGCGCATGAGTGATAACTGCTTTGATCTGCTTGCAGGGGAGCAGCGAACTGTTGATATACGTCAAGCGGACGGGGAAGCGCTAGATTACCAACATATTATCGTAGCCGCATTAAATGCGGAAAAGGTCGCCGTTACAGTGACAAGATGATTAAGATGTAACTTATATTTATGTAAGTTAAGACATATAGCCAAAGCCGGAAGCATGAACGATGCTTTCCTGTTTTGGCTTTTTGGCATGGAGAAGAAGTGACGTCTCTTAATTTTACAGTCCAAAAGAAATGATAGATTTCAGCGTCATAAAATGAATGTACAGGCATAAACTTGAGATATGAACAAACGTCAGAGATGAAAAATAAGATGAATGACAAAGTTGGAGGAGCCGACACATGAAAGTGAAATGGAGGGACCTTTTTCCGGAACCGATCCGAACCATCTTAGGCAGAATGCCACCTGCCCAATTGGACAAAGTGGAAGAAGTCCGCATCCGGGAAGGCAGACCCCTGGAGATTAATGCGGGAAACACCTACCATTTTCTTACCGCAGAAGGTGCGATGACGGGTAAACCGGAAGAGGCGTATATTCCCCAGAAGGAAGTAACTCATAAACTGCTTGATCTCATAAGTAATCATTCCCTGTATACCTTGGAAGAAGAGCTGCGAAAAGGCTTCATCACGATTCCCGGCGGGCATCGAATTGGACTTGCCGGTCGAACGGTGCTGAGTGGAGGGCGTGTGGAATATTTACGGGATATTAACGGATTCAACGTTCGGGTAGCCCGAGAAGTCGAAGGCATCGCTGACCCGATTCTTCCTTATCTGGTGGATTTGAATAGCGGACAAGTGCTGCATACGTTGATCTTGTCTCCACCTCAGCAGGGAAAGACAACATTGCTTCGTGATCTGGCAAGACAGATCAGCAGCGGTACAAAGCTGACGTCCGGTAATGAACTGAGACAAGGGATACGCCCGAGACTAAAGGTCTGCATCGTGGATGAACGCTCTGAAATCGCAGGGAGTTACAAGGGAGTCCCCGGATTTGATGTCGGACCGCGGACAGATGTCATGGATGGATGCCCGAAGGCAGAAGGCATGATGATGATGCTTCGCTCAATGTCGCCGGATGTTCTCATTGTGGACGAGATTGGCCGGCCGGAGGATGCCGAAGCTGTGATGGAGGCTCTGCATGCAGGTGTTTCCGTCATCGCAACTGCACACGGCCGGGATCTGGCAGAACTGTCGGCCAGACCTGCACTGAGAACGTTGATATCCGAGCAGATGTTTCAGCGGTATGTGCTGCTGCAACGGACGAGCCGGGGCATGAGCTTCAAGCTGGCTGACGGCAAGATGCGGGGGCTGCAGCATGCCGGAGCAGGAGGTGAAGCCTTTGGTTAACATGTTTGGTGCAGTGCTGATTATGATCGCCAGCTCGCTTGCAGGCTTTTATAAGGCCAGACAATATGCATTGCGCCCAAGGCAGCTTCGAGAATTGATAGCCGCACTCCAGCGTTTGATGACAGAAATTAATTATGGCCTAACGCCGCTTCCAGACGCGATGAGCAAGATGGGTGCGCAGACGAAAGAACCGGTGAAGACTCTGTTTATGCACGCCGCTTCACAGATGGAACCTCCGCTCGGGCTCACGGCCAGAGAGAGCCTTCAAGCTGGTGTGGAGCAGGCGTGGGGAAGATCGGCTATGAAGTCAGACGAGCGTGAAGTCATGATGCAATTGAGCTTCAGCCTTGGCACCAGTGATCGTCAGGATCAGACCAAACACATTTCATTAGCTATACAGCAACTTATGCATGAGGAATCCCGCGCACAGGCCGATCAAGTGAAATACGAACGGATGAGCCGCAGCCTGGGGATGCTTGTCGGAGCGTTAATCGTCATTCTGATCTTCTGAAATAGCCGGGATAGCGAGGTGCCAAGGTCATGAATTTAGAAGTGAACGCAATCTTTCAAATTGCGGGCATTGGAATCATTATCGCGATGATTCATACGGTGCTGAAACAAATGGGAAAGGAAGATATGGCTCACTGGGTGACCGTCATCGGATTTGTCGTTGTATTATTTATGGTCGTCCGTATGCTGGACAGCCTGCTGCAAGAGATTAAATCCATATTTCTTTTTCAATGAGAACGGTCATGAAGCCGAATGGTGGTGACCCGTGGAGATTATTCAAGTTGTTGGTCTGGCACTCATTGCAACCGTACTGATTCTTGTCATCAAGGAACAAAAGCCGATGTTTGCCTTTCTGATTGCGGCGGCAGCCGGTGTGGTCATTTTCATGCTGCTGATTGGCAAGATTGGAGCCGTTATCGAAGTGCTCAAGCGTCTAGCCGAAAATTCGGGCATGGAGAGCATCTATCTCAAAACGGTTCTGAAAATTATAGGCATTGCTTACATTGCTGAATTTGGCGCCCAGATTGTCAGGGACGCGGGTCAGGAAAGCATTGCATCCAAAATTGAGCTGGCTGGCAAGGTGTTGATTCTCGTACTGGCGATTCCAATCATCAGCATTATTATTGAAACCGTCATGAAACTGATGCCGGTGTAGAAAGGGCGTGCGAGCAACCGATGAAATCTCTGCATGACAAGCCGCGCTGGCACCTCATGATGGTGATGATGATTTGTTTGATGTTTGGCATGATCGGGCAGATCACAGCCAGTGCACCTTCGAACGAGTGGATGCAGCAGCAGGCCGATCAGCTTCCGAAGGATCAGGTGGAGAAATACTGGGATCAGCTTATGAAGCAATACGGCGGTTTTTTTCCAGAAGGCAAGACCCCATCTTTCATGGACATGCTGATACCCGGGAATGAGGGATTCAGTCTAAAAGCGGTATTTTCTGCGATTGGAAAATTTATGCTTCATGAAGTTTTATATAACGGCAAACTTTTGGTCACGATTGTCATGTTAACGGTGCTTAGCATGATTCTGGAGACGCTGCAGACGGCCTTTGAGAAAAATAATATTAGCAAAATCGCTTATGCGATCTGTTATATGGTCATTATTATCATTGCGATCAACAGCTTCAGCGTTGCGATCGGTTATGCCAAAGAAGCCATATCCAGCATGATCAACTTTATGATGGCCATGGTCCCGCTTTTATTCACACTATTGGCCTCTATGGGAAATGTCGTTACTGTATCCGTAACCCACCCGCTGATCATATTTATGATCCATATGGTAAGCACGCTCATTCACTTGCTGGTTTTCCCGCTTCTCTTTTTCTCAGCCGTGCTGCATCTGGTGAGCTCAATCTCAGACAAGTACAAGCTGACACAGATGGCGGATCTGCTGCGCAACATCAGCGTAGCCCTGCTGGGTATTCTGCTTACGATGTTTCTTGGTGTGATTTCAGTACAAGGAGCATCGGGGTCTGTTGCAGATGGCGTCAGCTTAAAGGCGGCCAAATACATTGCTGGAAACTTCGTGCCTGTGGTCGGCAGAACCTTTGCAGATGCAACAGATACGGTCATAACGGCATCATTGCTGGTCAAAAATGCGATTGGGCTGACAGGTGTCATTATTATTTTGTTTCTGTGTGCTTTTCCGGCAATCAAAATACTGGCGCTGGCCTTAATCTACAACGTGACCGGAGCCATTATGCAGCCGCTTGGAGATACACCCATTGTGGAGTGCCTGCAAGCCATTGGCAAAAGCATGATCTACGTCTTCGCCGCACTGGCGGCGGTTGGAATGATGTTTTTTCTCGCAATTACCATTTTACTGACCGCAGGTAATCTGACCGTCATGATGCGATAAATGATTGCAGACAGAGAAAGGAGCTGGTGAGGATGGGGTGGCTGAGCAGCTGGCTGCAGGACCTGATCATGATCGTTTTGTTAGCGACATTTGTAGACATGCTGCTTCCAAATCGTTCCATGGAGCGTTACGTCAAGCTTGTGCTGAGCCTCCTTATTCTGCTAACCCTGCTGTCACCGATTACCAAATTGCTGCGGAGTGATCCGATAGGCGAGCTGAAACGAGCGATGTCTGCAATGGATGCACCGTCAGATGGTCAGGCAACACTGGAGCAGATTCTGGCGAAGGGAAGACAGATGCAGGCAAACGAGCAGCAGCAGTCTCTGCAATGGACGGCAAAGGAGCTGGCTAACGTTATGAAAGGACAGATTGAGAATACAACCGGGGCGAAGGTGCAGTCTGTCGAGGTGCAGCTGACGATGAAAAAACAAAGTACCGACGCGGAAATCGCTTCTTCGGTTGATCTGCCTGTCATTCAGCGTATCGTAGTACAGATGGCGGGGGTGGAGAAGAAGGAATCAGGCGAGACTGCACAGGTGGATCAGCCGATCCAGATTCAGCCGATAGAAATTTCCAAGGTGCAGGTGGAGTCACAAGATCAGTCTTCAAACAGTAACCCTACATCTACTCATCAAAGGTCGGAGTCAGCCACCAATCAAACGTCAGAGCCGGCTGCTGCACGCAACTCGGATGAAAGCAATGATACACAGTCAACCAGCGCTTCACGCTCTGAACATGCTGTCCAGATTATTACGCTGCTAACCGAGCAATGGAAGATTGATGCGAGTCAAGTGCAGGTGACGGAGGCCAAACATGCTGAAGTGCTGTAACAGCGCGGAGAAGGAGGGGAATCGATGAAACGGTGGTTCAAAAAGCTGGAAACCTGGATGGGCGGCGGGGAAAATGGAGCAAAGCGAAGCCAGACCTTCCGCTGGCTGATCATTCTTGGGCTGATCGGAGTAGGGATCATGCTGTTTAATTCTTTTGTCAACGTTAAAAAAATTGATTCCGAGAATATCGGCCGTGAGCCGCCTGAGCAGGCAACTTCAATGTCGACTATGCAGAATGATCTGCTGGAAGAGAATCCTTTTCAGGCCATCGAGATTGCTTTTGAAGACAAAATGAAAGGTATTCTGGAAAATATCGTTGGTGTAGGCACGGTTGATGTCATGGTTACCGTCGATTCCACGGAAGAACTGGTCGTTCAGCGAAACGTTAAAGATTCACAGCAGCTTACCGAGGAGACGGATGCCAATGGTGGGAAGCGCCATATGACGCAGTACACCCGGGACGGGGAGATTATTACGTATGAAATATCAGGGGATCAGACGCCGATCGTGACTAAAAAGCTGAAACCGCAAATACGTGGTGTGCTGGTGGTCGCTAGAGGTGCAGAGAACAAGGTGGTCAAGGATTTGATCACAGATGCTGTTGAAAAAGGTTTGAATGTTGCGGCCTACCGGATTTCGGTTGTTCCGCGCAAACAGGATTGAAATCATTCATCTATGAGTTGCAAGACAGAAGCTCGATCCGCCAGAATCAACCCTATTTTGAGGAGGATGTTCTAAATGAATAACAAACGTCAAACAATATGGCTTGTCTCCATGCTGAGTCTGATGGTTATTTTGTCCGCATACTATCTCTTTACTGAAGATTCAGGGCCTGTAAATCCACCCGTGGCTGACAGCCAGCAAGTGGATGGCATGAAGCAAGGGGAAGCGAAAGAGACAGCTGGAATTATGGACCCTACAGAAGGACTTGTCATCAACGAGGTTGTGAATGGCGGACAGGTTACTGATGATGCTGGGGCAGCAGATCCGGCTGATAACGCGGCGAGTGCAGAGGGAAAGGAATCAGGGAATACGGAGAAAGCACCAGCAGGAGAGCAGGGGGCTGCTGAAGGGGAGAGCGGCAAAAAATCGGAAGCAACTGAGGAAAAAGGCACGACTGCGACACCTGAAACAGAAGGTAAAACTGAGGGCAACGCGGCCAAGACGGATGAGGAAGTACTCAAAGAGATGGAACAGCAAAATACGGCAGTATCGGCCAGCAGTCAATTCCAGAATTATCAGTGGCAGCGTGAGGAAAGCAACAATCGCAAGTATGAGGAACTGGCGACGGTGGCGGGTGATTTAAGCAAAACACCAGAGGAAAATGCAAAAGCAACAGAGCAAATTCGGGCACTTGAAGATAAGCAGGCCAAAATTACAGGTATCGAGGAAACCTTGTCCCAGCAGTATGCCAATGCCATCGTGCAGGAGGAGGCTGACAAGTACAAAGTGGTCGTGTTAAGTGACAAGCTGGACGTAAAACAAGCGGTTTCGATCGTTGATCTGGTCATGAAAGAACTGTCTGTATCGCAAAATAAAATCAGTGTGCAATATGTCACGGAACAATAATCAGTAATGTGATAAGGGCACCGGGAGCTCGTTCGACTCTCGGGCTCTTTCCATTTTTAATGATTATGATATAATACATAAAGCCATATGACCGTCCTCGTGAGACTGGCATGATGCCGAAGGAGTGAATAATGGAAATGTTTAAATTGAGCGAAATTAAAGAATTGATTAAATTGGTGGATGAAAGTTCCGTTCAGGAATTGGAAATTGAAAATGAAGGATCACGTCTGTCGATCCGTAAGCCAGGCAAAACGGAGGTTGTGCAAGCTGCTGCAATCCAGCCGCAAGTGATCGCTGCTCCGCAGCAACAGGTACAGCCTGCAGCAGTTGTGAGCGAGGCTGCTCCGCAAGTTGATACAACAAGTCATTTACATAAAATTGTATCTCCGATGGTGGGTACGTTTTACAGAGCCTCTTCACCGGAAGCAGGTCCTTTTGTAAGCGTGGGTGATAAAGTTGTTGAGAAAACAACGGTATGCATCATCGAGGCGATGAAGCTGATGAACGAGCTTGATGCTGACATCAAGGGACAAATCGTTGAAGTGCTGGTTGAGAATGGACAGCTTGTCGAATATGGACAACCTCTGTTCCTGGTAAAACCGGAATAACCTGTTATAACAGGCGAACAGCAGCCGCATGAGCTTCGAAGGAGGACAATAACCAAATGAAATTTCATAAAATATTGATTGCCAATCGCGGAGAGATTGCTGTACGAATTATTCGTGCGTGCCGCGAACTCGGTATATCGACAGTAGCTGTCTACTCGGAAGCAGATAAGGATTCCCTGCATGTCCGTCTGGCAGATGAGGCTTACTGTATCGGACCAACGCTGTCCAAGGACAGTTATCTTAATTTCACAAACCTGATGAGTGTAGCTACGTTAACGGAATGTGATGCCATCCATCCGGGTTACGGCTTTTTGGCAGAGAATGCTGACTTTGCAGAAATCTGTGGTTCCTGCAACATTACATTTATCGGTCCATCACCGGAAGCGATCACAAAGATGGGGGACAAGGCGGTTGCGAAGCAGACGATGAAGGATGCAGGCGTACCTGTTATCCCTGGTTCGGATGGTCTCGTTGAAACAACGGAAGAAGCAATTATGATCGGCCGTGATATCGGTTATCCTGTTATTATCAAAGCTACCGCAGGTGGCGGAGGTAAAGGCATTCGTATTGCTGAAGACGAGGAAGAACTGGTGAAACAGATCACGGCTGCTCAGCAGGAAGCTCAGAAGGCATTCGGCAATGCCGGTGTATATCTGGAGAAATTCCTGACAGGCATGAAACACGTCGAGATTCAAATCATGGCCGACAAACATGGCAATGCCGTGCATCTTGGCGAACGTGACTGCTCGGTTCAGCGCCGTCGTCAGAAGCTCGTGGAAGAAGCGCCATGCCCTGTGCTGAATGAGGAAGTGCGTACACTGATGGGAGAAGCAGCTGTCCGTGCGGCGCTTGCTGTGAATTATTCCGGAGCGGGTACGCTGGAATTCCTGCTCAGTCCAACTGGAGAGTTCTACTTCATGGAGATGAATACACGTATTCAGGTGGAACACCCTGTAACCGAGATGGTAACGGGCGTTGACCTGATCCGTGAAATGATCTCTGTGGCAGAAGGCAATCCGCTTTCTTTCCGTCAGGAAGACGTTGTTATCAATGGCTGGTCGATTGAGTGCCGGGTTAATGCGGAGGATCCTGAGCGTAATTTCATGCCTTCACCTGGTAAAATCGGATTCTATCTTGCGCCAGGCGGTCCTGGTGTTCGTGTGGATAGTGCGGCATATCCAGGGTATACGATCTCGCCTTTCTATGACTCCATGATTGCGAAGCTGATCGTATGGGGAGCAACCAGAGAAGAGGCTATTGCCAAGATGAAGCGTGCACTGGCAGAGTTTGCGATCGAAGGCATCTCCACCACGATTCCGTTCCATCAAAAACTGCTGGATCATCCAACGTTTATTCGCGGAGATTTCGATATTAAATTTCTTGAGGAAAACGAGATTTAACAGTCATATTGGGCTTGTTTGTCATAAACCAGCTCAAATGATATAGTATGTAATAATAAGAGCGCATGTCTCCTGCACAGGATAAGCCCGCATTCGCGGAAGGCTGCAGGAGTTCCGGTAAAGCCGGACCGGAAGGGTTCTGGAACTGATGAATATGAACCGGCGCCCTGACGGATGGCCGCAAACTTATCTCGCGAAAGGTGTGTTAAACATTTATGAGTACACTACCGACTGAATTTGAACGTACGGATATCGGTGAAATCCAGATCGCACCTGAAGTTATTGAAGTGATCGCTGGACTCGCAACAGTGGAAGTGAAAGGTGTTGCAGGCATGAGCGGTGGATTCGCTGGCGGATTCGCGGAGCTGCTGGGCCGTAAAAACCTGTCCAAAGGGGTTAAGGTTGAAGTAGGTCAACGCGAAGCCGCAGTCGATGTTTCCGTAATTATCGAATATGGATATCGTCTGCCGCAGGTTGCAACTGAAATTCAACAAAACGTGAAGCGCTCCATTGAAAATATGACGGGTCTTAACGTGAATGAAGTGAATGTACATATTCATGACGTTCAGTTCAAGAACCCTGAAAAAGTGGAAGAAGTTGACCTGAACCCGCAGCGTGTAAAATAAAAAGAGACAGATTCCCCCGGCACCCTTGCCGGGGGTTATCCCGTCTTGGACAGGTCTTGGATTCTGCTTTGGCTGGACAAGGCTATGCTTGTCATACCCTTTAGCAGGTTTAGCAATGTGAGTGAGCAAGGGAGGCTGTGCAGTTCGTGGCTAAAATACTGGATCGGCTTCTGTTGTTTATATACAGCATAAGCGTAGGAGCAATATCGGCAGCGGTCATTTTACTGATTAGCGGTGTGCTGCCATACGAATTGAATTATCAGCAGGAACAAAACGTGATTGTGGCCTCGATTGTCGCAGCAGCGATTTTGTTTGTCCTGAGTTTGCGCTTTTTCTACATCTCGATTCGGCGTGAGCGTGGCTCGCTGCCGTCTGTGGATCAGCGTACCGAGTTCGGGGATGTGCAAATTTCGATGGAGACGATTGAGAACCTCTGTTTAAAGGCAACTACCCGTTTCCGTGGCGTACGTGACGTCAAAGCGCGTATTCGCGTGGTGGAGTCAGGACTGGAGATCAAGATTCGGGCCGTTGTGGATGGTGAGACACCTATTCCAGCGCTGACAACGGATCTGCAAAAGGCGATACACGATCATGTGCAAGAGATTACGGGCATTCCGGTTTCTTTTGTCACCGTGTATATTGCTAATGTAACCCAGTCGCCTAACTACAAGAGTCGCGTGGAATGAGGTGAGTTTCACTGATGTTGTGGAAAGAGATTTGGGATAATTACAAGGGCCGCATTCTTGGCGTTGCTTTTGGTATTTTGTTAGGATTCCTTTATGTTTGGATCGGTTTTTGGGATATGTTGTTCTTTGCACTCTTGGTGTTCATCGGTTATACGTTTGGCAGACGAAGCGATGCGAAGCTGGGCTCGTTTATTCCCTGGGGGGAATTGCGGCAATGGCTTGGGGATCGCTGGCGTCCGTTCAAATAACCTGTCTGAGCCCTGCAATATGTTTCTTCCGAAAATAGAACTTTAGTTTGAGTTGCCCGATTTTCGGTGGAAACGTTTTGCAGGTTTTTTTGTGAGAAAAGAACGCAAGTAGAAGCGAAGTACCATGGGTATCCTTTGAATAGGTAGCTAATGGTGCCTTGTATTTAAAATAAGCATGATGACGCTCTGAGAGGAGCGCTGCAGGAGGCAGGACATGAAAAGACGTTTGGCTAGGGAAATCGCAGTACAAAGTCTGTACCAGATGGAAATGAATGAAGTGAGTGCAGCTGAAGCGGTGAATATGCTCATCAATGAAGCGGCTGAAGAGAATGAAACGGAAGTTGTTATTCGTGATGAAGATGTGATGCGCAGTTACGTTACCGAGATGGTACAGGGCACATGGAGTCACAAGGAAGCCATTGACGGTTTGCTGGTTGATTATTTGAAAGGCTGGCAGCTCAGCCGTTTGTCGCGTGTAGATCGTCAAATTTTGCGTTTGTCTGCATACGAGATGGTATTCCGTGATGACGTTCCAGCGAAAGTTTCCGTCAACGAGGCGATTGAACTGTCCAAGTATTTTGGTACGGACGAGTCAGGCAAGTTTGTTAATGGTGTGCTGGGCCGTATGATTCAGGAAGTAGACAGCATCAAGCAAAAATTATCCTGACCAGCGTTCGGAACAGAACAGGCAGGCCAGCTTTCTTTTGAGATTACATCCAGATCGTTTTATCTAATATATGTTCATATAGGGGAGAGAGTACAATGACAGCATCTATTATTAACGGCAAAGAAGTATCCCAAGAGCTCCGCGCAAGCATGACGGCAGAAGTGAAACGGCTTAGCGAACAGGGGGTAGTACCTGGTCTGGCCGTTGTGCTCGTTGGTGAAGATCCGGCATCTCAGGTGTATGTTCGTAACAAGGAAAAAGCATGTCATGACCTCGGTTTTTATTCCGAAGTGCATCGTTTGGATGCGAGCACGTCTCAAGCGGAGTTGCTTGCTCTGGTGGACAAGCTTAACAAACAGCAATCCATTAATGGGATTCTGGTGCAGCTCCCGCTCCCGGGACACATTGAGGAAAAGGCAGTCATTGATGCGATCGCTGTAGAGAAAGATGTAGACGGCTTCCACCCTGTTAATGTTGGTAATCTGGTCATCGGTGATGACAGCTTGTTGCCATGCACTCCGGCTGGTGTGATCGAACTGATCAAACGCACTGGAATTGAAATGTCTGGTAAACATGCGGTCGTAATCGGTCGCAGCAACATTGTCGGCAAGCCGGTATCTCTGCTCCTGCAGCGTGAAAATGCGACGGTAACGATGTGTCATTCCCGTACAGCCAACATGAAAGAGATTACACGTCAGGCAGACATTCTTGTTGTCGCTATCGGTCGTGCGAACTTTGTTGACGCAGAATACGTTAAACCGGGTGCAGTAGTCATTGATGTCGGTATGAATCGGTTGGATAATGGAAAACTCGCAGGTGATGTAGACTTTGAAAGTGTTAAAGAGGTCTCTGGCCCAATTACACCTGTCCCTGGCGGCGTTGGCCCAATGACGATTACGATGCTGATGCAGAACACGCTGATCGCGGCCAAACGCGCTCACGGACTGGCTTAGGTATTTGTCTGTGGCAGAGCAGAAAATCTATTCAATTAAGGACCTGAACCGTTATATTCGAATGAAGCTGGAATCGGATCAGGTTCTGTCGGACGTCTGGCTGCGCGGAGAGATCTCCAATTTCACGCATCACTCCAGCGGCCACATGTATTTTACGTTGAAGGATAAGGAAAGCCGAATCAAATCGATTATGTTTGCTTCTCATAATCAGCGATTGCCCTTTGTACCGAAGGAGGGTGCAAGGGTTATTGCTCGTGGTAATGTTTCGGTATATGAACGGGATGGTCAGTACCAGTTCTACGCCACACATATGCAGCCGGATGGCATAGGCAGTCTGTATCTGGCTTATGAGCAGCTGAAAAAAAAGCTGGATGAGGAAGGGCTTTTTTCTGCCGCTCGTAAAAGACCTATTCCGCGCTACCCGCAAACGATCGGTGTTGTCACTTCGCCTACAGGTGCGGCTGTACGTGATATCATGATTACACTCCAGCGGAGATACCCGTCTGCCAGAGTGGTGTTATACCCCGTGCTTGTTCAAGGAAAGGGCGCCGCACCTTCCATTGTCAAAGCGATTCAGAACTTAAACTTTATGAAGGAAGCAGATGTGCTGATTGTAGGGCGGGGAGGCGGATCACTGGAGGAGCTGTGGGCATTCAACGAAGAGATGGTTGCTCGCGCCATCGCTGCTTCTGCCATTCCGGTCATCTCGGCAGTCGGGCATGAAACGGACTTCACCATTGCAGACTTTGCCGCGGATTTACGCGCTGCGACACCAACGGCGGCAGCGGAGCTCGCTGTACCGAATCGGGCAGAACTGCTGGAACAGATCGCTCAGAGACAGCGGCAACTGCAAAATAGTCTAAAGCAGCGTGCTGTATATCATAGGGAACGGCTGACTCGCTTGCAGCGCTCTCCAGTGCTGGTGCATCCGCGCAGGACGTTAATGCAGCACACAGAGCGTCTCGATATGCTGCAGCAGCGCTTGCAGCGCAGTGTGGATACACGCATGAGGTGGACCGTGGAGAAGCAGGAACGCCTGCGTGCAGCGCTACAGCGTTTTAATCCTCGGGAACAGGTGAATTCAGCGCGTCGTGATCATGCGGCAGCTCGCAAACAGCTTGAACTGGCGATGAGATCGATCACACGCAGCAAGCAGCAGCAATGGAAATCATCCGTTCGGCATCTTGATGCACTTAGCCCTTTAAAAGTAATGTCTCGCGGTTATAGTCTTGTGTATGACGAGCATGAGCAGCGATTGATCAAATCTTTAAAAGATGTGCAGCCGGGAGATTCGGTTAAGATTAAATTAGCGGACGGGCAGCTCGACTGTCAGGTTTGGGGAATGAAGGAGGACGACAACATCCATGGCAAATGAACCGGAACTGAATTTTGAAGAGGCAATGGCAGCGTTGGAAGACATCGTGGGTCAGTTGGAGCATGGGGATGTTCCTCTTGAGCAGGCAATTGATCTGTTTCAGCGTGGGATGAAACTGTCCCAGTTGTGTGGTCTGAAGCTCGAACAAGTGGAACGCAAGATCGAGATGATCGTAGAAGAAGATGGGGAGCTTCGCAAGAAGCCTTTTGGTACGGCGGATGATGAGAGCGGTGAGCTTCATGAGTAACCGTGTTTCATTCGATGAATATCTTAAGGAGATTACTGGTGAGGTTACCGAGGCGCTACAGCATATTGTTCCCGAGCACTGGGATGTGCCGCGTTCGCTGACGGAAGCGATGCAGTATTCTTTGATGGCCGGAGGCAAACGCCTTCGTCCTCTTCTGGTCGTTGCTGCGGCGGAAGCCTTCGGTGCGGAGCGTAAAGCTGCGATGCCGGCAGCCTGCGCCGTGGAGATGGTTCATACGTATTCCTTGATCCACGATGACCTGCCTGCTATGGATAATGATGACTATCGCAGGGGAAAATTAACGAATCACAAAGTTTTTGGTGAGGCAACAGCTATTCTTGCAGGAGATGCTCTGTTGACGCATGCTTTTTACAGTATTGTTCAGGCGGGGCGTCAAAGCGGAGTGAGAGCAGATGCTTTATTGTCCATTGTAGAGGACCTGGCAGAGCTTGCGGGAGCCAGAGGTATGGTCGGTGGTCAGGTGGCCGATATGGAAGGCGAGCAGGGCATGACCGATTTGTCGCAGCTCCAGTACATTCATTTGCATAAAACAGGAGACCTGATTGTCTTTTCACTCCTTGCAGGCGCACGGATCGGCGGGGCAACAGAAGGTCAGCTTGAAGCGCTGCGAGTGTTTGGACGTGACCTCGGCCTGGCATTCCAGATTCAGGATGATATTCTTGATCTGACGGGTGATGAGCAGAAGATGGGCAAAAAAACACAAAGTGACGTGAATCAGCAGAAGGTTACCTACCCGTACTTTATTGGCATGGAAGCCTCTATTGCAGAAGTGAAGTCGCTCACACAATCAGCCAAGGATGCTCTTGAACGTGCGGAACTGCCTGATGCTTCAAGGTTAATGGAGATTGCTGATTACTTGATGAGTCGTGATCATTAATTCGTGACAATAGCATGAATGTTACTGATTCAATGAGAAATGCTTGGTGTAATGAATGTAATGGCCTTTTCATGCCAGCCAGTAAAAGCCTCTTTTCTCATAGTTCAAGGATACATAATTCAGAGCTTCGCATATGAATCGGTAGCGGGTAGCTCCTGATCGGACGCAAGGCCGTAAATTATGATTCTTGTTTTTTTATGGTATAATGATTGAATGTTATTGAAAATTTAATTACGTTATATCGCTGAAATACAACAAATAAACAAACATTCTAGGAAAGCGGGGAGATTCTCGTGCTGCTTCCACAAATTAAACAACCCAGTGATCTAAAGGCAATGTCCCATGATGATCTTGCCCTTTTGTCGGCAGAGATTCGACAGTTTCTCATTGAGAAGCTGTCAGTTACAGGCGGGCATCTTGCACCAAATTTAGGAGTGGTTGAGCTCACGGTGGCCCTGCACTACTGCTATAATAGTCCGAAGGACAAAATGATTTTTGACGTAGGGCATCAGGCTTATGTGCATAAGGTGTTAACGGGTCGGATGGATCGCTTTGACACGCTTCGCCAGCACAATGGATTATGCGGATTTGTCAAACGGAACGAAAGTGAGCATGACGTATGGGAAGCTGGTCACAGCAGCACTTCATTGTCTGCCGCTATGGGCATGGCTCTTGCTCGTGATCTGAAGGGTGAAGATAATCAGGTTATTCCCATTATTGGTGACGGTGCACTGACCGGGGGCATGGCGTTTGAAGCGCTTAATCATATCGGTCATGAGCAGCGTAAACTGATGGTTGTGTTGAATGATAACGAAATGTCCATTGCGCCGAACGTAGGTGCAATGCATAAATACTTGAGTAAAATTCGTTCCGATCGTCATTATTTGAAGGCCAAAGATGATGTTGAGGGCATGCTCAAAAAAATTCCTGCCATTGGCGATCGTCTGGCCAAGTCGGCAAGCTGGATCAAAGATAGCGTCAAATATATGATGGTTCCCGGTGTGCTTTTTGAAGAACTGGGGTTCAAATATTTGGGACCGATTGACGGACATGACATTCCTCAATTAATTGAGGCGTTCAAACAGGCCGATAATGTGGACGGTCCAGTGCTGGTGCATGTGCTAACGACCAAAGGGAAAGGTTATCAGCCTGCCGAGGCAGATTCCCATAAGTGGCATGGCATATCGCCTTACAAAATTGAATCGGGTCAAGTGCTGAAAGCGGTTGGCAAGCCTATGTATACCGAGATATTCGGGCAAACGCTGATTGAGCTTGCCAAAGAGGATCAACGGATTGTTGCAGTTACACCTGCAATGCCTACAGGCTCGGGTCTTATTCCATTCAGCAAAGCTTACCCGGATCGAATGATTGATGTTGGTATTGCCGAGCAGCATGCAGCAACGATGTGTGCGGCGCTCGCGATGGAAGGCTTGAAGCCGGTCTATGCGGTATACTCCACATTTATGCAGCGGGCGTATGACCAGATTGTGCACGACATCTGCCGTCATAATGCCAATGTTATATTTGCCATCGACCGTGCCGGCTTTGTTGGACCGGATGGTGAGACACATCAGGGGGTATACGATGTTGCGTTCATGCGCCACATTCCGAATATCGTACTGATGATGCCAAAAGATGAGAATGAATTGCGCCATATGATGAAAACAGCGCTTGATTATAATGAAGGTCCGATTGCTTACCGCTATCCACGTAACAATGTGGTTGGTGTACCAATGGACGAGGTGCTTGTGCCTATTCCGATTGGTACGTGGGAACAGCTGCGTCCTGCTGAAGGTTACGCCATCATTGCTTCAGGCTCAATGGTGCAGCTCGCCGAGGAAGCAGCGGAAGTAATTAAACGTGAAGGCATCAACGCTGGTGTAGTCAACGCACGCTTCCTGAAACCGCTGGATGAGCAGATGCTCCGTGATCTCGCTGTGCGGGGCACAAAGTTAATTGTGCTTGAGGAAACTTCCCAAGCGGGCAGTATGGGCAGTGCGGTATTGGAATTCTATGCGGAGCAAGGAATACATGATGTGCAGGTGCATCTGATGGGCATTCCGGATCGATTTATCGAGCATGGAAGCATCAAGGAGCAGCGTGAGGAAGTTGGACTTACCGTCGAGAATGTGTGTAATGAGCTTCGGAAAATGGTCGTACAATCATCGTACGGAATGTCCAAAACACGCTTTCCATCTTGATTGCAGTTTAAAATGAAAAGAATGATAGGAGAAATACATGTCACTCCCGAAAGAACGAATAGATGTGCTGCTGGTGGAGCAGGGCTATTACGAAAGCCGTGAGAAGGCAAAAGCTGCAATTATGGCGGGTCTTGTATATGCCAATAACGAGCCGATTGAAAAAGCGGGTATGAAAATTCCAAGGGATGCAGAGCTGAAAGTCAAAGGCTCGGTGCATCCTTATGTAGGCCGTGGCGGTCTAAAGCTCGAAAAAGCGATCCGTCACTTCGGTCTGGATATGAATCAGCTCGTGATGCTGGATATCGGCTCCTCCACTGGCGGTTTTACAGATTGTGCTCTTCAGCATGGTGCATCCCACGTTTATGCTATTGATGTCGGGTACAATCAGCTGGACTGGTCCTTACGAAACGACGAGCGGGTCACGGTGATGGAACGGACGAACTTCCGTTACGTTACCCCTGAGGATTTGCTTGGACCTGTGCCAAACTTTGCCAGCATTGATGTATCCTTCATTTCCTTGCGGATTATTCTCCCGCCGCTGTTAGCACTGCTGGAGAAACCGGCAGATATTGTGGCATTAATCAAACCGCAATTCGAAGCTGGGAGAGACAAGGTAGGGAAATCCGGGGTTGTTCGTGATTGGAAGGTGCACAAGGATGTATTGCAAACGATGCTTCATTTTGCCAGTCAGCTCGGTTTAACCCTGAAAGGGCTCACGTTCTCTCCCATTACAGGCGGTGAGGGTAACATTGAATTTCTCGCACATTGGCGACTGGAAGCACCAGAGGCCGCACAACCAGAGAACGACAAGGCTTCACTTGAACTTGATGCACTTGCGGAGCAGGTAGCCAAGGAAGCGGCACATACTTTCACGGGAAACTCATCATAGGATGAGTTTCTTTTCGCTGGAAAGATGTTTCAGGATAAAGGAAAATTGCGGTTTGATCTCGAATATGTTTTCGAGGTGAGCGGTGATGAACGGGCAATACGACACAATTGTAATTGGTGTATTTGCTGTCTGTTTGATCGTATGGTTAGTTTTTGGACTGCGCAGCTGGGTGAATCGTCCCATTCCGGTAAGTTTGGCGGAGCTGCAGCTGAATGAACATATTCAGCCTTCTCCTGCACTGGAACTGCTTGAAGAGAATGGGTATGACGTCATTGGTGGCAAAATGAAGGTTCCTTTAGCTTTTGAAGCGGATGAGTCCGTATTATACAGCAGGCTGTTCATTGATTATGTTGCAGAGCGTGAGGATGCCAGATATTTAGTAAAAACATCTCGCCGCAGACTTCCGCTTGAACTTAGCGGACCTTCGGTTAGGGACCGTTTCCTTTCTTATCTGCTCTTATATCCTGGATGTGAAGGTTTACTGTACGTGGACCTTGAAAATTCCGATATTATTGTTATCAGGCTTATGGATTATCAGGAAGACGTGTATGATGGAGAAGATATGGATTAATATATAATAAGCTTGAAAATAGGATGCTCGAAATATGACATAGGACAGCTTGCGGTGATGGAATGCCGCTTGATTGCAATACATTTTACTGGAGGCATGTATGAAAGGACAACGACATATCAAAATTCGTGAGATTATTAGTCAAAATGAAATAGAAACCCAGGATGATCTGGTTGAAGCGCTGCGTCAATCGGGTTTTCAGGTTACACAGGCGACGGTATCAAGGGATATTAAGGAACTGCTGTTGATCAAAATCCCGATGGATGACGGACGATACAAATACTCATTACCGACGGATCAGCGTTATAATCCAATTCAAAAGCTCAAGCGTGCACTGGTGGATAATTTCCTGCATATTGATCACACGAACAATCTTGTGGTGATGAAATGTTTGCCGGGAACCGCGAACTCGATTGCTGCACTGCTGGATAATATTGAGTGGACTGAAGTGATGGGCACAATCTGTGGTGATGATACCATTCTGATCATCTGCCGTACAGAGGAGAACAGCGTCACGGTCATTGAACGGATCATGGGATATATTGCTTAATTCAGCCGGAGGTGTTTTTGCAGATGTTAGTTACGTTATCCATTCGCAATCTTGCCGTGGTGGAGGAAGTGGATGTTGTCTTTCATCCGGGATTTCATGTGTTGTCCGGGGAAACCGGTGCAGGTAAATCCATTATTATAGATGCTTTGGGGTTAATCGCGGGGGGACGAAGTTCGGCCGATCTGATTCGGTACGGATGTGATAAAGCAGAGATGGAAGCGCTGTTTGAGATGGAGCCTACACATCCAGTGTGGAGCACGCTGGAGCAGCTTGGCATTCATTGTGAGCCAGAGGAGCATCTCGTCATTCGACGCGAATTAAATACGCAGGGCAAGAGCACGTCACGCATTAATGGACAGCTGGTGAATCTGACGATGCTGCGGGAAGTGGGCGAGAAGCTGATCAACATTCATGGACAGCATGAGCATCAGAGCTTGCTGCGTGCAGAAAGCCACCTCGGGTTACTGGATACCTATGGCTCCGAGGTGATTGGTCCGGTCAAGGCGAAGTATCAGGAGCGCTACAGCAAATTTATCGCCGCAGAGAAGGAACTGCGGGCACTTCAAGAATCCAGCCAGCGGGCATATCAGCTACTGGATATGTACCGTTTTCAGCTTGAAGAGATTGCCGCCGCCAGCCTTACCCGCGGAGAAGATGAATTACTCGGTGAAGAACGGGTCAAACTATCCCATAGCGAGAAAATGATGGACAGTGTTGTTGGTGCTTATGAACTGCTTAGTGGACAGAAGGGTTTGGAAGCAGTCAGTCTCGCTTTATCGCGTATTGAGGATATTTCAGGCTACGACAGTAAAGGTCTGCAACCGATTGTGGAGCAGTTGCAATCTGCTTTTTATCAACTGGAAGATGTGACGTTCCAGCTTCGGGACTATAGGGAACGAATCGAATTTAATCCGGGCAGGCTGGAGGAAGTGGAGCAGCGCTTGAACCTGATCTCTGGCCTGAGACGTAAATATGGCGATAGTGTTGAACTGATTTTGAACTATTATGAACAGATCAGCCATGAAACAGACCAGCTTGAAAACAAAGATGAACGTTTAGAGAAGCTGCGGTCCGAGCGGGATAAGCTGCTGGTGCTTGTGATGGAGTCTGCAGAAGAGCTCAGCAAGGTGCGCAAGCAATGTGCCGAGGAACTGGCTGCTCAAGTCGAGAGCGAACTCAAGGACTTGCAGATGGAGCGGACGTCACTGCGTGTTCAGATTGTACCGGCAGAGGATCCGAAAGGCATTGAATGGAATGGTCGCCGCATACGCTTTAGCCGCCAAGGTGCTGACAGTGCCGAGTTTCTGATCTCGCCCAACCCGGGTGAGCCTCTAAGACCTCTTGGCAAGATTGCTTCGGGCGGAGAGTTATCCAGAATTATGCTGGCTATGAAGAGCATTTTCGCTCGTCATGACCGGATTCCGGTCTTGATTTTTGATGAGGTGGATACAGGAGTCAGTGGACGGGCGGCTCAATCCATTGCGGAGAAGCTGCATCGTCTGTCCTCTACCTGTCAGGTGTTCTCCATCACACACTTGCCACAGGTGGCATGTATGGCGGATCATCAATATTTGATTGAAAAACATGTGTACGATGGCCGTACGATGACCCAAGTGGAATCGTTGTCGCAAGAAGGTCGAGTGAAGGAATTGGCACGTATGCTCGGTGGCGTGGAAATCACAGAAAAAACACTGCATCATGCACAGGAAATGCTGAATCTGGCGGAAGCCAAAAAAGGGTGAAACGGACGACTGGCGTAATGATTGACAGTAATAAAAGCCTGGGGGCAGGGTTATCTTATAGGTACGCAATTGGCGACCACCTTTCGTCAAGCGAAAGAAGCAAAGGGAGTGTGACTGCCATTGAATTCCCCCCTCAGGAAAAAATTGCTAGGTCTTTTATTTGCCTTCTTTCTATGTGTACTCAGCCAGGCTGTACAGCCGATGCAAAGTTATGCTTCCCTGCCTGATGAAGTGCAGGTGTTCGCAGGCAGGCAGGCAGACGTCAGGCTGGCAGTACCTGCAGCATCAAGCGCAGTTGTGGATCGGCCGGATATCGTAGGCCTGGATCAACAGTCTGCATTAAAGGTAACGAGGCAAATGCCTCTGCATCTCCATCCTCAACAAACGGGGCATGCCAAATTAACACTTAAGCTATGGGGTACAATTCCTGTCAAAACCGTTAATGTCAAGGTTATTCCTGATCTGCGTGTCGTTCCCGGGGGTCAAACGATTGGCGTAAAAGTGAAATCCGCCGGCATTCTGGTTGTCGGACATCATCTGGTGCGTTCCAGTGCTGATGAGCGAAAATCTCCAGGCGAAGCTGCGGGTATCAAATTAGGTGACTTGATTACTCACATGGATGGGAAACGTCTGGATGGTGTGTCGGGTGTAGCTGAAGCTGTGGAGCTTGCAGGCAAGCAGAGCAAAGGCATTGATGTCGTTCTCAAGCGCGGCGATGAAACCATCAAGACCAAATTGACTCCTGCCTATGATGCAGAAGATAAGGCGTGGAGGCTGGGGCTGTACATTCGAGATTCAGCAGCAGGTGTGGGTACTTTGACTTTTTATGCACCTGATCAAGGTGTATACGGCGCACTGGGCCATGTAATTACAGATATGAATACACAAACGTCTATCGTTGTAGGGAGTGGTCAGATCGTTCAATCGAATGTGACCTCTATTGCGAAGAGTGAGACAGGTGATCCAGGAGAAAAGCGTGCTCATTTTCTTAAAGAAAGCAAAATATTAGGCAATATTGAAAGAAATACGGCATTTGGCATCTTCGGTAAAATGTCTCAAAATCCAGAGCACAGCTTATATAAGCAGGGAATTCCTGTTGCGTTTTCACATGAGGTAAAGGAAGGACCAGCTGAAATTTTAACGGTTGTAGAAGGACAACAGGTCGAGCGCTTTGCCATTGATATCGTACATGTAGCGGATCAATCAGAGCCAGCTACAAAAGGGCTTGTGCTGCGAATCACCGATCCAAAGCTGATCGACAAAACGGGGGGCATCGTTCAAGGCATGAGCGGCAGCCCAATCGTGCAGAATGGCAAGCTAATCGGGGCAGTGACACATGTATTTGTGAATGATCCGAAGTCCGGGTATGGATGCTTTATTGAGTGGATGCTTCAGGATGCGGGTGTGATGATGAAAAAGGAACAATCCAAAAACCTTAAGGCTGGATAGACAGCCCTAAGGTTTTTTTGTCGAAAGTAAACATATTATATCGGATGCTGAAATAAAATATTTATTATAAAGGAATACGAAAAAAAAATAAAGAAAAATAATTTTCGACAGAAGGAATTTCATTGTACGTGTCGAAAATTTAACCTGTAAGGAAATGTACGATACTGATGTTTCAAATAAAAGGAGGATACCGTTTTGCAAAAAATTGAGGTATTGCTGGCCGATGATAACCGTGAATTTACAAATTTGCTTGCCGAATATATATCCGAGCAGGAAGATATGGAAGTGACTGGCATTGCGTACAATGGTGAAGAAGTGCTGCAATTGCTGGAACAAACGCGTGATGTGCCGGATGTATTGATTCTGGATATTATTATGCCTCATCTGGATGGACTCGGTGTACTGGAGCGCCTGCGCAGTCTGAATCTCTCCCCGCAGCCTAAAGTGATTATGCTCACCGCATTCGGCCAGGAAAACATCACACAGCGTGCTGTGCAACTCGGAGCTTCCTATTACATTCTGAAGCCATTTGACATGGAAGTGCTTGCGAATCGGGTACGTCAGCTGGTAGGTACGCAAACAACGATGTCATCCAGCAGCAGCTCATCATCTTCATCCTCCATGTTTATGAACAAATCTAACGTTGTGCCAATGGGCAAACACAAAAATCTGGATGCCAGCATCACGTCAATCATACATGAAATCGGAGTTCCTGCGCATATTAAAGGATATCAGTATTTGCGGGAAGCCATTACGATGGTGTACAACAATATCGAAATTTTGGGCGCCATCACCAAAACGCTGTATCCTGCCATTGCCGAGAAATTCAAAACGACGCCATCCCGCGTCGAACGTGCGATCCGTCACGCAATTGAAGTGGCATGGACACGCGGCAATATCGACAGCATCAGCCATCTGTTTGGCTACACGATCAACATCAGCAAGTCCAAGCCGACAAATAGCGAATTCATCGCGATGGTCGCAGATAAGCTCAGAATTGAGCATAAAGTGAGCTGAAAGGATCGGGATTAAGAAACAATAAAGATTAGTTAACAATAATAATCAATAACATTCATGATTAGCACCTCTCTGATTATTCGCTTTGAGCGTTTATTGGAGGGGTGTTTAGTTTTCTGAACAGCATTATGACTTTTTACCTAATTTAATGTAATTTCAGGCGTAAACTTGGTGTATTTTCGAAAAAATTTACCTGTAGTTAACGCTTTTTTAGGTAAAAAGTGGTACGATGTGACCACTGATAGATCAAAAGTGACATGGTTGCTACTACGGTAAGGGAGCTGATAAGTTTGTTTACTCAAATAGGTGAAATTGCTGAACCGATTCCAGTAGTACTGCCAGATACCAAGTGTGATGCCCTTTATCAACTTTTTAAATCCAATCCGAATCTGGAAGGTGTAGCGGTGACAGCGAAAAACGGCATATCCTTAATGATGAGAACACGGTTCTTTCAGCAGATCGGAACACAGTATGGCTACAATTTATACATGGGGCGTCCTGTGAAGCTGTTGATGAACGTGAATGCACTGGTCGTGGATTATGCAGAACAGATCACGGATGTCAGTGTCGCTGCAATGGAACGTGATGAAGCGGATCTCTATGATCTGGTTCTGGTAACATCTGGGGATCGATTCCATGGTGCGGTAAGCATTCGGCGTTTGCTGCTCGCGGTGGCAGATGTAAGAGCTGAGATGGCTATATTTATGAATCCCTTGACAGGCCTTCCCGGCAATCGGATTATAGATGATCGATTAGTTCAAATGCTTCCACAGGACCAATTCAGTGTACTGTATATTGACCTTGATCAATTCAAATCGTATAACGACAGTTATGGTTTTAAAATGGGAGACGAGCTTATACAGGCAACGGCCAGTTTGTTGCGCGAGCATTTTGGTGGACCGGAGGCGTTCCTTGGTCATATCGGTGGGGATGATTTTATTGCCATTCTTGGCCATCATGAGTATAAGAGGGTGTGTGAAGAGGTGATTTCACGTTTTGAGAAAATGAAACGCAGCTTCTATAACGACCAGGACTGGCGTAATCAGTATGTGATGGGAGAAGGCCGTTCTGGGCTGAATCGACCTATTCCTTTAGTATCTGTGTCTATTGCGGTAGTCACCAACTTGAATCAACGCTACGAGGATATTAATCAAATTATCAATGAAGCTACTCGCGTGAAGAAAAGCTGTAAAACCATCATTGGCAGCATTATCTGCGCAAATGACATGAACGTGGAGAAAGTCACCTGATTTTCATTAAGCCTCAGTACCATAAACCGCTAACTTTCAGTTAGCGGCATGGATGAGATATGTATACATATAAGAGGATTATATCTGAATATCTATAGAAGATGAAGAATTACCTGTTTCTTTCGCTTGGGTTTTAATCGTATTAGAATCTGAGTGATCATCTTTTACACGCTCTTCTTTAACTTCTACTCTGTTTTTATCCTCACTTGGATTATTTCCCTTGAATTGAGGCTTTTTCGAAGCAATTGAGGTAGCTTCATTAATTTCTTTCGTTAATTCTCCAATTTTTTGATCTACTTTGTTCAGTTGAGCATGTATCTCTTGTACCATCTCCCTTTTCATTTTGAATACGGTCGCTTCAGCATTTTCTAACATCATGGACTTCCCAGGATCGTTCCCCTATCGTTATCCAATACAATTCGATCAAACCTTGTCTCGCCTTCTAAGGTATGAATTGAGCCTTGCATTCGGTCACGTAAGCCTACCATCTTCCCTAAATGATTATAAGTTTGACTGTGTTTAATAATAGGTTCCATCGCAGATTGTTCGATATCGTTACTTAATTGTGATTCTTGTTTTTTATGTGATTAGCGATTCGTGAGCCATAATTGCCAGGCCATAAGTTACATCGATTTGTATTGCGAACCTTAACATAATAACTGATAATGGTTATCAATAAAGAGTAACACCTTAATCTATTAAAAGGAGAAGAATTATCATCATGTGGAATGAATATTACACACTCTGGAATTATGCTGCGGTGAATATAGCTGATATCCGTTATATGGAATGTGGAGCATTTGAAGAGATGAAATATAAGTTTCCGTCACATACCTTTATTCTCACCTTTCAGGGTGATGCTGGTGTGACAATTGACAACGCAACATACGATGTCAGTCGTTTTTATGTTCTTCATGGAGGAAAGGGGAGTAAGCTGGTTATTCAAGCCGGAGAATCCGGGTTACGCTTATATTACTTGATGTATAAGGCCGAACTGCCTAGAGGAGGGAGAAACTATCTGGAAAAGTTAATGGAGCGTTCCAATCCGTTTCAGATGAATTTTGGTTTTTCCCCGGATAGGCCAACCATGTTATATGAGCATTTGAAACAGATGCACTTTTTGTGGGATTCCCAAAAACCCGTTCACCATTTTCAGGCCAAGAGTTTGTTCTATTTCTTTGTGCAGCAGATCGCCTCACAGATTTCTCTTGTATCCAATCATGATCTGAGTACTAAAGCACAGGTTGATAAAATCATCAAAATTATAGAATCTTCCTACGCGCAGCCACTTACGCTTCATACTTTGGCTGAAATGATAAACACCAGTCCGAGAAGCTTGTCACGTAAGTTTAAGCAGTCGGTTGGCAGCAGTCCCATCGATTATCTTATTCAGTTTCGTTTGTTCAAAGCCAAAGAGATGCTGTTGCAAACCGACGCCACACTCGATGAGATTGCAGCAGGCATTGGTTACCCTGATGGATATTATTTAGGACGTATGTTCAAGAAACATACGGGTCTTTCTCCTTTGCAATTCAAAGAAAAAACCTCAGCTCCCTTACATTGGCCTGATTTGACATCGGATGTGGCGCGAAGTGATATTTCCAGAGATCGAGGCAGGAAGTATGTTTATAGTAATGATGATAATCATTATCACTATAAACATGGAGGGTTAATTCATATGAACAGACAGACTAGAACGGGAATGATGCTTAGCATTCTGCTCAGCCTCACATTGCTGCTAAGTGCCTGCTCGGCAAGTGTAACCAGTAGTACAGGCGGGGATAAATCTGGAAGCAATAGTTCCACGAACAGCGTAACAGCGGAAAATCAAAACCAGCCATCGAAAGTGCGTACAATCTCGACGATGAAGGGAAGTATTACAATTCCGGATGAACCCAAACGGATCGTGGTTGATTTGTATTTGGGAAGCCTCATCGCCCTGGGAATCAAGCCAGTGGGTACACCCGAGTTGAACCTCAAGAATCCTTATTTTATTGACTCGCTGGAAGGCGTTCAAAATATTGGGGAATATGAAACGATCTCTCTTGAGAAAGTGTTAGAACTTGAACCGGATTTGATTGTGACAGGTAATCCTGATCTATACGACTCATTTAGCAAAATAGCGCCTACCCTTGTTATTCCATATGGTGAATTTAAAGACACTCATGAAGAGGTTGCCTACTTCGGTGAAGTGCTGAATAAAGAAAAAGAATCCAAAGCCTGGTTAGCCGATTATGATGCAAGAATTGCAGATGCCAAAAAGCGCGTTGGTGAAGCGCTTGATGCATCCGCCGAGGTGTCGGTTATGCAGTTCGATGAGAAAGCACCAATGGCTTTTGGTGATAATTTTGGTCGTGGAGGTCAGGCAGTTTATAGTGCGCTTGGTTTGAATCCACCTGCAGATAAAAAAGAGATTTTAATGAAAGACCAACTGGTTGAAGTTTCATCTGAAGCAATTCCGGAATTCGTCGGAGACTATATTATTCTAACAGCAGATAATCTGACCCTTGAAGACTTGAAAACCAAAGCAGTCTGGAGTTCACTGGATGCAGTTAAAAATGATCGGGTCTTCATATGGAGCAAGGATCGTTCATGGTACTTTGACCCTATTGCTACATTAGATCAAACAGAGGAACTGGCTGCGTGGTTTACGAAGATCTCTAGAAAAAAATAAACGGAAAGATTACTTGCTGAGAAGCAATCCAAATCCATCTTAAATTTTAGTTGATAATGAAAATTATTATCATTTATAATTGACAGACTATAGTGCACCTCTGCGGGCATATGTCTTATCGATTTTTGGCAGAATGATGACCATTAAAGGTCTTTAGGTGAGGCTGGGATTGGAGAGTATTTGATGCAATTAGACGAACAGATGAAATGCTGGAATCAAGCCGCAGTTAAGGTTCTGGATATCCGCCGAATCGTTATGGAGACAGGAGCACAACTGAGTTCCTATTCACTTCCGGCAAATGGATTTATATATACGATTCGGGGATCTGCTCAACTTCAATTGGATGGACAAGAACACCAGGCGGAGCGATTTTACATGCTTCATGGAGCGAAAGGAGCTTCACTGGATATCCAAGCCAATGCAGATTTTGAATATATTCTGCTTTATTACAGGGCCTTCCTTGCTTTTCCTCGTTTTCGAAATAAAATGTTATTGGCACAGCCTCAGGCTGCACCGTTCTCCTTGCAGTATGGGTTTACACCGAGTAGTCCACTGGGACTGTTACGATATCTTAGTGAGATGGAGAAAGCATGGGCGCAGTCAACCCAATTAGATCTGCTTCATACTAAAAGTTTGTTTTATCAGTTCATTCATGAGTTGATGGTTCAACTGTATGCACAGGAGGTTCAAACAGAACTTGCGGACCCGGTAAAACAAACCATTCGTTACATCCAGAATCATTACAGAGAACAGGTTACACTTGATTTGCTAGCAGAGCAATTTAATTATAGCTCTCGTCATTTATCGATGCGATTCAAAAGAAAGACGGGGTATAGTCCCATCGATTACTTAATACAGACACGAATTGGCAAGGCTCGGGATTTACTTGTGCGCTCTGATGCAACGCTCGGCGATATCGCAGCAGAGGTTGGTTATTCGGACGTGTACTACTTCAGCCGTATCTTCAAGAAAAATGTAGGCATGTCTCCAAGCCTTTATCAAAAGAAGATGAGGAAAGAAGCACGAACTGAAGATCGTCCATTGCATTTATCCGAATCGTCCATTGGCTGGACATTGAAGTCGGGATATATTGATTATGATAATCATTATCAATATAAAGACGGAGGGTCTACACCAATGAAAAGTAAAAAAACCAGCGCCAGCATGATCATGATTGCGTTGTTGAGTTTAACGATGCTCCTTGCGGCCTGTTCTTCGGGGACAGCTGCTACTCGATCTGCCGGTGAAAGCACAGGTGCGAATTCCAACAGCGGCAATCAGGCAGTAACCTCAGATACGAGAAGTCAAGTAAACAAAGATAATGAAACACGCACGGTCTCGACAATAAAAGGTGATGTTATTGTTCCAGCTAATCCAAAACGGGTTGTTGTGCTGTATCTTCAGGGTGATGTGATTGCACTTGGAGTTAAGCCAATCGCAACATCAGATGTATACGACGGGGCTGCTTACAAGAGTGAGCTCGAAGGTGTGAATTCACTGGGTACCTGGTTCGAACCGAACCCTGAAGCGGTCATTGACCTTAATCCAGACCTGATTATTGTCCCGTCGGAAGAAACATATAACATTTTGAAAAACATCGCACCTACGGTGTATATTCCATATGAAATAATGACAACAGAAGAACGGCTCCACAGCATAGCCAGCATCTTTGGTAAAGAAAAGGAAGCTGAAGTCTTGATTAATGATCTTAACAGCAAAGTGGAGGAGAGCAAGAAAACACTTGCAGATGCAGGGATATTGGACAAGACCATTTCCATTATTGAAGGCGGTCTGAAAGGTATGGTCGTTGTGGAGAGCAAGCAATTTGGTCGGGGTTCTCAGGCAGTCTATGAGTATCTGGAAATGAAAGCTCCTAAAGTAGTACAAGACAAAATCGATGTAGCATCAGAAGCTGCTGGTTCTACAATCTCGATGGAAGTTCTTCCGGAATACGTAGGTGACTATGTGTTTCGCTCTGTGTATGATGGGGCAGACAATCTAACAGATAACCCTGTATGGAACAGCATTCCGGCAATAAAAGAAGGTCGTCTGATCGAGATTGATTTTGATTTCTTTTATTATTCGGACATCTATTCCATCAATAAACAACTCGATTTTGTCGTAGATAAACTTTTGTCTGCTCCAAGAGCGCGTTAAATTAAGAGGAAATCGTATACGTAAGGTTATTCAGGAGGCAAAAATCATATAACCATTGTAATTTCAACAGATTTCCATTAAACTTAAACGATAATGAGAATCAATATCATAATCGATGATAGTCGAATGGATGGAGGTCCTATAAAGATGAATCAGGATTTGGAGCTTTATGATGTAACCATCATCGGAGGCGGCCCGGCGGGCATGTACTCTGCTTTTTATAGCGGTATGCGTGATATGAAGACCAAGCTGATTGAGGCGAGAGACAGACTTGGGGGACGTATGCTTTTTTACCCGGAAAAGATGATTTGGGACGTTGGCGGAGTAACCCCGATCCTGTGTGAGGATTTAATCAAGCAGCTCGAACAGCAGGCCCGGACCTTCGATCCAACTTTGGTATTTGAACAACAGATTGAAGGCTTTGAGCGGTTGCATGACGGTACGATTCTTCTCACAGCGGCAAGCGGGGAACAACATTGGACACGCACGGTTATTCTAGCAATTGGCTATGGCATTTATAAAATGGCGAAGCTGGAGCTTGAAGGAGCAGATCGCTACGAGGTATCGAACTTACATTATACTGTACAGGAGCTGGAGCCTTTCCGCGGTAAACGGGTGCTCATCTCTGGCGGGGGAGATTCAGCTGTGGATTGGGCTAATGAGCTGGAGAGCCTTGCCGAGCAAGTAACGGTGGTACATCGGCGTGATCATTTTGGCGGGCTGGAACGCAATGTGCTGCGTATGAAAGAATCGTCAGTAGACGTGCGGACACCTTACTCGATTGAGAAGCTGCACAGCTTGAGCGGGGAAATGATCGAACATGTAACCATCACCCATATGGAAAATGGACAGACAGAGATGCTTGAAGTTGATGCAGTTATCGTTAATCATGGCATGAAGAGTGATTTTGGTCCGATTCGTGATTGGGGATTGGATTTGGGCGAATGGCATGTCAGAACAACCGAGAGACTGCAAACGAATATCCCGGGTGTTTTTGCAGCAGGAGATTTCGTAGATTATGGCAGTAAATTATATCTGATTGCGGGTACGTTTACGGATGCAGCTCTGGCAGTAAACAGCGCGAAACTGTACTTGGACCCGACTGCGGAGAAGGTTGCTTACGTCTCTTCGCATAACAGCCGGTTTAAAGAGAAAAACAAAGCACTCGGTGTGGTAGAGGAATGATTTATCACTTTCACTGAGAAATGGACTTCGTACTACGGATAACCTCGGGAATTTCCCGAGGTTATTTTTTGTCTGCTGCGGGTATGAAGAAAATAAGACTGCACAAAATAGAAGGGGGCTTGATCCATTTGAAGAACAGCTCCAAACAAACTATAATCAAAATCGATAAAACAATAAAATAAGGATTCAAAAACAGGTTTTCACGAACCGACAAGAGCGGAGTGCAGCATATGAAAAAAAATTTACCTTCAACGCGTAATGTCACGTTCATTCAGCGCATGCTTAATCGAATAAACAAGAAACGAATCAAGTGGTCCGAAATCTATCTTGCCGCAGCTGGAGCCCTTCACCGTTTATTGGTAGAGGGGCGCCGTAAACGGGCAGCCGCGAGAAGACAACAGCAGGACCTGCCTCTTAGTGTATTAACTTCAATGAAGCTTGAGCCGGGGGACATCGTATATACTCCAAGCTCAGAGTCAACCTATTATGCCGGTCATATGGGTATTATTGGTCTGGATGGGAAGGTGTATCATGTGCATCCTTATGGACCTGTTTTTGCCGATACACTGGACTGGTACCTCACCCGTTTCTATGAAGGAGACCGTTTTATCGTATTTCGCTCCAGGCTTCGTCAAGTTGGAGATCGGGCAGCGGAATGGGTCGAGGATCATTATCAGCAGGTAAAGTATTATCGTTTGCAAACGGATCTTCTGAGCATTGAACGAAACTATTGCTCTAAATTTATATACCAGGCGTATAAGTTCACGTCGGGGTTGGATCTGTGGGGGCGCAAATTTTCCAAAATCAAGCAGGGTTTCATCTATCCTTTTCGGATTGAGCGTTCGGCAGATCTGGACGTGCTGGGCACATTTTATAAATAAAAAAACAAGCAAAAAATCGACTAGTCACCTATTTCTCTTTTGTGAAAGAGAGAGGTAGCTGTCGTTTTTTTTTAATATGTACTGAGATTAAAACAGGAAAAACAGCAAAAACGTCGAATAAATTATGAGATAGACACGCACAACTTGGAATCGTATACATAATAGGTGGCGCGATTTACAGGCCAAGGATTGAGAAGCGACTACAAGGCTGGCGAACAGAAAAGAGTGAGGCGAATATGCATTGGCGGAGCTTCTTACGAAGGTTTAAACGGCAGCAAAACGTAGTGAAGCTATCGGACCACATTCCAAAAAAGGAAAGGAGGTACTACTGTTCCATTTGCAAGAAACATGTGAATCACATATTGCATTACGCTGCTCCGCAGGGAAATGTTACAGGTGTATGCAGTTCCTGTAAGTCTTTGGCGGATGAAAGGGGCATGTTCCCCATTTAATAAGAAGAAATGCGCTCAGGAAACAATATTATTTTGATTTATGCGCGTTTTTGTAGTACATTAGCAAATGTATTCGAAGGAGGATTCTAATGTACTCAGGAAGACAAGACGATACTTTATACATCATGACCTACACTTTAAACAGCGGTATCAAGGGTACGGTTCCACTGTCTAACAAGCAGATTATTGAATGGCTCGATTGTTATAGAAATGAGAAGCGCTTCGTGACGGAGATCGGTAAAGAGTTTTTTGGATTAAACGCAGGACTGGTTGCAGACTTCAAAGTTCAAAATCATCTTTCCGATTATCAGCAGACGATTATGCCTACGCAGCAGCAGGATAACCTGGATCGTTTGTCCAGTGCTTATAAATCAACCGAGATATTGATGAAGATTGATTGTAAATGTGGCACGGCTTACGTGACGGAATCCCCTTATAAGCGTACAAAATGGTATTGCACAAAATGCAAAGAAATTGTATTTCTGGATGCCAAAAAAGGAATGGTTGAAACGTCGCGCGGAGACGCTTATTACATGACGAACAAGTATTTTGTTTCCCGGGATTAGCGGGAATTGATTTTGGAGCATCGCCTATGCGATGCTTTTTTTATTCGTGCTGCTGGATGCTTCGTACTGATGTTTTTAAAAAATAGTATCTCATAATGCACATTTTCAGTGTAAACAAAAAAGCCCAGCAGGGCTTTTAAGAAGGACACTCGACTTTGTGAGGAGGAATAAAGCAGCAGCGACAGCGGGGCTCATAGGCTTCTGAATCGCCAATCATGACAACTGGACCCAATGTGACAGGTTCTCCGTTGACAATACGCTGTGTGAACGCTGCATCCGGGCTGCCGCAAACAGCACAGAACGCCGATAATTTTTCAATATCATCGGCCATGGCCAGCAGACCGCCGATATATCCGAATTCTTTGCCGCGGTAATCCATATTCAGTCCATCCACAATAACATGTTTGCCGCAGTAGGCCAGTTCGGAGACAAGCTCCATAATTGCACTGCTGAAAAATTGTACCTCATCAAAGGCAACCACATCGGCATCTATGGTTTGCTTCAGAATCGTCTCTATGGATTCCGGCGTCAGCTGCCGGGGAATGGAATGGGCGGGCAGTCTGTAGCCAATCCGGCTTACGATCTCGTCCTGAGCGAAACGATCATCCTCGGCTGGTTTGTAGGCAACGACCTTTTTACGGCCAAATTGAATAAGCTTCTGACAACGGCGAATAAGTTCACCGGATTTTTCACTGAACATGGGTCCAGTAATAACGGTTATACGTCCAGTTTGCACGGTGCTGCTACCCCTCTCGCATACGGAATTCAAAAAAAGCGACCATTACAGATTACCACATCTGCTTTGGAAAGAGCCAGAACTAAAATGGAGCAGTTTGTGTTACGATATGGTTTGTTGCGATATTGGTCACGGCAGATGCAGAGTTATACAGTTTTTTGAAAAGAGGTGTTACCCATGAACGAAGTTTTGAATTCGCTGAAGCAGCGTTACAAGGAGCTGCAGGAACAAGGCAAGCTGGATGAGTCTGCACAGACTCTGTTTGCTGAGTTGATGGCAGAGGCAGAGAAATTGCAGGCAAGCAACTTGACGCTGCGCAGAACCATTCTGAAATCCTCCTCCAAGGAGTCACGCATGTCTACCAAACTCCGGGATGCTTTATACGAGTAAGGGATACAGTTCAGTTAATGCAAGAGAGTGAGTAGTCTACTCTTCATCCTGTTCTGATTTCATTCTGCGAGGGAATAAAATACCGGCTGTAATTCTGGCAATCATGGCAAAGGTGAGACCGATGCCGGCAAACATATAAATGACAGTAAAGGCTTTGCCCAATCCCGTGGAAGGCACGAAACTTGGATGACCCACGGTGGTTAATGTAACGGCACAAAAGTAAAGAGCGTCAATCCAGTGAAGTCCTTCCACACGTGTGTAGAACAGGGTGCCTGATAACAAAGTTGCCGCCGTTAAAACGAACAAAGCCAGAAATTTGGGGTCTTTGAATGCATAGAATATGCCTTTAAGCAGGCGTTTTAATGTCAATACAAAAGAAACCATAATCAACCTTCCGATCTATATGTAAAATGAGAAGAAACAAAAAAGCCCGGAATCAGGTAGTGCTTCCGGGTGTTTCGACCTGTTCAGGCTGCTTTTTCGAGCGAAAACGAGGGCCTACATAATTGCGTTTACGGTCGCGAAACAAAATCCAGCCGCCGAGAAAACTCATGCCTGCTGCAAACAGGGCGAGTCCACCGAAGAAAGAGAGCCACTGGAAGCCGGGAGAGATCAAGTCATTCCCATGCTCCGCGTAATACAGAAACAGGGCATCTTTCATCATGAGGAAACCTTTCATGGCCATCAAGCCAGGGATGACGAGTACAATAATAGCGAGAAAGCGCGCAAAGACTAATTTTGTATTCATGAGCATTATACCCTTTCTGCCAGAGTAGACATAATATAAAGGTTACGCTTACAGAGAATTCCTGTTTATATCATAGCTTGGAATGCACAAGCTGTCCATGCGAGATTGCACAAACTTTGAGTTGACTGCGCAAGGAGAGTACAATGAGATAGAGGGCATGCCATTGTTTGGGATGCAAGCACACCTATTTATTATTTTATAAGAACCCCATTTATTATTTATGAAACCCAAAAATGAATGTATAGAGGAGAACGTAGAGATGCCAATACCATGTGATGTTGCTGTACTGGGCGGAGGAACCGGAGGATATGTGGCCGCAATCCGTGCCGCACAGCTGGGAAAGAAGGTTGTTATTATCGAGAAGGACAAGCTGGGTGGAACATGCCTGCATCGTGGCTGCATTCCGAGCAAGGCTTTGCTGAAAAGTGCGGAGATGTACGTCGAGATTCAGGACAGCCAGAGCTACGGAATTGAGACGACGGGAGCAACGCTGGTATTTCCCAAAGTGCAGGCACGCAAGGATGCCATTGTTGAGCAGCTGCACAAGGGTGTGCAGTATTTGATGAAAAAAAATAAAATCGAGGTTGTACATGCCAAGGGGCGTGTCATCGGACCTTCGATCTTCTCGCCGCAGAGCGGTGCAGTAGCGGTGGAGTTCGAGGATGGCGAGATGGATACAGTCGTTCCAACCAATCTGATCATTGCTACGGGATCACGTCCGCGCATACTGCCCGGGCTTGAGCCGGATGGAAGATATATTATGAGCAGTGATGAGGCGCTTCGCATGGACGAGCTGCCTGCTTCAATCATTATTGTAGGTGGCGGAGTGATCGGGCTGGAATGGGCGTCGATGCTAAATGATTTTGGCGTGAGTGTGACCGTGGTTGAGGCGGCTGAGCATGTGCTTCCGGCAGAGGATGAGGATGTAGCGAGAGAAATGCAGCGTTTGCTGGGCAAACGGGGTGTTCGTTTTCTTACGGGTGCGAAATTACTGGCAGACAGTTATCGTGCAGAGAATCAGAGCGTGCATGTGGATGTGCAGCTTGCAGGAAATGACCTGGAGACACTGACTGCTGAAAAAATGCTGGTGTCCATTGGACGTCAGGCAAACGTTGAAAATATTGGACTGGAGAATACAGATATCAAAGTAGAGCGCGGCTACATTGCAGTGAATCAGCATCTGCAGACGGGGGAAGGTCACATCTATGCGATTGGTGATTGTATCGGCGGATTACAGCTGGCGCATGCAGCAAGCCATGAGGGCATACTCGCGGTTAATCATCTTGCTGGTGAGCCTGTGCATGCGGTTGAGGCTCATCGGATTCCGCGCTGTGTGTACACAAGGCCGGAAGCGGCAAGCATTGGTTTTACGGAGAAGGAAGCCAAGGCACGCGGCCATGAGATCAAAACGGGCAAGTTTCCTTTTCAGGCGATCGGCAAATCACTAATACATGGAAGCCGTGACGGCTTTGTGAAGGTCATTGCAGACGCTGAAACGAATGATATATTGGGCGTACATATGGTTGGCACCCATGTAACAGAGCTGATTGCAGAAGCCTCACTGGCGCAGATGCTGGATGCTACTCCGTGGGAGGTCGGGCAGACCATTCACCCGCATCCTTCGCTCTCTGAAATTATGGGCGAGGCCATGCTGGCCGTGGATGGAAAAGCGATTGGCATGTAAGCCGGACAGGCTTATGAGAAAGGTTCTTTCCTTTTTTGGGCAAAAGGGATTATAATAAGGTTAAGCCAAGTCTTAGTACCAGGTTATAAGATCGGGTAGTAAGGCTGAACAGGCTCTGACTAAAAGGAGGTACCTCATATGAGTTCACAAGGTACTGCAGATGCGGTCCACCGCCATGAACAGCTTGGACTTAGCGATGGTGAAGTATTGGATATGTACAAATACATGCTGCTTGCACGCAAGTTTGACGAGCGATGCTTGCTTTTGCAGCGGGCCGGCAAAATTAACTTTCACGTATCCGGTGTAGGTCAGGAGGCTGCGCAGGTTGGCGCGGCATTTGGTCTGGACCGGGATCACGATTACTTTTTACCTTATTACCGTGACTATGGCTTCGTTCTGGCTGTAGGCATGACGCCGCGTGAGCTGATGCTGTCTGCATTTGCGAAGGCGGAAGATCCGAACAGTGGCGGACGGCAGATGCCAGGTCACTTCGGACACAAAAAGCTGCGGATCGTTACGGGCTCCAGCCCGGTTACAACGCAGGTTCCTCATGCTGTTGGATTTGCTCTGGCTGCCAAAATGCAGAAGAAAGAATTTGTATCCTTTGTTACCTTTGGTGAAGGCTCAAGCAACCAGGGGGATTTTCACGAAGGGGCCAACTTTGCAGGTGTACACAAGCTGCCTGTAATCATCATGTGTGAGAACAATCAATATGCGATCTCCGTTCCGCTGCATAAACAGCTCAGCGGCAAGGTGTCGGACCGTGCACTCGGTTACGGCTTCCCTGGCCTGCGGGTAGATGGCAACGATGCTCTTGAGGTGTACGCGGCCGTGAAGGAAGCACGTCAGCGTGCCATTGCGGGCGAAGGACCAACTCTCATTGAAGCAATGATGTATCGCCTGTCTCCTCACTCCACTTCGGACAATGATCTGGCTTACCGGACCAAGGAAGAGGTTGAGGAGAACTGGAAGAAGGACGGCGTGCTGCGCATGAAAAATTATTTGATTGAATGCGGCATCTGGGATGAAGCCCGGGATGCGGATCTGGCTTCACAGCTTGCGCTGGAAATGAAGGAAGCAACTGAATATGCAGACAATGCGCCATATCCGAAACCTGAGGACACGCTGACGCATGTCTATGCGGACAGCGAAGAAGGGGGACGGTAATCATGGCTATGATGGAATATATTGATGCAATTCGTCTCGCAATGAAGGAAGAGATGGAACGCGACGAGAATGTGTTTGTGCTTGGTGAGGATGTCGGGGTAAAGGGCGGCGTGTTCACGACGACGAAAGGGCTGCAGGAACAATTTGGCGAGATGCGTGTCATGGATACACCGCTGTCTGAATCAGCCATTGCGGGTGTTGCGATCGGTGCAGCGATGTATGGCATGAAACCTATTGCCGAGATGCAATATTCAGACTTTATGCTGCCTGCAACAAACCAGATTATTAGTGAAGCGGCCAAAATTCGTTACCGCTCCAACAACGACTGGAGCTGTCCAATCGTGATTCGGGCACCGATCGGCGGCGGCATCTTCGGCGGGCTGTATCATTCGCAATGTCCGGAATCCATCTTTTTCGGTACGCCGGGTCTGAAGATTATTGCTCCATATTCGGCGTATGACGCCAAAGGACTGCTGAAAGCGGCTGTCCGCGACCCGGACCCTGTGCTCTTTTTTGAAAATAAAAAATGTTACAAGCTCATCAAGGAAGATGTTCCTGAGGATGATTACATCGTTCCGATCGGTAAAGCCAACGTGCTTCGTGAAGGTGCAGATATTACGGTCATTGGTTACAGTCAACCACTGCACTTTGTCATGCAGGCTGCCGAAGAGCTTGAGCGTGAAGAGGGCATTACCTCTCATGTACTTGATCTGCGCACGCTGCAGCCGCTTGACCGTGAAGCGATTATTGCTTCTGCCCGATTGACAGGCAAGGTGCTGATCGTACATGAGGATAACAAAACCGGCGGTGTAGGTGCAGAGGTTGCAGCTATTATCAGCGAGGAATGTCTGTTTGATCTGGATGCGCCTATTCAGCGTCTGTGTGGTCCGGATGTACCGGCCATGCCAATCAGCCCGACGATGGAGAAGTTTTACATGCTGAGCAAGGATAAAGCCAAAGCAGCCATGCGTGAACTTGCCGAATACTGATTAGAGAAGATATCTTAATAGCCTGAAATGGTATATAATTCCATTAAAGGTTAAAAGTAAAGTTTGGAGTGATAAATCAATGGCTGAACGTATGAAATGGATCGACGTCATCATGCCGCAGCTGGCAGAATCACTGGTCTCGGCAACCATAGCCAAATGGTTGAAAAAACCGGGTGAACCTGTGGAACAGTATGAGCCGATCTGTGAAGTCATTACCGATAAAGTAAATGCCGAGATTCCATCTACAGTAGACGGAATCATGGGTGATCTGTTGGTAGAAGAAGGAACGACGATTGCTGTAGGTGAAGCGATCTGCCGTATGCAGGTGGCTGCTTCCGATGAAGAGGCAGCACAGCAGGCAGTACCTGCCGCATCTCAAGAGGAGCCGGTACAACAAGTGCAGATGCAGCGTAATTCGGTTCAGGCTCCTGCCGCTGGTACGAACGCTCCTACTTATGATCCGAATCAGCCGATGCGCAATCGTTATTCACCTGCAGTGCAGTCTCTGGCGGCAGAGCATGGGTTGAACCTGCAGCATATTCAGGGAACAGGTGCAGGTGGACGGATTACACGCAAGGACGTGCTGGCATTTGTTGCACAAGGCGGTCAAGCAAGTGCGGCATCAGGGTCTGTGCAAAGCGCTGCCTCGGTTAATTCATCACAGTCAGCGCCAGCATCTCCTTTTAGCGGGATTAGTCGCGATTCCGGCTTGAGTACTGGCTCTGCAGCTGGTTCTGCGAATCAAGATGCACGTCAGACGCTTCCTGCATCCGATGCTGGCATTCCGGTGCGTCATTCCGGCATTCATCTGACAGAAAGTCCTAAAATTCCGCAGATTGAAGTGGAAGGCGGCGGACAAGGAAGATCGGAATATTTCATTGATGTTACCCCTGTGCGCAACGCGATTGCTCGCAATATGCGTCAAAGTGTATCCGAAATTCCTCATGCCTGGACGATGATTGAAGTGGATGTAACGAACCTGGTCATGCTGCGCAACAAGCTGAAGGATGAGTTCAAACGGAAAGAGGGTATTAACCTGACCTATCTTTCGTTTATGATGAAGGGTGTCGTCAATGCAATTAAAGATTACCCGATCATGAACTCGGTGTGGGCGGTTGACAAAATTATTGTGAAGCGCGATATTAACCTGTCGATGGCTGTGGGTACAGAGGACTCTGTACTTACACCGGTAATCAAACATGCGGATCAGCGCAACATTGCAGGACTTGCTCGCGAGATTGATGATCTGGCTCGCAAGACCCGTGAAGGCACGCTCAAGCTGGATCATATGCAGGGCGGGACGTTTACGGTGAACAATACAGGTTCATTCGGTTCGATTCTTTCCCAGCCCATTATCAACTATCCGCAGGCGGCAATCCTTACTTTTGAATCCATTGTGAAAAAACCGGTAGTTATCAACGATATGATTGCTGTACGCTCGATGGCTAACCTGTGTCTTTCTCTGGATCACCGTATTCTGGATGGGGTAATCTGTGGCCGGTTCTTGCAGCGTGTCAAGGAGAACCTGGAAGGCTACAACATGGAGACGAAAGTTTACTAAGTGTATAATATAAATGACGGGAAAGTGTATGTGCCTCAGGCCGTGCACTTTTCTGACTGTCTACAGACGGGTTTATCTTCATATATTAATCAATGAGGCAGAAGGATGTGGGGAATGATGGGCAAATTGCTAAATGTGGCATACATACCGATGCTGGATTATGAAGAGGCATGGAATCTTCAGAAATCTATCGTGCAGCAGCTGGACGCAGGCGACGGCCCTGAACAGCTGCTGCTGTTGCAGCATCCGCCAACCTATACAATCGGTTCACAGAACCATCCCGAGCATCTGCTGTGGAGCGAAGAGGAGCTGAAGGCTCAAGGGATCTCCTTGTTTCAAATTGATCGGGGCGGGGATATTACTTATCATGGGCCCGGGCAGCTGGTAGGATATCCTCTATTGGTGCTAGGCAGGGATGAGGATCTGGATTTGCACGGTTATCTGCGCAAGCTGGAGCAGGTCATGATCGATTATCTTGCGGATCAGGGTGTTGAATCTGGCCGTAAAGAGGGGTATACGGGTGTATGGATCGGTGATTTGAAGATTGCTGCCATCGGCATCAAGTTTAATCGGTGTAAGCATCGACGCGGGTTTGTGACGAGTCACGGGTTTGCTTTTAACATTACCTCAGGCATCCAGCATGCCGGGTTTCAAGGAATTATTCCATGCGGGATCGAACAGTATGGTGTTACCTCACTGGAGGATATTACGGGCAAGACCTATGCGGTGGAGCAGGTGGCGAGGGATATTATTCCTTATTTTCAGCGTATATTTCCGTATGAGATGGCTTGGAGCACACAAGAAGAAGCCCTCCAGCGTCTGTAGACAGAACGTTTGAAGGGCTTCAGGTCAGTGATTATCCAAACAGCAGCGGTTCCAGCGCGATAAACAGGGTGGAGCCAATCATAGCGGCCAGCATGAGATAGATCACTATTTTGAACCATTTCTTATTTTGCATGAAGAGAGAACTCCTTTCAGACCTTTTAAACAAGCATAGTAACTTTATTGTACCGTATCTACGATAGGGAGGAAAGTCTAATGATTAATGAGCAACGTGTTATTCAGCAGTTTATGGCGCTGGTGCAGATTGATAGCGAAACAAAAAATGAACAGAACATATCCAAGGTGTTGAAAGAACAATTTGAGGGTCTGGGCCTTCACGTCTATGAGGACGATACGATGAACCAGACGGGTCACGGTGCGGGCAATCTTGTCGTTACACTGGAAGCTTCAGGTGTGGAAAATGTGGAGCCGATGCTCTTCACGTGTCATATGGACACGGTAACTCCTGGACAAGGAATTAAACCGGAGCTTGGCGAGGACGGATGGATTCGCAGTGATGGCACAACGATTCTGGGTGCGGATGATAAGGCGGGCATTGCAGCTCTGTTTGAAGCGATTCGTGTCATTCAGGAAAATAACATTCCGCATGGCAAAATCCAGTTCGTGATTACAGTCGGGGAAGAATCTGGCCTTATCGGTGCTCGTGCGATGAATCCGAAGGACATTGATGCTGCTTTTGGTTATGCACTGGACTCCAACGGAGCGGTGGGTACGATCTGTGTGGCTGCTCCAGCAAGAGCGGAAATTCAGATGAACATCTATGGCAAGTCAGCACATGCCGGTGTGAATCCCGAAGATGGAATCAGTGCGATCCAGGTTGCGGCCAAAGCGATTGCAGCGATGAAGCTTGGACGCATTGATGATGAAACGACGGCAAATATTGGTAAATTCCAAGGTGGCTCTGCGCTGAACGTGGTCTGTGATTTTGTGCAGATCGATGCGGAAGCGCGCAGCATTGTGCAGGAAAAAATCGAACAACAGATTGCCGAAATGCGTGAAGCCCTGGAGACCACATGCCGTAAATTCGGTGCAACAGCAGAATTCCGCAGTGAGATTAAATACCCTGCATTTGGCTTCCATGACGATCATGAGGTGGTACAACTTGCACAGCGGGCAATTCGAAGCCTTGGTCTGGAAACAAGCACATTTGCTTCTGGCGGCGGCAGTGATGCGAACATTTTTAACGGATTCGGCATTCCGACAGTGAACCTTGCGGTAGGGTATGAAGATATTCATACAACCAAAGAGCGCATTCGAGCGGCGGATATTGTGAAGCTGTCCCAAGTCGTTATCGCGATTGTGCAGGAAACGGCAAAAGGAAAGTAAGCGATCGGGTAAATGATTGATATTTGACGATGTAACCGTAGCTTGATTGAAAAAAAAGAAATGAAAGTCCGAATTCGGTGTAGGCCGGGTTCGGACTTTTTGAACAACAATTATGATTAAGACTTGCGCCCGGCAAGCATCTCGCTTAATTTGGTGTCAGGGCCCCATTCGCGTACCCACTGCCTGAGTATGAGCTGTACTTGTCTGGCTTGTCCAACAACATGCGCCGACTGAGGTGTAAGATAACTTTTCATCAAAATCGTCCCCCTTGTGACTAACCATTCGTTTGCTTTTAGAAAAGCACGGTTAGTTTCCTATAGGCTCACCATATGCCCAAAAACAATGTTTTATACATCTTAGTTCATTTGAACTCATCACTAATAGAAACGGAGCTGAAGTACGCATGAAATCCAGAACATCTGCTGAAACAATCTATGCCAAGCAGCCGGCGAATCCGAAGCTTGATGAAGTGACTATTTCAACACAGCCGATCTTTGAGGGAAAGGTGATTTCACTACAAGTCGATACGGTCAAGCTGCCCAATGGGCAGACAGCAACCCGGGAGATCATCAAACACCCGGGAGCGGTAGCGGTGCTGGCACTGAAGGGTGACCAGATGCTGGTTGTGGATCAATACCGTCAGGCGATGGGACGTACCGAGGTTGAGATTCCTGCAGGCAAGCTGGACCCTGGAGAGCAGCCAGAGATTGCAGCCGCTCGTGAGCTGAAGGAAGAGACGGGATATACCGCCCGGTCGCTGCGCCATTTGCGTTCTTTTTACACCTCACCGGGCTTTGCAGACGAGATTATTCATCTGTACATCGCCGAAGAGCTGGAAGCCGGAGACATGGCACTGGACGAGGACGAGTTTCTTGAAGTATCGGAGATTACGCTGGAGGAAGCCTACAAGCTGATGGATGAAAACCGGATTAGTGACGCCAAGACGATGATGGCCGTGTATGCGTGGGATATTTACAGAACGACAGGACGGTTTTGAGAATGGAAAAGGACACGGGAACAACGGCGCTGTGGCAGCCCTGTTATGCAGACCTGCACATCCACATCGGGCGTACTTCCCGCGGTGAAGCAGTTAAAATTAGCGGCAGCCGTGATCTGACCTTCGAGAACATTGCCCGGGAGGCAGCACATCGCAAAGGCATTCAATTGCTGGGTGTCATTGATTGTCATTCACCTGTGGTGCAGCGAGATATTGAAGAGCTATTGGAGAATGGAACGATGTCCGAGATTGAGGGCGGGGGCATCGCTTATCAGGATACAACGATTCTGCTTGGTACAGAGATTGAGCTGCGCGAGCCTGAAATGCGTGAATTTCATATGCTGGCCTACTTTCGTGATCTGAGCACAATGAAGTCCTTTACCGCATGGATGACACGATATATGAAAAATGTAAACCTCAGCTCCCAGCGGGTCTACGTGCCTGCCCTGGAGATGCAAGCGGAGATCAAGGCACGCGGCGGCCTTATTGTACCCGCTCATGTGTTCACACCGCACAAAGGCATATACGGCAGCACAGCTCCTCGTATGGAAGAAGTGCTGGATACCCGCCTTGTGGATGCGATTGAGCTGGGACTCAGCTCGGATTCGTCCATGGCCAGTTACATTCGGGAACTGGATCAGGTTCCATTTCTGACCAATTCGGATGCCCACTCACTGGGTAAAATCGGACGTGAATATAATGAACTCCAGCTTGCGAATGCTTCCTTTGATGAATTTGCTAAGGCACTGCAAGGAAAAGAAGGAAGACGGATTGCTGCCAATTACGGCTTGAATCCGAGGCTTGGGAAGTATCATCGGACATATTGTGCAGCATGTGGCAGCGTTATGAACGAGAAAGATCTATCAGCAGAACGGTGTCCGCTGTGCGGCAGCCAGAAGCTGGTTCAAGGAGTGCTTGACCGGATACTGGCTATTGCAGACCGGGAGCAGCCGGAGCTTCCCGCAGGAAGACCACCTTATCACTACCAGGTTCCACTGGAGTTCATTCCGGGGCTTGGAAAAGCCAAGCTGCGTCAGCTGCTGGATCGTTTTGGCACAGAGATGGCAGTATTGCATCGTACGGACGAAGCACAGCTGGCTGAGGCGGTTGGTCCGGTGCTCGCAGAGCTGATTGTTGCTGCGCGTGAAGGGAAGTTAGTGCTTTCCTCCGGAGGCGGCGGTACGTATGGCAAAGTTGCAACAAATGTACAGAAGGATTAGAGCATTATCACACGGACAAGATGTCATACAGGCGAGTCCCGGTTCATAAGCTGAACTATAAGGATGATGGGATCGTAGCGAATCCTTGCAGCAGCAATATCGGAAAGGGGACTCGTACCTGAATGCGTTCTTCCTATTTTACGTTTAAAGGACAAACCTCGTTATATGTATTCGTCGCTGTATTGTTTCTGGTCGGTGTTATCTTTGGCGCATTGATGGTCAACGCTCTGTCCCTGGAGCAGCGGCAGGATCTTGAAGGATATTTGGGCAACTTCTTCATGACTGTGCAGCATAGCTCCCAAGGCGTGGATACCGGAACCTACTGGGATATCGCCATGCTTCATCTGAAATGGGTCGGGCTGATCTTTATTCTTGGCTTGTCCGTTGTCGGCTTACCGGGCATACTGGTGCTCGATTTTTTGAAAGGGGTGCTGATCGGTTTTACGGTAGGTTACCTCGTGGGGCAGTATTCATGGAAAGGGCTGTTATTCGCACTTGTGTCGGTGGCACCGCATAATCTGTTTGTCATTCCGATTCTGCTTATCTGCAGTGTGGCTGCCATGACGTTCTCGTTATATATCATTCGTAATCGGGTATTAATGCATCGTGCACCAAGTCGCCAAAGGCCGTTTGCTTCCTACGTTATTTTGACAGTGGTCATGGCGTTGCTGCTGCTTGGCGTTGCGTCTTTTGAAACGTGGGTTACGCCTGCAATGATGCGCTGGGTGACTCCGATGCTGCTTCCCGTTTAGGTTGTTCTGCAATGGTCTAAAATGTTGACTTTAATATTGAACTCCCCCTATAATGAAAAGAGTGGGTTAAGTTGCAGTGTGCAGTGATTTCCTAGGGGGAGGGAGAAAATGGAAGCACGGATCGATAAAATTAAGCAGCAACTACAGTCCCAAGGTTATAAATTAACGCCCCAGCGGGAAGCCACCGTCAGAGTCCTTTTGGAGAATGAAGAAGATCATCTGAGCGCAGAGGACGTATTCATGCTCGTTAAAGAAAAGGCTCCCGAAATCGGTCTGGCAACCGTGTACCGTACCCTCGAACTGCTGAGTGAGCTGCATGTTGTAGAGAAAATCAACTTCGGCGACGGTGTAGCGCGTTATGATCTGCGCGGAGATACATCCAAGCATCACCATCATCACTTAATCTGCGTGCAATGCGGAAGTATGGATGAAATACGTGAGGACTGGCTTGGACCGCTTGAAGAACGACTGGAGCGGGAATTTAACTTTTCGGTTGTAGATCACCGACTGGACTTTCATGGAATTTGTTATCGTTGCAAAGCTAAAAATGAACAAAAGCCCAAAGATGAAGAATAACATAGCCTATCTTCGAGCTCTCACCGGCGGTTTTGACGGGGGAGCTTTTTTGGTCCCGTACCTCGTGTGAGGTTCTTCTCACCCAGGTATAATCCTCTGTGTAAGGACATACCCTGTTTCAAGGGCCATACTGGACTTGAACACGGAAGGGGACAGTTCGATGATTATATCTGTACGGAGAGGGCTCCGTTTTATACGTTTTATTATATTTTTCGTAGCGCTTGTATATTTGTTCTATCACGTGCTTGATCTGTTTAACGGCTGGATCTCACCTGTGGATCAGTATCAGATTCCAACCGGCAACGCGGTCAAGGTATTTCAGGAAACGGATTGGTCAGGCATTGGAGAAGCACGTCCTACGATGGCCGAGCGGCTCCGACTCTTCTATTGGTACGGGGAATAGCTGTCAGTCAGCATATGAAGAGCTGTGCGGCAGCCAGGGATGCAAATACGGAAGCAGCAGTCAACCTGTTGGCATTGCTGTCAGATGAGGAGTGTTGAACATGAATCAGACCATACACGCCTATGCGTTATACCTGGAAGAAGATAAGGGGATGTCCAGCAGCACGCTGGAATCGTATCTCCGAGATGTGGACAAGTTCGTGGAATTTGTGAGAAAGGAATACAGCATCCGTGAAGCCAGCGAGGTAAGACGTACACATGTTGTTTTGTTTGTCGGCCAGCTCAAGCAGGATGGCCGTGCAAATGCAACGATTGCCCGCAGCATCGTATCGCTGCGGTCGTACTTTCATTTTTTGATGCGGCGTGGAGAGATTATTCAAGACCCTACGTTTGATGTCGAGGCACCCAAGGCTGACAAAACGCCACCTCAAGTGCTGACCGTGGAAGAGATCGAATTACTGCTTGCCGCTCCTGACGTCAATTCGCCGCATGGGGTACGAGATCGGGCGATGCTGGAGCTGTTATATGCCACAGGTATACGGGTGTCAGAGCTCATTGCGCTTGATGTTCGAGATGTTCAGCCCGGGATGCGTTTCATAAGGTGCGGCGGGGCGGGGAAAGAACGTATTCTTCCGATCGGTGCTCCTGCTGCTCACTGGGCCAGTGTGTATATCAATCAGTATCGGGAGCAAATGCTCAAGGGCGGATTGGACGAGCAGGCGCTGTTTGTAAACGTGTCCGGCAGACGATTAACCCGCCAAGGATTCTGGAAGCTGCTGAAAAAAGCAGCAGTGGATGCGGGCATTTCGGGTGAGATTACGCCGCATACGCTGCGCCATTCCTTTGCAGCTCATTTGATCGCAAGCGGAGCAGACACGCGTGCAGTGCAGGACATGCTGGGGCATGTCGAGCAGCCCGGACAGCAATACAGCCAGCATGGGCGCAAAACGATGAAGGAAATTTATGAAACCCACCATCCGCGGGCAAAATAGCTTTTGCCGTATATTCTTCACAATTGGACAGCGGAGTGATGGAACATTTTAGGGTAAAATAAATTCGAACCCAACCAAACGCCGTTATACATAGGCAGCTGCATGTTATGAATACTGGACTGCCCAAGACCGGGTACAGGTGATGCAGCCGCTGCTCATAAACGGATCGTTTTTACTCAAGGAGGAACTACATCTTATGACAGCTTTAAACCAACAGATGATTACAGAAGCGGCAACTTATATTCAAAGTAAAAGCTCGATCAAGCCGGAAGTTGGCTTGATTCTCGGATCAGGTCTCGGCGTGCTTGCCGAGCTGATTGAAGATGGTGTGAGCATTGCTTACCAGGACATTCCGCATTTCCCGGTGTCTACTGTAGAAGGACATGAAGGCGAGCTGCTGATTGGCACGATTCAGGGCCGTCCCGTTGTAATGATGAAAGGCCGTTTTCATATGTACGAAGGATATGGCCCGGAGCTGACAGCTTTCCCGGTTCGTGTCATGAAAGCGCTGGGTGTAAGCAGCCTGCTGGTAACTAATGCGGCTGGCGGTGTTAATACATCCTATGAAGCGGGAGATTTGATGCTGATCTCGGATCACCTGAACCTGACGGGCAGAAACCCGTTAATCGGACCGAATGATGCTGCGCTTGGCGTACGCTTCCCTGACTTGTCTGAAGCCTACAGCCGCCGCTTGCGTGCGCTTGCGAAGGATACGGCAGCTGCGCAGGGCTTTAAGGTGCAGGAGGGTGTATATGCAGGTATGCTCGGACCAAACTATGAAACACCAGCTGAGATCAAAATGCTTCGTACGCTGGGTGCAGATGCGGTAGGCATGTCTACTGTTTCCGAGGTCATTGTAGCTCGTCATGCGGGTCTCGAAGTGCTGGGCATTTCCTGTATCAGCAACATGGCCGCCGGCATACTGGATCAGCCACTGTCACATGACGAAGTGATGGAAACAACGGAACGTGTTCGCGAAGCTTTCCTTGCGCTTGTGCTGGCTGTTATTCCGAAGATGTAATAGTGAGAGTGGACCTATGTCAAGAAAGTAGACACTTACGCTACGGATTTGTCCGTAAATTTCTTTGCAAAACGAGCAGGGGAAAGATAACCTAGCGCACCATGCATTCGCTTGCGGTTGTAATAGAACTCAATGTACTGGTA